>DOWL01000096.1:438-12753 GCA_003519585.1 Nocardioides sp. | reverse complement strand
CTCGCTCGTCAGGTCGCCCGGGCGGTCCGCGAGGAGGTCGGGTCGTCGGCTGCGGTCACGGCGAAGGTCAGTGTGAGCGACGGTTTCCGCGGCGGCGTGACTACGGAGGAGAGCCTCGACGTCACCTCGATGCTCGAGGCCGATGGTGCCCTCGACGCGCTGCAGCTCAGCGGCGGCAGTTCGCTGATGAACCCGATGTACCTCTTCCGCGGAGAGGCCCCGATCCACGAGTTCGCCGCGGTGATGCCGGCGCCGGTGCGGTGGGGAATGCGTACGCCGATGGGCAAGCGGTTCCTGAAGGAGTATGAGTTCCACGAGGCGTACTTCCTCGACAAGGCCCTGCGGTTCCGCGAGCGCCTCTCGATGCCGCTGATGCTGCTCGGTGGCATCAACCGCCGCGACACCATGGAGCGCGCCATGGCACACGGGTTCGACTTCGTGGCGATGGGCCGAGCCCTGCTCCGCGAGCCGACCCTGGTCAACGAGCTGATCGCAGGTCGTGAGGCCGCGGGCGCCTGCATCCACTGCAACCGGTGCATGCCCACGATCTACTCGGGGACGCGGTGCGTGGAGTTGGAGCCGCTAGCGCACAACTAGAACCTGTTCTAGTCTCCCCGCATGGGCCAGGTCATCCCCGAGAAGCCGTTGCGCGTGGTCGTCTGGTCGACCGGCACCATCGGGCGGCACGCGATCGCCGGCGTG
Source organism: Nocardioides sp. (assembly GCA_003519585.1). GTDB lineage: Bacteria > Actinomycetota > Actinomycetes > Propionibacteriales > Nocardioidaceae > Nocardioides. Next base: position 12,051 of record DOWL01000096.1, on the reverse strand, counting down.
GACGCGCACCCCGATCTCGAACTGGTCGGGGTCTGGACGAGTACGTCCGCCAAGGAGGGCAGGGACGCCGGTGAGCTGGCCGAGCTGGGCCGTGAGCTCGGCATCAGGGCCACGACCGATCGCGACGCCCTGATCGCCCTGGCGCCCGATGCGATCGTGCACACCGCGATGGCCGACGACCGGGTCTTCGAGTGCATCGACGACCTGGTTTCCTTCGTCGAGGCCGGCATCAACGTCACCAGCAGCGGACCGGTCCTGCTCCAGTGGCCCGAGCAGATCCTGCCGCCGGAGATGATCGCGCGGATCGAGGACGCCTGCGTGCGCGGCGCTGCGAGCCTGCACGTCAACGGCATCGACCCGGGGTTCGCCAACGACGTGCTTCCCCTCGTGATGACGAGCCTGAGCCGGCGCATCGACGAGGTGCGGGTCATGGAGATCTGCGACTACTCGACGTACTACCAACCGGTGGTGATGAACGAGCTGTTCGGCTTCGGCAAGCCGATGGACGAGGTCGGCATGATCTTCCATCCCGGGATCCTCACCATGGCGTGGGGGAGCGTGGTGCGGCAGCTCGCCGCCGGCCTCGACGTCACGCTCGACGAGCCGCTGACCGAGGAGGTCGATCGGCGGCCGGCCGAGTGGGACACCGACAACGTCAGCAGTGGCACGGTGCGCAAGGGCACGATGGGAGCGGTGAAGTTCGCCGTCGTCGGCAAGGTCGACGGCGTCCCGCGTGTCGTGCTCGAGCACATCACCCGCACCGATCCCGAGCAGGTCCCCGAATGGGAGCGGCCACCCGCGGGTGCCGACGGCTGCTACCGGATCAGGATCACCGGTGAGCCGACGATGAACGTCGACTTCACCCACCACGGCGAGCACGGCGACCACAACGTGTCCGGGATGATCACCACCGCCCAGCGGATCATCAACGCGCTCCCCGCGGTCGTGGCTGCCGAGCCCGGCATCGTCCGCGCCGTGGACCTGCCGCTGGTCACCGGCCGCGGACTGGTCTCCCGATGAGCATCCTCGACCGCTTCGCCGTCCCCGGCACCGCGGCGATCGTGACCGGCGCCGGCCGCGGCCTCGGTGCGGCCACCGCCGTGGCGCTCGCCGAGGCCGGCGCCGACGTACTGATCTCCGCGCGTACGGCGGACCAGCTCGACGCTGTGGCCGAACAGATCCGCGCCACCAGACGCCGGTGCGTGGTCGTGCCTGCCGACCTCTCCGACCTCGACGCGGTCGCCGGGCTCGCCCAGTCTGCGTACGACGAGTTCGGCCGGCTCGACACGGTCGTCAACAACGTCGGCGGCACGATGCCGCGCGCCTTCCTCGACACCAGCACCGGCTACCTCGAGCGGGCGTTCAGCTTCAACGTCGGCACCGCGCACGCACTCACCAGGGCCGCGGTGCCGTTGATGCTCCAGAACGCCGATGGTCGCCAGTCGGTGGTGACGATCAGCTCGATGATGGGTCGTACGGCGGACCGCGGTTTCGTCGCGTACGGCACCGCGAAGGCCGCGCTCGCCCACTGGACCAGGATGGCCGCCCAGGACCTGGCCCCGCGGATCCGCGTCAACGGGATCCATGTCGGGTCGATCCTCACCAGTGCGCTCGAGTTCGTCGCCTCCCAGCCGGAGCTGATGGGTCAGTTGGAGAGCAAGACGCCGCTGGGCCGAGTCGGCGAACCCGAGGACATCGCGGCCTGCGTGGTCTACCTGGCCTCGCGAGCCGGGCAGTACCTCACCGGCAAGTTGGTCGAGGTCGACGGCGGCATCCAGCAGCCGACCATGGACCTCGGCATGCCGGATCTCACATGACGGAGGCGTCGCCAATCCACGGCCAGCACCTAAGGTGCGAAGGGTGACCTCGTCAACCACCCCCACGGCGTACGCCGTCTCGCCCGACTCCGGTGAGCACTGGACCGCGGAGGGTGCGTGGCAAGTGGCCGAGGGGATCCACCGGATCCCGCTGCCGCTGCCGATGGACGGGCTCAAGGCGATCAACGTCTACGTGATCACCACGGACACCGGCCTGGTGCTGATCGACGGGGGCTGGGCGATCCCCGAGGCGCGCGAGCTCCTCGACCGGTGCCTGCGCACGATCGGATCGGGCTTCGGCGACATCAGGCGGTTCCTGGTCACCCACGTCCATCGCGACCACTACACGTTGGCGCGAGTGCTCGGCGCCGAGCTCGGTGTCGACGTAGCGCTCGGTCGTGGCGACGAGCCCGCGCTGGCCGCGCTCAACGACCTCGACCGGTTGACCGAGAACCCGTTCGCGGGGCTGCTGCGCACCGCCGGCGCCCACGACATCGCCGACCTGTGGAACTCCGAGATCGGCGGCGCCAAGCGTCCGGACCCCGAGCTGTGGCACTACCCGACTCGTGGCTCGAGGGTGACCACGAGATCCCGGTCGGCGCGCGCACCCTCGACGCCGTACACACGCCCGGTCACACGCCGGGCCACTTCGTCTTCGCCGACCGTGGCGACGGGCTGCTGTTCGCCGGCGACCACGTGCTGCCGACGATCACGCCGTCCATCGGGTTCACGTTCCCGCCCACGCCTCAGCCGCTCGGCGACTTCATGGCATCGCTGACCAAGGTGCGCGCCCTCCCGGATCTCCGCATCCTGCCCGCGCACGGCCCCGTCGCGCCGTCCTCCCACGCCCGGGTCGACGCCCTGCTCGTGCACCACGAGCACCGGCTCGAACAGTGCCTGGCCGCCCTCGCCGGCGGCCCGCTCACCTCTGCCCAGGTCGCCGGTCATCTGGGGTGGACCCGGCACGAGCACCCCTACGACGACCTCGACCCCTTCAGCCGCGGCATGGCCGCGATGGAGACCAAGGCCCACCTCGAGCTCCTCGTCGCCCGCGGCCAGGCCACCCGTTCAGAGGACGCCGATGGGGTGGTCACCTTCGCCGCGGCGGGATAGCTACGACCGACGCAGTCGCATCGGCAGGTGTGGGATGCCGTCGTCGAGGAACTCCAACCCGGTCACCACGAAGCCGTACGTGCCGTACCAGCCCGCCAGCGGTGACTGGGCGTCGAGCACGACGTCGCGGTCCGGGCAGACCTGCAGCGCCGCCTGCATGATCTGGTCGGCCCAGCCCTGACCGCGCACGGTCCGATGGAGCGCAACTCGGCCGATCCGCCACTCCTGGCCGTCGTCCAACACCCGCGCGCAGCCCAGCACCACACCGTCGTCGTTCTCCATCACGACGTGCCGGGTCGCCGGGTCGAGGTCGCGCCCGTCGAGGTCGGGGTACGCCGCCTCCTGCTCGACCACGAACACGTCCTGGCGCAGCTTCCAGAGGCTGTACGCCGTGAGCGGGTCGAGCGACGCGAACGGCACCGCCGAGATCTTCACGCCAGGAACTCCTTCGTGGTGCGCCAGGCCCGGCGGGCCTCGGGGATGAACGGCAGGATCGGGTAGACGTGCAGCAGCCCGGGCTCCTCGACGTACCTCAACTGCCACCCGGCCTCGGCGGCTCGGCGCACCAGCAGTCGCCCACCGGGCCAGAGCGAGTCGCGGGTCCCGAAGAACATCAGTGCCGGTGGTAGCCCGGCCAGGTCGCCGAGTGCGGGGGAGACTTCCGGCCGGCCGATCTCGGCGGCAGAGCCGGCCCACCACTCGGCGTAGGCGCGCATCTTGCCGATGAACAGCCATGGATCGTCCTCGGTCACCTCGAGGGTCTCGGGAGTGCTGGTCGTGAGGTCGACCCACGGCGAGACGAGGAGTAGGTGGCTGGGCTGCGGGCCACCCCGATCGCGCAGCGTGAGGGCGATCGACAGGGCCAGTCCGCCGCCGGCCGAGTCGCCGGCGAGCGCGACGCCGCCCGGGGTATCAGCGAGTAGCCGCTGCACCAGCCCCACCAGCGGCTCGTGCGAGTCGTGCCAGGTGTGCTCGGGGGTGAGTGGGTAGTCCGGCAGCACCACCCGGACACCGAGCCCCGAGGCCAGCCGGGCGGCGTACCGCACGTGATAGGGATCGATCGGGCCGACGAAGCCGCCGCCGTGGCAGTAGACGACGGTGCGGTTCGGCGTGGTCCCGCGCCGGGTCAGGGTGTACGCCGGGAAGCCCGGCCCGGCCTCGGAGCCCGGGAGCTCCTCGCGCACCACGGCGTACCGCCGGTCGAAGAGTGGTACGGCGCGGGTGGGGAAGCCGCGGTCCAGGGTGGCGTGCCACCGCTCCAGGCGCGCCCGCTCGGCTTCGGGGCTGTCGAGCTCGCGGGACTTGCGCAGCTTCGGCACCACGCGCGCGAGCAGCTCGTGGCGACTACTGGGCATGCGCGCAATCTTCCACATCCGACCTGTCACACGAGTTGTCACACGACTTGTCACACGGTGGCGGCGGCCGGTGTCTCGTGGGCATGACCAGTACCAGCACCTTCCGCATCCCTAAGGCACCCGTCACCGGCCTCTTCGGCTCCTTGGTGAAGCTGTACGCCAAGAAGAAGCTCGGCGGCGAGTTCCCCGACAACGGCTACGTCTACTTCCACCACAAGCCCGTCCTCAAGGCGATCCTGTCCTTCGAGGGGAAGGTCGAGAAGTGGGACCGCCTCGACGAGGACCTCAAGTCCTACTGCCAACTCGTCAGCGCCGGCGTGATCGGCTGCTCGTGGTGCCTCGACTTCGGCTACTTCAAGGCCCACAACGACGGGCTGGACCTCGACAAGGTCCGTGAGGTGCCTCGGTGGCGCGAGTCCGACGTCTTCACGCCGTTGGAGCGCGACGTCATGGAGTACGCCGAGGCGATGACCCTCACGCCCCCCACGGTGACCGACGCCATGGTCGCGAACCTCGTCGACCAGCTGGGCGCGCCGGCCGTCGTCGAGCTGACCCAGATGGTGGCGCTGGAGAACATGCGCTCCCGGTTCAACTCCGCCGCAGGGTTGCAGAGCCAGGGCTACTCCGACGTGTGCGAGCTGCCGCTCGCTCGGCCGTCCGGCGAGACCGCCGTACGGTCGGTGTCGTGACCTCGGCATCCGACGCGACCGACGCGTTCGTCGCCCACCGCAACCTGCTCTTCACCGTCGCCTACGAGATGCTCGGCTCGGCCGCCGACGCTGAGGACGTGCTGCAGGAGACGTGGCTGCGGTGGGCCGATGTCGAGCTGACCGAGGTGCGCGACGTCCGCGCGTACCTCGTCCGGATCACCACTCGGCTCTCGCTCAACCGGATCCGATCGCTGTCGCGGAGACGCGAGTCGTACGTCGGCCCGTGGCTGCCCGAGCCGTTGCTCACCTCGCCGGACGTGGCCGAGGACGTCGAGCTCGCGGACAGCGTGTCGACCGCGATGCTGCTGGTCCTCGAGACGCTCAGCCCGACCGAACGCGCGGTGTTCGTGCTGCGCGAGGTCTTCGACCTGCCGTACGACGAGATCGCGGCCGCCGTCGACAAGACGCCCGCGGCGGTGCGGCAGATCGCGCACCGCGCCCGCAGCCACGTCGAGGCCCGCCGGCCGCGGGAGACGGTCGGCGGGCGCGAGCGCGACGCCGTGATCGAGCGGTTCATGGCTGCCGTGGCCACCGGCGACCTGCAGTCGCTGATGGACGTGCTCGCCCCCGACGTCGTCCTCATCACCGACGGCGGCGGGGTCAAGCAGGCCGCGCTGCGGCCCATCCAGGGGGTGGAGAAGGTGCTGCGGTTCCTCGTGGCGGTCACCCCCGCGGATGCCGACAACCGCGCCGAACCGGTGTGGGTCAACGGCCATCTCGGCCTGCGCCTCATCTCCGACGACGTCCTCGACACCATCGCGACCATCCGCATCGACGGCGACCGGGTGACCGGCCTCTACTTCGTCCGCAATCCGCACAAGCTGGCCCGGGTCGACGAGGAGGTCACGCTGGCGCGGTGATCGCAGCGTGACCGCGGCGGGTTACTGTGGTCGTCACGACAGGGGAGCGCCGACGGCGCTGAGAGTGCGGAAAAGCCGCAGACCCTATGAACCTGCTCCGGTTAGCACCGGCGAAGGGAGTCACAGATGCGGCACCTTGCGACCGCGGCTGCGCTCGTCGCGGCGGCACTGGTCACCACGTCCTGCTCGCTGGTGGGCGGAGACGACGATGGGAGCGACGGAGGCGGTGACGGCGGCAAGCGGGTGGTGTTGGTGACCCACGAGTCGTTCGTCATGTCGGACGAACTGCAGCAGCAGTTCGAGAAGGAGAGCGGCTACGACCTCGTGATCCGGGCGTCCGGCGACGCGGGCGCGCTCACCAACAAGCTGGTGCTGACCAAGGACGATCCGACCGGCGACGCGGTCTTCGGCATCGACAACACCTTCGGGTCGAGGGCGATCGACGAGGGCGTGCTGGCGCCGTACGACGCGAAGCTGCCGGAGGGTGCCGCCGACTACGCGCTCCCCGGTGACGACGAGCACGACCTGACGCCCGTCGACACCGGCAACGTCTGCGTCAACGTCGACGACACCTGGTTCGCCGACCACGGGGTGCCTGAGCCGCAGACCCTCGACGACCTCACCCAGCCGGCGTACCGCGACCTGTTCGTGACCCCGGGAGCGACCACCAGCTCGCCGGGGCTCGCCTTCCTGCTCGCCACGATCGCGGAGTACGGCGACGACGGCTGGCAGGACTACTGGACCCGGCTCATGGACAACGGCGCCGAACTGACCCAGGGCTGGTCGGATGCCTACGAGGTCGACTTCACCCAGGGCGGAGGCGGCGGCGACCGGCCCATCGTGCTGTCCTACGACTCCTCGCCGGCGTTCACCGTCGACGGCCAGGGCGGCACCACGACCAGCGCGCTGCTCGACACCTGCTTCCGCCAGATCGAGTACGCCGGCGTCCTGGCCGGCGCCGACAACCCCGAGGGCGCTCAGGCGCTGGTGGACTTCATGGTGAGCCGGCCGTTCCAGGAGGCCCTCCCCGAGGCGATGTACGTGTTCCCGGTCGACGCGGGTGCCGCGTTGCCCGCCGACTGGGCGAGCTTCGCCAAGCAACCCGACGACGCCTACTCCCTCGACCCGGCCGACATCGCCGAGCACCGCGAGGAGTGGCTGCGCGACTGGAGTGACGTCACCTCCCGATGACTGTGGTGATGACGAGCCCATGACCGCGCGGCGGTTGCTCACCCTGGCCGGGCTGGCGCTCGGGCCGGTGCTGGTGCTCGCCGTCTTCTTCGTCTTGCCGGTGTCGGGGATGGTCGGCCGCGGATTCGTGGTCGACGGCCGGTTCGATCCCGGCGGGGTCGTCGAGGTGCTCGGCCGCCCGCGCACCCACCGGGTGCTGTGGTTCACCGTCTGGTCGGCAGGGCTCGCGACGCTCGCCAGCGTGCTGCTCGGTCTGCCTGCCGCCTATGTCCTCTATCGACTCTCGTTCCCGGGACGGCTCGTGCTGCGGGCGCTGCTGCTGGTGCCGTTCGTGCTGCCCACGGTCGTGGTGGGGGTGGCCTTCCGGTTGCTCATCAACGACTCGGGTCCGCTCGGTCCGCTGGGCCTCGACGGGACCCCGGTGGCGATCATCGCGGGCCTCACCTTCTTCAACGTGGCCGTGGTGATCCGCGCCGTCGGCATCGCCTGGGAGTCGCTCGACCCTCGACCCGGCGAGGCGGCCGCGGCGCTGGGGGCCAGTCCAGCGCAGGTGTTCCGCACGGTCACGCTTCCCGCGCTGCGACCCGCGCTGGTCGGTGCGGCGAGCGTGGTCTTCCTGTTCTGCGCGACGTCGTTCGGAGTGGTGCTCACCCTGGGTGGGCTGCGCTACTCGTCGGTGGAGACCGAGATCTACCTGCTGACCACCCAACTGCTCGACCTGCCCGCGGCGGCCGCGCTGTCCATCCTCCAACTGCTGGCGATCACCGCGCTGCTGCTTCTGGTCGGACGGTTGCGCGCCTCGCCCGACCCGACCGTGGAGCGGCGTACGGCGCGCCCGCGTCGCCCCCGCCGTCCGGATGTCGTCCCGGTCGCGCTCACCGTGCTGGTGCTGGCCCTCGTAGCGGCGCCGATCCTGACCCTCGTGGTCGGGTCCCTGCGCGCCGACGATGCGTGGACCCTCGCGAACTATCAGCGGCTCACCACGGTCGGCGACGGCAACGCGTTGCTGGTCCCGGTCACCGACGCGCTGGTGATCTCCCTGCGCACCGCCGTCGACGCGACCTGGATGGCGCTGCTCCTCGGCGGCCTGATCTCGGTCGTGGTCAGCCGTCGCTCGCTCACCGGAGGGGAGCGCCGGCTGCGCGGCGCGCTCGACGGCTTCTTCATGCTGCCGCTCGGCGTCTCCGCGGTGACGCTCGGCTTCGGCTTCCTCATCACCTTGGACCGGCCGCCGCTGAGCCTGCGCGACTCGCCGTTGCTGGTCCCGGTCGCGCAGGCCCTGGTCGCACTGCCGCTGGTGGTGCGCACGCTGGTGCCCGTGCTCACCGGCATCGACGATCGGCAGCGCCAGGCGGCCGCCTCGCTCGGAGCCGGACCGCTGCGTGCCTTCGCGACCGTCGACCTGCCGCTGGTGTGGCGGCCGTTGGTGGCCGCTGCGGGGTTCGCGTTCGCGGTGTCCCTGGGGGAGTTCGGTGCGACGTCGTTCCTCGCCCGTGACGAACACCCCACGCTGCCGGTGGTGATCTACCAGCTGATCGGCCGTCCCGGTGGCGAGAACTTCGGCATGGCGCTCTCCGCCTCGGTCGTGCTCGCGGCCACCACTGCGATCGTCGTACTCGTGGTCGACCGGTTCGGCGGCCGCTCGCTCGGGACCGTGTGATGTTGCGCCTCGCGGATGTCTCGGTGGCCTACGACGGCATCTCCGCCGTACGCCATGCCTCGCTCGAGCTGCCCGACGGCGATGTGCTTGCCGTGCTCGGCCCGTCGGGTTGCGGGAAGTCATCGCTGCTGCGTGCCGTGGCCGGCCTCGAGCCGCTCGCCTCGGGTCAGATCTACGTAGACAGTCGACCTTTCTCCGAGGTCCCGACGCACAGGCGGGGCTTCGCGCTGATGTTCCAGGACGGGCAGCTGTTCCACCACCTCACCGTGGCCCGCAACATCGGCTACGCCCTGCGGCTGCGGCGCACCCCGGGAGCAGCGGCCCGCGTCGAAGAGCTGCTGGAGTTGGTCGGCCTCGAGGGGTACGGCGACCGGCTGCCCGCCACCCTCTCGGGAGGCGAGCGGCAGCGGGTCGCGCTGGCCCGCTGCCTCGCCGTACGCCCGCGGCTGCTGCTCCTGGACGAACCGCTGTCGTCCCTCGACACCGGGCTCCGCCAGCGGTTGGCGGCCGACCTGCGGCAGATCCTGACCCAGAAGCGGATCACTGCGCTGATGGTCACCCACGACCACGAGGAGGCCTTCACGGTCGCCGATCGCCTGGCCGTGATGCGCGCCGGCGAGATCGTCCAACAGGGCCCCATCGACGAGGTCTGGCGGACTCCCATCGATCCCGAGACCGCCCTGTTCCTCGGCTATGCGCGGGTGCTCGAAGGTCCCGCCGCCGGGATAGTCCGTGACGTTTGTGTGGGTGATTCCGCCGAGCCGCCCACACAAACGTCACGGACTATCCCGCTCGCCGTACGCCGCAGTGCGTTCCGGGTCGACGCGGACGGTGGGCTGCGGGGCCGGGTGACCGCGGCGCGTACGACGCCGGAGCAGGTGCGGCTGGTCGTGGAGGTCGAGGGGGTGGGCGAGGTGGACGCGGTGGCGCCTCTCGACCAGCACCCCGCGGTCGGCGAGGCAGTGCGGCTGGCGGTGGACGTGACCCGGACGGCACCGGTCGGGGGCTGAACTGGGTCGCCTGCCGTGCGGAGCGGATCTCTAGACTGCCCTCCGTGTATCGCCGCGCGTGGGTCCTCATGGTCGTCCTGGCCGTGGGCATGGCCACGTGGGCGATCGTCGAGGCGATCGTCCTCGACAAGCGGCTCGTCGACCCCGAGGGCAGCTTCCTGGGTCCGTCCTACATCCGGCTGCCGATCTTGCTCCTCGGCGCGCTGCTGCTCGACCTGCTGCCGATGACGATCTGGAACTCCTGGCGCAACCCGCGACAGATCCCGTCCGTCGTCCGGCACCGGCTCCGCACCCACTGGAACAAGGAGCGGATCACCCTGGTGGCGCTGGGGATCATCTGCTTCTACGTGGTCTACGTCACCTACCGCAACATCAAGTCGTTCCTGCCGTTCGTCATCGAGACGAAGTACGACCGCGAGCTGCACCTGATCGACCACGCGCTGCTCTTCGGCCACGACCCCGCCACGCTGCTGCACACGGTGCTCGGCACCGGCATCGCGGCGCACGTGCTGTCCTACGTCTACCTGTGGTTCCTGCCGATGGTGCCGCTGGTGGTGACCGCGTGGGTCGTCTGGGTGCGCAACCTGTCCTACGGCTACTGGTTCGTGACCTCGCAGTGCCTGGCCTGGACCCTCGGCACGCTCTCCTACTACGCGCTGCCCACGCTCGGTCCCGGCTTCCGCTACGTGCAGCTCTACACCGACCTGCCCAACACCCCGTCCAAACAGCTGATGGACTCCCTCGACTTCACCCGCGACTACGTCGTCACGGGGTCGCTCAGCAACGCCGTCCAGTCGGTGGCCGGGTTCGCCAGCCTGCACTGCGGCATCACCATGCTGGTGGCGCTGATGGTGCAGTTCACGATCCACATCAGGTGGCTCAAGATCGTGGTCTGGGTCAACTTCGCCATCACCGCGGTGGCCACCCTCTACTTCGGTTGGCACTACATCGCCGACGACGTCGCGGGCGTGTTCATCGCCCTGGTCAGCTTCTACCTCGGTGGGCTCGCGAGCGGCCAACGGTTCGAGCGCTGGGGCACCCGTTCGCACCCCACGACGACCACCTCGGCGGTGCCGGTCCTGCGCGACTGAGCCGGGCACTGCGAATTACATCGGTGTAGTGCGTCAAGCCGACACGCCGACGAATTCAAGAAATTTCTCTGATCCGGTTGACGCTGCCCGTCATCCCGGTCACGGTTGTTGCTTGTGCGCCACAAGTGACCTGATTGCTCTGTGTGACTGAGAGCGATCTGTGTGACTGGCGGTGCGCGACCACGACCGGCTCGGGGAAGGAGCCGGTCCCGATAGGGACACAGGGGTCGAGACCGTGCGTGCACGGATTGTTGTAGCGGGGACGGCGCTCGCCTGCGCCGCCGGACTGGCGGTGCCCACCGTGGTGCCCAGCGTGGTGGCCAGCGCCTGGGGTGCCGACCCCGATGGCTCCGGCGGCGACGTCTCTCAGGGCGACGTCGACCGCGCCGAGGCGGCCGTGGAGGCCAAGGCCACCGATGTCGCCTCCGTGCGCGCCCGGCTCGCCGCCGCCCAGCAACGGCTCGAGGCCACCCAGGTCACCGCCGCGCGGGCCGGCGAAGCGTTCAACGGCGCACGCTACGAATCCCAGCAGGCCGCGGAGGCGTCCAGGCTGGCCCAGGCCGAAGCCGCGGCCGCGGATGCCGACCTGGAGCGCCAGCGCACGGCGTACGGCGAGGCCGTCACCGCGGCGTACATCATGTCGCCGCAGCTCGGCGCGCTCGGCGCGCTCAGCCAGGCCCAGGGCATCACCGACGTCATGGAGAGCACCTCCGCGCTGCGCAACGCCGAGGAGGCGATGCAGGACCGGTACGACGCGTACACGGCTGCGGCCGCGACGGCCGAGGCCGCCGACGAGCGCGCGGCCG
>DOWL01000096.1:0-262 GCA_003519585.1 Nocardioides sp. | reverse complement strand
AGCCAGCGGGGACGAGGCACAGGCTGCGGAGGCCGCCGCAGCCGCCGAGGCCGATGCGTACGCCGGCGAGCGCGACCGGCTGATCGGCCAGCTCGCGCGGTTGCAGGACATCAGCGTGGCGCTGGCCGGTCAGCGCGAGGACCAGTTGGCGGCCCAGGCGGCCGAGCAGGCCGCCGAAGAGGCCGCCGAGCAGGCGCAGCAGCAGGCTCAGGAGCACCCCTCGCCGCCGCCGTCCAGCGCGCCTCCCACCACGCCGCCCGCC
>DOWL01000243.1 GCA_003519585.1 Nocardioides sp. | reverse complement strand
CACCCCCCGCGCGGCCCCCCGCCGTACGCCGACCCGCGGACCACCAGTGTGATCGCCGGCAGTCGGCTCGACCTGCTGGAGGCGCTGGAGACGGTCGGCGCCACCCACCCGGAGCTGGTCGAGCCGCTGGTGCTGCGCGACGTGCAGGAGCTCGACTACAACGAGATCGCCGCACTGCTCGACGTCCCGCTCGGCACCGTGAAGTCACGGATCCACTCGGCCCGCACCGCGGTCCGGCCGCTGCTCAAGGTGACTGATTAGTCGCCGCTAGCCCGCTGCAGCACGACCTCGCCGTGGCTGCCGTACCCCACCAGGCGACCGCCATACGGCGCGCCGTTGAAGCCCACGAGCAGGCTCTCGCTGTCGAGGGTCGCGATCGTGGGCCACGGGATGTTGGTCGGGTAGAACGCGTCGAGCCGGTCGACCTCGCGCAGGTCGAGGTCGAGGACGGGGTAGCAGCGCCGGCGCTTGTCGCTGGCCAGCACCCGCCACTCCCCGTCGGGTCCGGTGAGCCGCGTCAGGGTGGTGCCCTCGGTCTCGCGGTGGCCCTCGGCCACGGCCCGCAGCACGAGCGAGTCGAGGTCGGGACCCGCCGCGAGCACGGGGTGGAAGCGGAAGTACTTCGTGGCGCTGACGTAGCCGACCAGCCAGCCGGAGCCGGACCGCACGAGGTGCGGGTCCCACACCCCCACCGATCGGAACCCGTCGGTCGGCAGCGCGAACGGCCGACCATCGAGGACGTGCACGCCGCGGGTCACGTCGTCGGTCGTCTCGGCGAGGACCACTCCGACGGGTCGCCGGTGCGGGTCGAAGTCGCCCCAGGTGCTCGCCGCGAGCAGCCACCGATCGCCGTCCCGGAGCAGGTGCGCGGCGTGGTCGCCGTAGACGCCGTGGTCCACGCCGCGTCGCACGAACAGGTCCGCGCGATGCTCGAGCTCCAGCGTTTCCGGATCCAGTGACCAGACCGAGCAGTGTCCGGTCGTGAAGCCGCCCGGACCGGCGCTGGTCGCGGTGAGCAGCAGCCGTCCGTCCCGCAGGTACGGCGACCCGTCGGACTGGCTGACCAGCCGCAGGTCGCGCAGGCCGAGCTGCCCGAACCGGCCCATCGAGTGGCTGACGGTCAGCCCCGAGAGCCAGGTCTCGTCGTGCACGTCGTACCGCTCCGTGAGGTCGGCCCGGGCCCGGGCGACCCACGAACCGGCCTCGCGGGTGAAGGCGGTGACCTGCGGCCCGGTGAGCGTCAGCGCGACGGCCTCGACCGGGCCCTCGGGCCGACCGCTGCGCCGGCTGCGGTGGCTCGTCGTGCGGCCGTCGGTGGTGAGGTGCAGCGTCACGCGACCCTCGAACGTCGCGGTCAGCGTCACGGGACCACCGGACAGGGTCAGCTCGGGACTGCCCGGAGCCTCCACGGCGACGTACGGCGCCCGCACCGGCCCGGAGCCCGGCGCGGTCAGCGCGACCGGCCGTCGACGCGCGACGACCTCGAACCGCGGCAGCACCCCCAGATGGTCTCAGCCGGACTCACAGGTCAGCGCAGCCGGCCGAGGTAGACCGCGGTCCGGCGCAGGTCGCGCAACCGTGCCTCCCAGGTGATCCCCACGCCGAGGAGCATCGTGCCGGCGATGCCGATGAGCACCCATTGCGGCCAGACCGCGAGGTAGGGGCCGAGTTCGCGCAACACGACCGCTCCGCCCACCAGCCCGCCCACGACCACCGGAGCCGACCAGCGGAGCGCGACGCCGTAGAGCACGAGCACCAGGCAGCCCAGCCCCAGCAGCGCGGCGCGGATCGAGACGGGCTCGGCGAGCACCCAGAGCAGCGACGGGACCGTCGCCAGCGCCAGCCCCGGCAGCAGGGTGGTCCGCGTGTCCGCATCGGGGTCCACGAGCAGCCGCCACCCGCCGACCGTGACCAGCGCGACCGCGGTGGGCAGCGTGTACGCCTCCGGGGCCTGCACGCCCATGTCGTACAACCGCACCCAGGTGGCGGCGGCCAGCAGCAGTCCGCCCACCCAGGCGAGCGGCCGATGATCACGGTGCACGATCGCGGTGACCGTCACCAGGGCGCCGGCTAGCGTGAGCTGGATGGCCAGGGCCACCGAAAGGTCGGGGGAGGCGGTGATGCCGACCGCCGAGGACGCCGCGATCGCGACGGTCGCGGCGAGCTCCAGCTCGATCCGGGGCACGGCGATCGCGAGCAGGCCGAGGACCCCGAGGGTCACCAGCGAGGTCACGTCGAGGCGCAGGTCGAGCAGGTGTCCGCCGGTCCAGAGGAACCCGGCGAGCGCGAGCGGGAGCACGAGTGCGGCGGAGCGGAACCGGAGCAGTGCGGCCGCGATCGCGACGATCTCGGCCAGCACGAGGAGGGTGAGCACCGCGCTCGGCGTCGCGATCGCCAAGCCGAGCGGCCCGAGGACGGCGACGAACAGCCACAGCGGCACCGCGAACAGCGCGGCGGTCAGGAGCACGGTCAGCGCCGAGACGGTGGCGGCGGTAGCGCGGGCGACGGTGGGGCGTGGCCATCCGCCTCTACGCAGGATCGCTGCCGCCGCAAGCCCTCCGACCGCGACACCGAGCGGCAGCAGCCACTCCTCGGCATAGGGGGCCACCGGGTCGAGCCGGACCGACGCGTCGGCGCTGAAGGGTGGTGCGACCGAGAACAGGTTCGAGACCGCCTGCACGGCCAGGGCGGCCGGCGCGGGCAGGAGAACCAGCAGCGAGGCGACCAGGGGGACCACGGGTACGACAGGCCAGCGCGCGGGCGCTACGGCCGTGACCAGCGACCACCAGACCACGGCGACCGCAGCCGCGAGCGTGACCGCGGTGAGACCCTCGTCCAGCACCGGCACGGCGACGACCCAGGTGAGCATTGATGCGGAACCGGCGCAGACGACCTGACGCACGTCGCCGGTGTGGTCGGCGCCAGCCACCACGGCCCAGGGCAGTAGGACCAGTGCGGCCACCGCGAGGGCGCCGAGCCCGTGGCCCTCGACCCAGAGTCCGCGCCACGTCGGGTGGGCCAGCGCGTCGCCTACCGCGAGCGTGGTGAGGGCGCCGAGGGCCAGCAGCCCGCCGGCGGCCGCGGTCCACGGCAGCACCAGGGTCGACAGCCGGCGACCGAGCACGACCAGGGCGGTGAACGCGAGCACCGCGGCGCCGGCGACCACTTGGAGGGCCCCGAGGCCGGAGTCGGTGGTCACCGCGGCGCCGAGCGCTGCCAGACCGAGGCCGAGCGGAGCGACGATCTGGGGCGAGACGAGCCGCCGGGCGGGGAGGTTGAGCCCGAGAGAGGCCACGAGCAGGGCGCCGCCGACGACGGCGAGGAACTGACCGACGTCCGGGCTCCCCAGCCAGCCGGCCTGGCGGGCGCCGTACAGGTCGAGGGTGACCAGACCGAGGGCGACGATCGTGAAGGCGTCCGCCGCGAGTGCGAGCCCGCGGCGGGCAAGGAGTTGACCACCGAGGGCCGTGACACAGGTGAGGGTGACGAGGACCGTCGTCCGGCCTCCCACACCGAGGGACGACCACGCCACGGCCAGGAAGATGACCGCGGCGACCAGGACGCAGAGCGCACCCAGCGCCAGCAGGATCCTCGGGACCGAGGCGGCAGTGATACCGCGACGAGCGGGCGGGCGCTCGGGAGGCGCGGGGTACGGCGTGGCGTACGGGTTGGCATATGGGGTGGGGGTGGGCAGCGGTGGCGGCTGGTGGAGGAGGTAGCCGCAGCGGGGACATGCGTCGGGGCGCTCGGTCATGCCGCCCATTGCGCCGTCTCCGGGGCGGCCCACGGCAGCGGCGACCTGCTCAGCCGTCCTGAGCCCGGGTACTCATGTGGGACGCTCGCCGACATGAGCCGCGGCAAGGGACAGGACCGTGACCTCGCGGAGTGCTTCATCTCCGTCGACGTCGAGACCGGTGGTGCGACCCCAGCGGACTACGCACTCCTCTCCATCGGTGCCTGTTTGGTCGACGACCCGGAGACCACGTTCTACGTCGAGCTCAAGCCCGAGGCCAAGCGGACCACCCAGGAGGCGTTGGAGGTCAGCAAGCTCTCGCTCGACATCCTCGAGACGATGGGCGAGCCGCCCGCGGAGGCGATGCAGCGGTTCGCCGACTGGGTCCTCGACGTGCTGCCCGAGGGGCATCGTGCGGTGTTCGTCGGCTTCAACGCCGCGTTCGACTGGATGTTCGTCGCCGACTACTTCGAGCGGTACGTCGGCCGTAACCCGTTCGGCTACACCGCGCTCGACATCAAGTCGTTCGCGATGGGACGGCTGGGCAGCACCTGGGCCGGCACCAGCATGAGCGTCCTCGGCCCGGAGTACTTGTCAGGACGCCCGCTCGCGCACCACGCTCTCTCCGACGCGCAGGACCAGGCCGCACTGTTCCGGGCGCTCTACGCCGAACCCGTGCACCGCCGTACGAACCGAGAGGACGACGATTCATGAGCGACGACGTCGCACGTCTGGTGGAGTCCGCGCAGCGGCTGGGCATCGAGCTCGACGCCGCCGACACCGAGCGGTGGCTCGCCGCGATGACCCGGGAGGACGGCGTCGAGACCGCCGACATCGTCATCGACGAGCAGGACGGGGTCTTCGGCCACCGGGTGAGCATGCTCGACTTCAGCGCACGCGACCTGGCCCGGTTCCGCCGGATCGGTGAGGTCGTCGAGGTGACCGGCCCCGAGGGCGTCGCCGAGAGCGCCCTGGCGCTGTCCGGCTCGGCGGCGCAGTCCAAGATCCAGACCCATCCGGGCGATGCCGACTTCTTCCAGCGGCTCAACATCAAGGCCGGGAGCCGGGACGAGGCGTGCGCGATCCTGGCCGGCCTGATGCGCGACAAGGCGATCGGCTGGGAGAGCGGCCCGACCTATCAGTTCATCGAGGCGAAGTGGAGCTCGTTCCCCTTCGACTGTGTCCGCGACGGTGAGCCCCAGAAGCAGGGCGCGCCGATCTCCTGGCGCCTCGACGAGATCAAGGCCGGGGCGATGACCGTCGAGGTCGACGGTGCGGCGAGGTCGCTGTCGTGGGACGAACTCGCGACCGAGCCGGGCTGGTGCAAGCTCGACTGGGTCGTCGTCGACGCCGAGCACCAGCGGCTCACCAACGCGAGCAACGTCATCGACGTGACCTGGGAGGCGCCGGACGGCGCGATCGTCCCGTTGGACGGCTACCTCGACGCGTACTTCCAGGAGGTCTACCTCGACGCCGGGCAGCTGCCGACCTTCACCAAGGTGGTCCAGCACGTCTCGGGCAATGCGCTCGACGAGTACATCGACCAGCTGGAGGGTGAGGTCCGCAAGTACCTCGACGCCGGGCATGCCAACTACGGCAAGGCCGCGAAGCGGATGTACAACGTCTTCCGGCTCACCGGCCGGCACCTCGACGCGGCGTACGTCCGGGAGCTGTTCGACGAGCCGACCACGATGCTCTACCAGGTCTGGTCGCTGATCGGGACGCTCGAGAACGCCGCGGCGCCCGGCTCGACCATCCCCGTGGAGACCGTGCGGGCCCAGACCGACGAACTGGTGCTCACCGTCGTACGGGCGCTGGACGGCGTCCAGGAGACCGAACTCGTCGCCGCCCTGCTCAAGCTGCGTACGGCGCTCGAGGAGGTGGCGGACGGCGGGGAGGTCGCGGCCGAGGGAGCGGCCGACATCGAGTCCGCCAAGACGCAGGTGGTCAACCTGATCAACAACTTCTTCCGCGACCGATTGACCGCGGTGCCGACGATCAAGGACTACATGGACTCGGTCACGACGGCCGCGGACAACTGACCGAGCGCCAGAGACGGTCCGGACGTCTGGACCAGCCTGGGGTGGGACGCCGAGCGAGGCTCAGGCGGAGGGATGCGGGCCTTTGCAGGAGATCCGGGGGTCGACACCCAGGTAGTTGACCGGCCCGGCCAGGACCGTCAGGCCGGCCGTGGCGGCGAAGTTGCAGCCGACCGCGCGGTCCTCGTCGAAGTAGCCGCGCTGCGCGGCGGCCACGGACCCGACCACGAGCCAGGCCACCACCACCGCGAGTCCGATGATCAGCTTCATACGCACCTCTCCCGAGTCGCGCCCTTTCGGAGCACCAGAGTGGCAGGCTCGCGAGGGCCGTGCGGGGAGAATGGCCGAACGCTGGGGACATGGCCCGAACGGGCCAGGTGCGGTCAGGACCGCAGCGGCACCCGGAGCAGCGTGATCGAGTTGGCGGGCAGGGTGAGCGCGATCCGGTGCTGACGGACTCGGACGGCGCCGAGCCGGTGGATCCCACCGCCGGTGTAGCGGAAACCCTTGGCCTTCGGGCCGGTGCGCGCGTGCCGGAGCCGGATCGCCGTCCGCGTCGAGGTGCTCGCCTTGTTGACCACCATGATCGTGAGCGGGCCGTGCCGTCCGACGCGTGCGGCGAAGACCGAGGTACGGCGCTGGTCGGTGCTGCGTGCGGAGACGCCGCGGTCGCCGAAGCCGTGGTGCTTCCCGTCGTAGTTGCGGAACATCCGGAACGCCGCGGCGGGGACCGGCGAGCCGCGATCGGGCCAGAACGTCGCCAGGTCGATCCCCTCGCGGCCGAAGATGCCCAGCGTGTCGGCCTGGATGACGTTGTGCAGCCGTCGGTCGGCGGTGACTCCCAAGCTGAGGTTGTACTCGCTGATGCCGAGCCTGGTGCCGGGGTAGTTGTCGCGCACCCACGCCCGCATCCGCGGGATCAGCCCGATCCGCGCACCGATCCACGATGGGTCGGTATAGCCGGTGTCATAGAGCGACCGGGTGACCTCGGTCGCGGGGGAGTAGCTGCCCTGCGGGTAGTAGTGCAGGTCGAAGTAGTCCAGG
The DNA here is from genome assembly GCA_003519585.1 of Nocardioides sp. GTDB lineage: Bacteria > Actinomycetota > Actinomycetes > Propionibacteriales > Nocardioidaceae > Nocardioides. The sequence continues at coordinate 7,447 of DOWL01000243.1, read as the reverse complement.
AGTCGTCGACCGGTCTGCTGCTCCTGGGCGGCGAACTGCCGCAGGTACCACGCCGCCAACTCCGTCCCGCCATGGGCGGCACGGTCGGGCGAGCTCGCCGAGCAGCCCTGCTGGACGTGGTCGGCGGCGGAGCAGAAGTAGTTGGGCCAGCCCCACTCGGCGGGGCCCAGCGTGGCCGCGCCGGGATCGGTGTCCTTGACGGCCTGCGCGAGGTCGCGGGACTTGGTCCAGAGCTCGTCGTAGGTGGTGGGCTGGGGGTGGAAGTCGTGATGGGTGTCGTCCCACAGTGCCGGCTCGTTGCCGAGTGAGTAGATCGAGACGCCGCCGTGCCGCGCGTCGCCGTACCGCTGCGTGAGCGACCGGATCCACTCCGCCGAGAACGCCGGCCCGACCGCGGCCCCGGCGCGGGTCGGATCGGCGGTCAGCCACTGCCCGTTGCGGCGGCCGTTGCCACAGGACGCGTGGTACGGGTCGTGGTCGTCCTGCGGGTTGGCCGCCGCGGGATAGCTGCATGGATGGTCGCCGGAGTACGACACGCCGTTCGCCACCCAACCCATGAGCGGCAGGGTGAGCAGGGTGGCGGTCCCCGTGGATCGGTCCTGCTGCACCTGCGCGTCGGCGGCGCTGTAATCCTGGCCGCGCTTGCAGTAGTCGAACGCCGCGCTCCAGCAGTCCGCGAAGTTGGTGAAGTACCAGTCCTGGCCGCGGTTGGAGCCGCGCACCTGCCAGTTGTAGGTCTCGGTCGCGTTGCCGCCCCACCGGTTGACGGACAGGTCGACGGCGCGCGCGAACCGGGGCTCGGCGAAGTTGACGCCGTAGATCAGCGGCGAGATCCGGTGTCGGCCCTTCTTCAGGTCGACGGTCAGCCGGGACGCCGGCTCGGCGGCCGCCGGATCGGGCGCCGCCGAGACCGCGAGCGCCGTCGCCAGGAAGACCGCCACGACCAGCATCCACCTCGGCACGGAGCGATCCTCGCACCTCTGTCGTGGGAGGGACCCTTGACGTCGGCGTACGCGAAAGGCGAACGTTCCGACATGCAGCGCGTGCCGCACGTGAACGCCGCGACCGTCCTGGTCGATCCGGCCGTGCTGCGCGACCTCGAGGTCCACCTGATGACCCAGGACCTCCAGCTGTGGCCGGTCGCCACGGCGCCGATCTGCACCGACGGACCGCGGACGGCGTTCCAGATCCGCCGCCGCTTGCTCACCGCGCGGCGCGGCGAGTGGGACGACGCAGCCTCGTGGGTGCCGGTGTGGATCGCCTTCGGGGAGAGCTGGTACGTCGGCGCCGAGCCACTGCCGTGGACCGCGCACCAGGCGCTGTATCTGACCCTCGACCGGTACGCCGGTCACGTGCACTACAAGCGCGGCCTGGGCGGGATCCCCCGGCTCGACGTCCCCCGAGACCTGGTGAGTTGACCCCAACCCGTCTACACCAGTTGAGACACAGGCATCGACCGAATTTGTCGATATGAATACAGTGCGTTCGGGGGCTGTCATGGGGACAGGCTGTTTCTGGGGGGAAACATGCGCGCATTCATGCGTCGCGCTGTCAGGTGCGTTGCGCTGGCGTTGGTGGTGGGGGCGCCGGTCGTGATCGCCGCACCGGCCCGCGCCGACGTGCCGACGACGACGATCGAACTGCCGGATACCGCGGCCTACGGCCAAGACCTCAGGGCGACCGCGCGGGTCGTCGACGAGGCGAGCCAACCGGTCGGGTCGGGCATCGTGCAGTTCAACTACCGGACCAGCGAGGACATGGAGACCTGGATCCCGATCGGCACGCCGGTCGCGATCAGCTCCGCCGGGGTCGCCGTCAGTCCGCCGGTCGAGCAGGCCGACCAGACTCCGCTGCCGGTCACATCGTCGTCCGAGTACTACCAGGTCCAGGCCGTCTACAACCCGGGCGAGCCCGACGAGTCGAGCATCATGAGGGACCTGACCATCGGCAGGTCCGGGACCAGTGTCACGATCTTGCCCTCGGCGACCAATGTGGTCGCGGCGCTATCCGGTGCGCAGCCGGGCGGCGTCCTGGCCGGGAGCATCCGCCCGAGCGGGACGGTCGCCTTCACGATCAACGGCCAGGCGCAGGCGCCGGTCCCGGTCGACCCCCAGACGGGTCGGGCCACGCTCGCCGTGGCGCTCTCGGCGGGCGCCACGGTGACGGCGTCGTACGACGGCGACGACCGCTACCTCGCCGGCGCGACGAGCTACACCCGCATCGACCCGGTGGTCTCCGCCCGGATCCAGTCGAAGTCGAAGCCGTCGAAGTCCGGCTGGTACCGCAACCCGGTCGAGATCTCGTTCTCTTGCAGCTCGCCGAGCTCGCCGAGCTCGCAGGTCGTCGACTGTCCGGTCGGCGTCCTGCTGGGCACGAGCGGCAAGAACCAGACGCTGACCCGGATCGTCCACGCGGCTGACGGCGGCACCGCCACGATCACGGTGACCGGCATCAACATCGACCGCGACCGCCCGAAGATCACGGTCACCGGCCGCAGCTGCCGAGCCACCGACAAGCTCTCCGGGGTCAAGGGCGGCTGCCGTATCGAGGTCGACCGGACCGGCCGCTACAAGGCGACGGCTACCGACCGAGCGGGCAACAAGAAGGTCAAGTACGGCTACCTCGGAGGAACCTCGGTTCGACACTGAGTGGACCTCGCCCGGAGGGGTGAAATCGTCTGCGAACGATGTGGTACCGGAGGTCACTGGGTACTCCGCGAGCACGGGGATGCGCCGCCCGGCGCACCGATGCGTACGGCATCGGGCAGACGGAGCAGAGGGAGCAGAGGGAGCAGCAGCATGCCCGAGAGTCGCGACCAATCCACCGCGGTCCGCCGCCTCACGAGATCGGTCGGGCAGGGTGTGAAGGAGTTGCCGAGCAACGCGGCCTGGCTGGTGTCGAAGGCGGCCGGGCACCGTGGCCCCGCCAGTGTGACTCACGGTATGACCCATGGGCTCGCTGACACCGCTCGCCAAGCGGGCGTGGCCGTCGTCGATGCCCTTCCTGTAGGAGGCGACTCGATCGAGTTGCGGATGCAGCGGGCCCGCGCCGCGGTGGCGGACGCTCAGCAGGCCGAGGATGCGGCTATTCAGGAGTCCATCGAGGCCGAGCACCAAGCGCAGGAGGCGGAGCGCGTCGCAGAGCGCTGTCGCGCGTATGTCCGCGACGTGGAGAGTGAGCAGCACGAGTCGGTCGAGCAATGCGTAGAGCAGGCTCGAAGAGAAGCCGACGCACGGATCGAGGCGACCCGTCGTGACGCCGAAGCCGAGGCAGCGCGGGTGACTGCCGAAGCGCGCTCTGAGGCGGACGCCACGGCTAGCCGTGCCCGCGACGAAGCAGACCAGGCCCACGCCCGCGCCACGGAACGGCTGGAGGCTGCTCGCGAGAAGTTGGAGGAGGCGCGCCGGCTCGCCGAAGAGGCGATGCGGGCGACCAAGGAAGCTGCGGACGAGGCCTACCGGCAAGCCCAGCAGGTGGCAGCGGACGCGGAGGCCGACGCGCGTGCGGCTGACCAGCGGCTGGCCGAGGCCGAAGGCGTCCGCAACGAGGCCGCAGAGCGGCAGGGTGACGTGGCGCAGCACCTGAACGGGTCCGGACCGGGAGGGCTGGGCGCCATGAACAAGCAACAACTACTCGACCTCGCCGCGACCCGCGGGCTCGAGGGCCGGTCCACGATGACGAAGGCTCAACTCGTGAAGGCGCTGGACCGGCGCTCGACCTCGAGCCGGAAGGCAGGTGCGAAGTGAGCGCGAGGAGGACCGTACTCCGACTGGTCCGGCCGCGGAGTCGATGGGAACGCCTGATCCCACCTGCGGCGGGCGTCATCGCGACTCGCACCGTGCTGAAGTCTGGTCTGGTCACGATCGGAACGATGGCGGGAGTGACCGCGGCCAGCGCCGTGGTATCGGCGGTGCGTCACGCCCAGGACGAGCGGTGAGGGTGCGCAGCCTGGTCCTCTTCGGTGCCGGCTACGTGCTCGGTAGCCGCGCCGGCCGGGAGCGGTACGCCCACATCGTGGAGGTTGCAGGGAAGGCAGCTCAGCGCCTGAGGGAGTCCGACCTCGCGCGTGACCTCGCCACCAACCTCGCCGACAACGCCACCGAGCCGACGGTCCGGCTGGCCGACTATCTCCAGAACGCCGCGTCGAGTGGCTCGCGACGACCGTCGTAGCCTCGCGCGTGGCACGGTCGTGCAGTTGCGGCTCCAAGCCCGCCTGCTCGGGGTGAGGCTGCTCGTCGTCGACGGCAGCGTGATCCTGACGCCGACTGAACCGGTCGCGCCGGGTCGTCGCCCCTACGCCGATGGTTCGAGACTCGCGGCGTCAGCGGAACGACTGGACGATGTCGCCCGGCGGCTCGCGGAGCTGCGGACCTGTTAGTCGTCCGGATCGGCGCAGCGCGCCACCGACTGCGCGCGGTGCGTTGACGAGTCCGGCGCCAGTGTCGCGGTCGCGACCGCGGGTGCCGAGGTCGGCCGCGCTGCTCATGAGGATCCGGCGGATCTCGGAAGGGGTGAGGTCCGGGTCGAGGGCGAGCATGAGCGCGGCCAGCGCCGCCACCGCCGGGCCTGCGAACGAGGTCCCGGAGGCGATGCCGAGGGTGCCGTCGCTGTTGGTGTTCCACACGTCGACCGAGGGTGCGACGACGTCGACCCAGCGGCCGCGGTTCGAGAACGACGAGGCGGCGGTGCCGACCAGGTTCGACCCACCGACTGCGATCACCTCGCGGAACGCTGCCGGGTAGAAGCGCCCGCTGTTGTGCGGGCCGTTGTTGCCGGCTCCCGCCACGATCGTCACGCCGTGTCGGACGGCATACCGGACGGCGGCGTGCTGGAGGTGACGGTCGCGGCGGCGCAGCTGCGCGGCGGGCGTGCCGACGGAGAGGTTGATGACGTCCGCGCCGTGCTGGGTGGCCCACACGATGGCGCGGGCGACCCGTCGGTCGGGGGCGTGGCCGTGCGCGTTGACGATCCGCACCGGCAGGATCTGGACGCCAGGCGCGATCCCGTGCACCGGGACCGCGCGCCCGGTGCCGGCGATGATCGAGGCGACCCCGGTGCCGTGGCCGCCGGCGAGCATCTGGTCGGCCCAGCCGTCGCGACGATGTGGCTCGACCAGGTCGACACGTGGCAACACGCGGCCGCGCAAGTTGGCGACATCGCCGGCGACGCCGCTGTCGATCACGGCCACGACGACGCCACGGCCGGTGGTCCGCTTCCACACCCGCGGTGCATGGATGGCCGTCAACGACGGCGCATACCCCGATCGGGCGTGCTCCGGCACCACGGCGCCGGCGACCGGCGGCCGCGCTGCATCGCCCACACCGGCTGCGAGTACGGCAGCAGCCAGGAGGGCGACGAGCGCGCGTCGGACACCGAGGGAGCACACGCCACACCCATCGGCAGCGTCGCGCGTCGTACGAGCCCGTCCAGACCACCGGCGCGATCGCGCGGTCGCCGGGTCAACCCCCGCTGGTCGAGCCTGTCGAGACCTCTGCACGCACAGCCGATCCCGCGTGCAGCCAGGTCCGGAAACCTTTGTGCATAACAAGTTCCGGCCACCGGTGACTGTCGGCGCGGCCAGACCGGCGACCACAACGCCGCCCCGTTAGGGCGTCGACATCACCGAGCCAAAACCCACTCGCTACACCTGCCGACAACTCGGACCAGGCCGCTACCTCTGGCGTACCCCCCACGGCCTCTACCGACTCGTCGACCACGCCGGCACCCACGAACTCGACCACGCCCAAGCACTGGGCGACGACTACTGGGGCGAGATCGTCGCCGCTGTCGTTGAGGTCGCTGACCCCGAGACCTTCGACGTGGGTGAGTTGCGCCGCTTCGCGGCCGAGCGGTTGGCGGGCCTCCGCCGCCCCTCGGCCTACTACCTGGTGGGCGACCTGCCGAAGAACCCGACGGGCAAGATCGCCAAGGGCCAACTGCGCTCCGACATCGTCGACGGGGCGTTGGGGAGCGTCCCGAGTAGGCGCCAGAAGTCTCAGACAGCGGTGGTGAACTCTTCAACGGTCCTTCAGCTACGGCTGGTTGGCTCCTAGCCGGCGGTGCCCCGGCGCTTCTCCCGCGACGTCGGGGCACTGTCAGCCACCGATCACCGGCGGTCTCGACGCGCCCCGCGGTCCCACCAATCGATAGGCGGATCGTCACGAATGACCCGAGCCGTGATCTCGACGTTCCCGAGGTTGCAGAACTTCCAGAGCTCCTTGGCCGCTCGGGAGTACTGGAAGAGCTGCTCATCCACCTCGAACGCATTCTGCTCACCGCGATCGAATCGGTCGACCGCGGCCCCGACCCGTCCGACCAGCTCCCCCAGCTGCTCCTCGTGGTACTTCGCGATGGTCTCGCGTGCGGCCCGACGTTCTGCCTTGGTGGACACAGGTGCAGGCTAGTCGGGCAACCGCTGCACTCCGGAACGTGCGGACCATGGTGTTCATCTCTGAGCCACGCGTGGATGACGGCGCAATCGAACGTGAGTTCATCCTCGGCGAGGTCCCGGGGACGACGTCGCGGATCGTGGCCGCCAGCTTGTTCGCGGGGAGCTACGTGCCCCGGTTGATCGTCGAGGAGGCACGCGACGTCGCTATCTCGGTCCACGTCTTGCCCCAGTGGGACGACCAAGGCAATGACCGGCAGGCCGCACTCGATCTCTTCGACGCCTTCGGCTCCGCGGAGAAGACGCTGCAGGCGAACTTCCGTGGGCATACGGGCGTCCCGGCGGACGCCGCCGAGGACGCCCAGCGATTCCTCGCGCGTCATCCTTCAATGGAGCGGCACAACGCTGGTGGTTGAGCCCGGAGGCGCCCCAGCGCCGACGGTGTCGAAACCCCCGCAGCGTCGGCACCCGCTCGACCACCAACGGCACCGGTCGAGACCTCCGCGCGCTGAGGCGATGTCTCGTGCACGCAGGTCCGGAAACCCTTGTGCATAACGAGTTCCGGCGGCGATCGACTGTCGGTGGCGACTGCTTGGATTGATCCATGACAGCGATGGCGCACCACGAGCACCCGGTGACCCGGGCGATCGCTGCTGCGCGCGGAACCTTCGCCGCTGTCGCCGAGGTTCCGCTGTGGTCGATGGATGCCGACCAAGCTACGACGGCGCTCGAGGAACTCCTCAAACACGAGGCACAGCAAGCCGAGCTGAAGACCCGGCTGCTCGCCCAACTCGAGGCGCTCGAGGTACCCCAGCAGTCCGGTGCCACCTCGACCGGCAACTGGCTGGCCGTGCGGACCAACCTCACCCGCGCCACGGCGTTCCGCACCGTGCGGGTGGCCGCAGGGTTGGAGCGGTACGAGCAGGTCCGCGAGGCGATGGCCGAAGGGCGGGTGCACGCCGAGCAGGTCGAAGTCATCATCCGTGCGCTCGACGACCTCCCCGACGACCTCGACCCGGCGCTGGTGGAGGAGGCCGAGGGGCACCTGGTCACCGAAGC
>DOWL01000058.1 GCA_003519585.1 Nocardioides sp. | reverse complement strand
GACACCGTCGGCGACCCGTTCAAGGACACCGCCGGGCCGGCGATCAACCCGCTGATCAAGGTGATGAACCTGGTCTCGCTGCTGATCGCCAGCGCGATCGTGTCGTTGAGTGTCGGTGACGACCAGAACGACGTCCTTCGCATCGCCATCGCCGTGGTGGCGGTGGTGGTCATCGCCGGCGCGATCTTCGTGTCGAAGCAGCGCGCGGTGACCCTCGGTGACGACGAGACGCCGGCCGCGCCGCCGGCTCCTCCGGTGACCGACCCGGTCACCACCGCCTGACCCTGCATCAACCGACGCCGAGCCGTCGTTACTCGTGACGAGTAACGACGGCTCGGCGGCATTTGTCGACTTCTCGAGGATGCTGATGACCTGCGAGGTAATCGACAGCATTACCTGGGCCTGACAGCCTTGGTCCATGGCCAGTCAGAGCAACACCCGGTACGACGGCACCTTGCGCGTGGTGATGTGGCTGGACGCCTTCTGGTCGGCAGCAGCGACCCTGATCGCGATCCTCGGCTCGCTCGCCGTCGCGCTCCTCGGTCTTCCGCAGGGCGCGCACCTCGTGGTCGGCATCAGCGCCCTGGTGGCCGCCGTGTTCCTGGCCGCCTGTGGCGCCGTCACCGGCGTCCTGCTGATGCTCCGCATGAACGCCGGCCTGTACACGATGCCGCGTGATCTGCGGGTGCCGCTGCCGAGCGGAATGGTGCCGAGGATCGGCCCCGACGCGTGACCGCCACCGCCCCGGAGGTCGGGACACTCCTGCGGGAGTGGCGGGAACGTCGGCGGCTCAGTCAGCTCGAGCTCTCGAACCTTGCGGGCGTGTCGACGCGACACCTCAGCTTCGTCGAGACCGGCCGGTCCCGGCCGACGGCGGTCATGATCGAACGACTGGCCGGGCACCTCGACGTACCCCTGCGCGAGCGCAACCGGCTGTTGCTCGCGGGCGGGTACGCCCCCGTGCATCCCGAGCACCGCCTCGACGAGCCTGAGCTCGCGGCGATCCGTGAAGCGCTCGCCGTCGTTCTGGCCGCGCACCTGCCGCACCCGGCACTCCTTCTCAACCGGTGGTGGGACCTGGTCGACGCGAACGCCGCGGTGTCCGCTCTGCTCGACGGTGTCGATGCCGCCTTGCTCGAGCCGCCGGTCAACGTGTTGCGCCTCTCCCTCCATCCGCGGGGCCTGGCGCCGCGCATCGTGAACCTCGGCCAGTGGCGCGCCCACCTCCTCGAACAGCTGCGCCGGCGTATCGGACAGACTGCCGACCCGAAGCTGGTCGAACTCGAGGCGGAGCTGACCGGCTATCCCACCGACACACCCCCACACCTGCCGCCGGCGCCACCGATCACCGTCTCTGACGTGGTGCTCCCCCTGCGCCTGCGCTCTCCGGCTGGGGAGCTCTCCTTCTTCTCCATCGCCGCGCACGTCGGCACCGCGACCGACGTCACCGTCGAGGAGTTGGTGCTGGAGGCGTTCTATCCGGCCGACTCCGCCACCGCGGCCGCTCTGCGAGGACTGTCGCGGACCTAGGCTGGCGGGATGCGCGAGACCAGCCCCGACGTCCCGGCCCGGCTGCGCGCGGCGCTCGAGGCAGCGGAGTTCACGGTCGACGCGGTCCGCGAGCTGCTCGGTGAAGTCGCAGACGGAGCGCTGCTCCGCAACGAGACCACGCCGGCGCTCCGGCGTACCGCCACCGACCGGGGAGCCTTGGCCACGCTGACCCGGCTGTTCCTCCTCCAGACCACGGTGGCCGCCGACGCCGCCGAGGCTGCACTGCCCGGGCTGGTGGACCGGCTCGTGGCCGAGGGTGTGCTCGACCGGTCGGTCAGCGAGGTCGCGGCCCGGCTCGACGTACGCCCCTACGCGAGCGACGACCACCCCCTCTGGGTGGTCAGCGACCTGACGCCCGGGCTCGACGGGTTGCCGCAGCGGGTGGGGGCCGACCACGTGCTGGGCATCAGCCCCGCCTCGACCTCGCTGGCCCAGCTCACGATCCGTGATCGGGTCGGACGAAGCCTCGACCTCGGCACCGGCTGCGGGGTGCAGGCGCTGCACCTCGCGCTGCACAGCGACGCCGTGGTGGCGACCGACGTCAACCCGCGCGCGCTCGGCATCGCCCGCTTCAACGCCGCGCTCAACGGCGTGGCTGACCGGGTCGAGGTGCGTGACGGGTCGTTCTTCGAGCCGGTCCGTGCCGAGCGCTACGACCTGATCGCCACCAACCCGCCGTTCGTGATCTCCCCGGCGACCGGCGAGCGGCTCGTCTACCGCGACTCCGGTCTCCCCGGCGACCAGGTCGTGGAGGACATCGTGCGGGCCGCCCCCGACCACCTCACCGAGCGTGGCTGGTGCCAGGTCCTCGCCAACTGGGTCGTCGAGCGGGACCGTCCGTGGGACGAGCGGCTGGCGGGCTGGCTATCCCCGGACGTCGACGCGCTGGTGGTGCAGCGAGAGCTGGTCGACCCGGCGGCGTACGTCGAGCTCTGGCTCAAGGACTCCGGGCACCACCCGGCGACCGGCGGCGACCCGGCGGAGTACCACCGCCGCTACGACACCTGGCTCTCCTGGCTGGAGGAGCACGGGGTCGATGCGGTCGGCTTCGGCTGGGTCAACCTGCGGGCCGGGGGTACGGGCCGGCACGACCTGTGGGACTGGCCGTACGACGTGGAGCAGCCGATCGCCCCGGCGATCGGCGCCTGGGCCGACGGCGTGACCTCGGAAATAGATCGACTGTCTACCTTTGTCCGACGCGAGGACGTGGTCCAGGAGACCGTGGGCCCGGCCGGAGCGGAGGACCCGGAGACCATCGTGCTGCGGCAGCAGCGCGGCTTCCGTCGAGCTCGTCGGGCCGACACGGTCGTGGCCGCGGTGGTCGGCGCGTGCGACGGCGAACTGCCGCTCGGCCCGCTGCTCGATGCCGTGGCCCAGCTGCTCGATCGCGACCTCGCGGAGACCACGCAGACCTACTTGCCCGTGGTCCGGGAGCTGGTCGACGAGGGGTTCCTGGTCAGCCCCGCGTGATCGCCGGCGTGATGTCGGTATGGGTGAAGTCGTCGCCCTTGAACAGCAACGGCTCGTCCATGACCTTGGCGAGGGCGTAGACGATGCAGTCGCCGAAGTTGAGTCGGGCCTTGGAGCCGGAGCCGCGGCCGTACCTGGCGAACGCGTGTTGCGCGACCTCCTGCTGCTCGGTTGTGAAGTCGACCAAGCGGATCCCCATCTCGGCGAGAATGTTGCGGGTGCGTTCGACCTGGTCGCGGCCGAGTGCGATCGTCAGCTCGAGCGCGGTGGGTGTGGCCATGTGGAGCACGTCGGCCGCGCGCATCAGTGCCAGCAGGTCCGTCGCGTCCGGCTCGGACTGGATGATCGCCACCACCGCGGAGGCGTCGACGATCACCGCGGCAGGCCGCGCTCGTCGTAGAGGTCGTCGTCCGTGAGAAACGGCTGGATGCTTGACTCACGGATCTCCGTCGCCAGGGTCGTCATCCGCTCGATGTAGTCGTCGCTGGTCTGTCGTTGGCGTTGCACAGCGTCCACGAGTGCTCCTCTGACCGCGTTGGTCATCGACGTCCCCAGGCGGTGGGCGAGTTCTTGGGCCAGCTCGTACACCTCAGGGTCCTTGATGTTGAGCGTGGGCATGGAGGCAATTCTACCGTGTGAGGTAGAACTCGCGGTGCAGTCATAGTGGCGACCCTGCCATGGTTCGGTTGACAGTGTCCGAGCTCCTCCACAGGGGTGGTCCCGCGGTCCGCCGACGGCCCTCGTGGAATGAACAGTCGACAGCACGCGCTACCGTGAGCGGCCGTGACCCCGCTCGGACAGTGGGGTCATGGCACGCAACAGACGAGGAAGTAACAGTCAGTGGCACACAAGTTGGTGATCGTCGAGTCTCCGGCGAAGGCCCGCACCATCGGCGGGTACCTCGGCCAGGGCTACGTCGTCGAGTCCTCCATCGGCCACATCCGCGACCTGCCCCAGAGCGCGGCCGAGACGCCCGCGAAGATCAAGGACAAGCCGTGGGGTCGCCTCGCAGTCGACGTCGACAACGGGTTCGAGCCCTACTACGTCGTGCCGCGCGACAAGAAGCAGCACATCTCCAAGCTCAAGACGCTGCTCAAGGACGCCGACGAGCTCTACCTCGCCACCGACGAGGACCGCGAGGGTGAGGCGATCGCCTGGCACCTCCTCGACGAGCTCAAGCCGAAGGGCATCCCGGTGCACCGGATGGTCTTCCACGAGATCACCAAGCCGGCCATCCTCGCCGCGGTCGAGAGCCCACGCGAGATCAACGACGACCTGGTCGAGGCGCAGGAGGCGCGGCGCATCCTCGACCGCCTCTACGGTTACGAGGTCAGCCCGGTCCTGTGGAAGAAGGTCATGTCCGGCCTCTCCGCAGGCCGCGTGCAGAGCGTGGCGACCCGCCTGGTCGTCGATCGCGAACGCGAGCGGATGGCGTTCCGCGTCGCGTCGTACTGGGACCTCGAAGCCACCTTCGACGGCGGCGCCGACAAGAGCCCACGGATGTTCCCGGGCAAGCTCCACTCGATCGACGACACCCGCGTCGCGACCGGCTCCGACTTCGGCGACGACGGCCAGCTCAAGGACAAGAAGGGCGGCCGGGTCCACCTCGACCGGGCGGGGGCCGAGGTTCTTGTGCAGGCGCTCGCCGACACGACCTTCGAGGTGCGGTCGGTCGAGTCGAAGCCCTACCGCCGCCAGCCCTACGCGCCGTTCCGCACGACCACGCTCCAGCAGGAAGCCAGCCGCAAGCTCGGCATGTCCGCATCGGTGGCCATGTCGGTCGCGCAGCGGCTCTACGAGAACGGCTTCATCACCTACATGCGCACCGACTCGACCACGCTTTCGAGCACGGCCGTCGGCGCGGCCCGCGCGCAAGCCCGCGAGCTGTACGGCGAGGAGTACGTCCCCGACCAGCCGCGCGAGTACGCCAGCAAGGTCAAGAACGCCCAGGAGGCGCACGAGGCCATCCGGCCCTCGGGCGAGACCTTCCGCACGCCGGCACAGACCGGGCTGACCGGCGAGCAGTTCCGGCTCTACGAGCTGATCTGGATGCGCACGGTCGCCTCGCAGATGAAGGACGCCGTCGGCCAGTCGGTGTCAGTGCGTCTGGGTGGCGGTGCCGCCGACGGCCGCGACGTGGTCTTCTCGGCGTCCGGCCGAGTGATCACCTTCCACGGCTTCCTCAAGGCCTATGTCGAGGGCACCGAGGGCGGAAAGCGCTCCGATGACGACCAGGTGCCGCTGCCCGAGCTGCATGAGGGCGACCCGGTCACGGCGGCGAGCCTCAACGCGCAGGGTCACGAGACCAAGCCGCCGGCCCGCTACACCGAGGCCACCCTCATCAAGGAGCTCGAGGACCGCGAGATCGGCCGCCCCTCGACGTACGCCTCCATCATCGGCACCATCCTCAACCGCGGCTACGTCTACAAGAAAGGCACCGCGCTGGTGCCGGCGTGGCTGGCCTTCTCGGTCATCCGGCTGCTGGAGGAGCACTTCCCGCGGCAGATCTCCTACGAGTTCACCGCCGGCATGGAGGATGTCCTCGACGAGATCGCCGCGGGCCGCAAGGACCGCAACACCGAGCTGGGCGAGTTCTACTTCGGCTCCGACCGGGTCGAGGGGCTGCACCACCTGATCACCAACCTCGGCGAGATCGACGCGCGCGAGCTGGCGACGTTCCCCATCGGCGGACCCGACTCCGGCATCAACCTGCGGGTCGGGCGCTACGGCCCCTACCTCGAGGGTCCCGACGACGAGGGCAACCCGACCGGCAAGCGCGCCAACGTCCCCGACGACCTGCCGCCCGACGAGCTGACCCTCGAGAAGGCCAAGGAGCTGTTCGCCAACCCCGCCGGCGAGGAGATCCAGCTCGGCGTGCACCCCGAGACCGGGCTCGAGATCGTGGCCAAGAACGGTCGCTACGGCCCCTACGTCACCGAGGCGCTGCCCGACAACGCCAAGAAGAACGACAAGCCGCGCACCGGCTCGCTGTTCAAGTCGATGTCGCTCGACACGATCACCCTCGACGACGCGGTCAAGCTGCTCTCGCTGCCGCGCGTGGTCGGCGTCGACCCTGAGTCGGGCGAGGAGATCACCGCCCAGAACGGTCGCTACGGTCCCTACCTCAAGAAGGGCACCGACTCCCGCTCGCTGACCGCCGAGGACCAACTGCTGACGATCGGCCTCGACGAGGCGCTGCGGATCTACGCCCAGCCCAAGCAGCGCGGTCGGGCGGCCGCCGCGCCGCCGCTCAAGGAGCTCGGCAACGACCCGGTCTCCGGTCAGCCGGTGGTCGTCAAATCGGGTCGGTTCGGTGAGTACGTCACCGACGGCGAGTACAACGCCACCCTCCGCAAGGACGACACCGTCGAGGCGATCACGCTCGAGCGGGCGGCCGAGCTGCTGGCCGAACGCCGCGAGCGCGGGCCGGCCAAGAAGGCAGCCAAGAAGGGTGCGAAGAAGGCGCCCGCGACGAAGGCTGCGGCCAAGAAGACCGCGAAGAAGACAGCCAAGAAGGCGACCAAGAAGTCGTGACCGCCTACTGGATCTCTCAATACCGGGAGATCTCCGACGAGACCAGGATGGCGGCGTACGCCGCGCTCGGCCGGCCGGCGCTCGAGGCGGCCGGCGGGCGGTTCCTGGCCCGCGGGCTCCCCGACAAGCTCTACGAGGCCGGCGTCTCCAGCCTCACGGTGCTCATCGAGTTCGACTCGGTCGCGGCCGCCGAGGCCGCGCATGACAGCCCGGCCTACCAGGAGGCGCTGGCCGCCCTCGGTGACGCAGCAGTGCGCGACATCAGGATCGTCCCCGGTCTCGCGTAGGTTCTCCACGTGACCCTCCCCGCGACGTACGCCGAGACCGGCGTGTTCGTCTGCTTCGAGGGCGGCGAGGGGTCCGGCAAGTCGACGCAGGCGCGGCTGCTCTGCGAGGCATTGCGGGCCGAGGGGTACGCCGTGCGCCTCACCCGCGAGCCGGGTGACACCCCGGTCGGTGTGGAGATGCGTCGGATCGTGCTGAGCCCGGAGACCGGTGACATCTCGCCGCGCACCGAGGCGCTCCTCTACATCGCCGACAAGGCCGAGCACGTCGACACCGTGGTCCAACCCGCGCTCGACCGGGGCGAGGTCGTGATCACCGACCGCTACGTCGACTCGACGCTGGCCTACCAGGGCGCCGGCCGCGACCTGGAGATGGCCGAGCTGGAGCAGGTCGCGCGCTGGGCGACGCACGGGCTGCGGCCCCATCTGACCGTGGTGCTCGACTTGGCGCAGGAGCACGGGCTGAGCCGGTTCGAGGGCCGCGACCGGATCGAGCAGGAGTCGCTGGAGTTCCTCGAGCGAGCTCGCGAGGAGTTCCTGGCGTTGGCGGCTGCCGACCCCGATCACTACCTCGTTCTCGATGCGCGAGGGACCATCGAGGAGATCGCGGCGGCGGTGTTGGCCGCCGTACGTCCGCTGCTGGGGCAGGCGAAGCGCGCATGACCGTGTGGGACGACCTGGTCGGCCAGCATCGGGTGGTCGAGGCGCTGCGTGCGGCGGCAGGCGGCCACGGCATGAGCCACGCCTGGCTGTTCACCGGTCCACCCGGCTCGGGTCGGTCCAACGCGGCGGTGGCCTTCGCGGCGGCGCTGGAGTGCGAACGTGGTCCCGGCCCCGAAGCCGGCTGCGGGGTCTGCCACGCGTGCCACACGGTGCTGGCCGGTTCCCATGCCGACGTGACGATGGTCCGCACCGAGAAGCTGTCGATCGGGGTCGACGAGGTCCGCGACCTGGTCCGGCGCTCAGCACTCGCCCCGTCGGGCCGTCGCTCCCAGGTGATGATCGTCGAGGATGCCGATCGCCTCACCGACCAGGCCTGCAACGCGCTGCTCAAGGCGATCGAGGAGCCCACCGAGCGCACGGTCTGGATCCTCTGCGCCCCCACTGTCGAAGACGTCCTGCCGACGATCCGGTCCCGCTGCCGGCTGGTCACCCTCACCACGCCCACGACCGACGACGTAGCGGCCTTCCTGGTCCGCACCGACGGCGTCGCCGAGTCGCTGGCCTCGTACGCCGCCCGCGCGAGCCAGGGCCACATCGGCCGGGCCCGCGCGCTGGCCCGTGACGAGAGCACCCGCAACCGTCGGCGCGAGGTGGTCTCCTATCCCGCCAAGCTCACCACGCTCGGTGCCTGCATGACCGCCGCGGCCAACCTCGCCGAGGTGACCAAGGAGGAGGCCGACGAGGTCACCAAAGCGCTCGACGCTCGCGAGAAGTCCGACCTCGATGTGGCCTTCGGCGTCGTCGAGCGCGGGCGTCGGCCACGGGAGTACGCCCCTGCCCTGTCGGCCCTCGAGCGCGGCCAGCGCACCCGGGCGAAGCGCCGCCACCTCGACATGGTCGACCGCGGGTTGATGGATCTCGTCTCCGTCTACCGCGACGCCATCGCGGTGGCCACGGGAGTGCCGGGACGGTTGGTCAACGAGGAGATCCGCAACGACGTCGAGGTGGTGGCGCGGACCTCGACCCCCGAGCAGAACCTCCAACGAATTGCGGCCATCTTCGCCGCGCGCGAGCAGATGCTGGAGTTCAATGTTCCGGTGGCCCTTGCCCTGGAGTCGATGATGGTCGCGCTCCGGGCACCGGAGCGGGCGCGCGGGTGAAGGCGACCCGACTGGTCGCCGGCCTCGTCGTCGTAGCGCTCCTCGCGACCGTGCTGTTCGCGGCGTTGCAGCTGGTCGGCAACGACTCCGACGGGCCGTTGGTCGGTGGTGCGGATTCTCAGGCGCCTGCGCCGACGCCGAGCGCGCAGCCGGGGTCCACCGACCCGCCCACTCCCGAGCTCGCGGAGTTCTACTCCCAGCAACTCGAGTGGTCACCGTGCCGCGACGGCTTCGAGTGCTCGACGTTGACCGTGCCGGTCGACTACCAGGACCCGTCCGGCGACACCATCGAGCTCGCGTTACTCAAGGACCCTGCCGACCACCCCGACGACCGGGTCGGCTCGCTGGTCGTCAACCCAGGCGGCCCCGGGGCGCCCGGCACGTCGTACGCCGAGAACTCCTCATTCGCGTTCCGCGACGTGATCCGCGAGCGGTTCGACATCATCGGCTTCGACCCGCGGGGCACCGGCGACTCCGACCCGGTCGACTGTCTCTCCGACTCCGACCTCGACGCCTACGTGGCCCGCGACCCAGATCCGGACAGCCCCGAGGAGGGGCAGGAGTTCGAGCAGGGCAACCGTGCCCTCCTCCAGGGGTGTGTCGCCAACTCCGATGCCCTGGTCGGGCATGTCAGCACCGTCGAGGCCGCCCGCGACATGGACGTGCTCCGGGCTGCGCTCGGCGAGAGCCAGCTCACCTACTTCGGTGCCTCGTACGGCACCAAGCTGGGCTCGACGTATGCCGATCTGTTCCCCGACAAGGTCGGTCGACTGGTCCTCGACGGCGCCGTGGATCCGTCGATCGGCTCACGCCAGCTCAACGTCGAGCAGGCGGCCGGCTTCGAGGTGGCGCTCCGCTCCTACGTCCAGGCGTGTGTCGACCAGGGCGACTGCTTCCTCGGGGACAGCCTCGACGAGGGCCTCGGCACCATCCAGGGTCTGATCGCCGATGTCGACGAGCAGTCGCTCCCGACCAGCCTCGGGGGTCGCGAGCTCGCGGTCGGCAACGCGTTCTACGGTCTGGTCGCGCCGCTCTACAACCGCGACTACTGGCCGCTCCTCGACCAGGCGCTCCAGCAGGCCCTCGACGGCGACGGCACCACACTGCTGCGGCTGTCGGACCTCTACTCCTCTCGGGCCGACGACGGCACCTACACCGACAACAGTGCCGAGGCGATCCTGGCCATCAACTGCCTTGACGATCCCTACTCCATTCCCGCCGACCAGGTTCCCGACCAGATCCCCGAGTTCGAGAAGGCCTCACCCACTTTCGGCCGGGTCTTCGCGTGGTCGTTGACCAACTGCGAGGGGGTCCACACGCGGGCCAGCGAACCGGTCCCGGTCGTGGATGCACCGGGGGCGGCGCCGATCGTGGTCGTCGGCACCACGCGCGACCCGGCGACGCCGTACCAGTGGGCCGTGCACCTGGCCGACCAGCTCCAGTCGGGGGTGCTGATCACCCGCGACGGCGACGGGCACACCGGCTACAACGCCGGCAACGACTGCGTCGACGAGGCGGTGGAGGACTACCTGATCGACGGCACCGTGCCTCCGGACGGGTTGGATTGCTAGCTCAGTGCAATGGCTGCGCGATGGTCCGCATCCGCGCGGTCGCCAGCTCGATCATCAGCTGCGCTGCGGGAGACAGCGTGGCGCCCCGACGGTGCACGATCGCGAAGTTGTCGTACAGCCGCGGGCGCAGTGAGACCCAGCCGGCCTTCGGCGCGAGTCGCGGCAGCAACTGCTCGGCCGCACCGCGCGGGATGACCGAGTCGGCCAGGCCGAGCCCGACCAACTCGACCGCGATCTCGACGTCCTCGACCTCGATCCGCGTAGCAGGGTTGCGGCCGGTCTCGTGCAGCATCTGGCGCAGCAGGATCCGGATCGAGTCGGTGGATCGCCAGGTGGTCTCGGGCATCACCAGGCTGGCCTCGGAGAGCCGCTTGGCGGTGACCGGGCTGGCCAGCGTCTCGGGGTCGTTGCTGATGTAGACGATCTCGTCGCGTGCCACCGGGGTGATCTGCATGCCCTCGCTCTCGATCGAGTGCACCGCGATCATCGCCGCCTCCAGCCGGCCGCGGCGGAGTTCCTCGGCCACCTCGCTGGAGTTCTGGCCGACGAGTTCTACGCGGACCCCCGGGTGCCGGGCCAGTACGTCGGCGACCAGGCCGGCACCGGCGTACAGGCGTGCGGTCCCGAACATGCCGAACCTGATCGTCCCGGTCTCGAACGACTTCACCGCCTGCGCCGCGCGCCGTGTCTCCTCGGCCGCGGCGAGGGTCTTCTCGGCGTGCGGGCGCAACGTGTCCGCCACGGTGGTGGGCACGACGCCGCGGCCGACCCGGCGGAACAGCTGTACGCCGAGGCTCTTCTCCAGCGCCCGGATCTGCTCGGAGACCGACGGCTGCGCGTAGCCGAGCTCCTCGGCGGCGCGGGTGAGCGAGCCGTGCTCGTAGACGCTGAGGAAGCAGGTCAGCTGATGGAGGGAGAGCACCGTCACACCTCTAGGTCTTTCCTTTGGGATCCTCTGGAAAGTCAGGCTACCCCTATGTCTACTCAGCGGTCACACTTGAGGTGTTCGGTAGTCCCAGCTCGACCCGCGAGAGACCTGAAGGAGGCTCCTCCATGTTCGACCACCACTGCACCGCGTGCGACAAGCGCCAACTGATCTTCCCGAGCCAGGTCACCTCGCTCGTCAACACCGACCACGGCATCGTCGTGTCCTTCGAGTGCTGGTGCGGCGCCGAGCAGACCATGCTCACCGGCCGCACCGCCGACCACCGCGAGCCCGTCGCTGCCTGAGTGCACGCAGCGACCTGAGACGCGCTCGGCCGGCGCGTCCCCACTCCGGGCCGTGTGACCCGTCGCCCACCCGGGCGCCGCGGACACACGGCCCGTTCTGGTTTGGACCCCCGCCCCGCGGATCCGTAGACTTCCGCGGGTTGCCCACGGGGCAGCACGCCGCCTTAGCTCAGTCGGTAGAGCGATTCACTCGTAATGAATAGGTCGTCGGTTCGATTCCGACAGGCGGCTCCAAAATAGGCCTCTGACCTGCGGAGATGCATGCGCGGGCTATGCCCCACATCGCTCGCTGGCTGAGATTGACACGTTTGTGACACTTTTGCCGGTCACGGCTGGGTCGAGTCGAGCGGCACGAGCAGTTGGTCGAGCACCAAGCGAAGGTGTGGAGCAACCGCGTGCTTGCCGACGCAGTGCTGGTAGTCACCGAAGGATCGCGGTGTCCGAGCTGCCGCGTGCCGCATCCGGTGACACCTCGTGGGCGATCGGAGTCCCGACCGTGCGGCACAGTGCAGCGTGCTTCCGCAGAACGCATCAGCGATCAAGGCATTTGTCAGCGGAGGCACGACAGCGGGGACGGCATTCCCACCGTCCGTGGAGGGCGCGGCCGTCCATGAGAATCTGGCCGTCGAGCAGGCCTGGACGAGCGAGATCCCGTGACGGTTCGGCGACGGTGGACTTCCTAGCCCTGCAACCTGGAGCGCAGTCGTCGTCCGGGCCGTGGGGGTCTGTCGTACGCGAACTCGTCAATTCGGCAACTCGATGTATCGCTGTCGACGACGCTCGAAAACGAGG
>DOWL01000103.1:36699-44198 GCA_003519585.1 Nocardioides sp. | reverse complement strand
CTGCGCTCGCGGCTCAACCATCGGACGGTGGTTGAGCCCGGAGGCGCGCCAGCGCCGACGGTGTCGAAACCCCCGCAGCGGAGGTACCCGCTCGACACCAGCAAGACCCATCCGAGAAGACTGCACGGACAGTCGATCCCGCGTGCAGGATGGTCCGGAAACCCTTGTGCATAACAGGTTCCGGCCACCTTCGACTGTCGGCGGCGGGTGCTTGGATTGAGTCATGTCCAAGCCGCCCACCGCGTTCGCCGAGGTCGAAGATTTCACCGCCACCGGGACGTTGGCTGCGGCCGAACAAGCAGTCCGCGACCGCCGCGCCGGCGAGGCACGTGAGTCGAACTCGGGCTGCGCTGGGCCGACCTGCAGCCACCTTGCCCCACGAGCCAGAGCGGTCGGTGCGGGGCGGTGTGAAGCTGGTGCAACTGCACCCGCGACGAACTCCGCTCCGCACCGTCGGCGACGCCTTCCCGCATGCTTCCGCGATCAGCAGGAGCGTGGACTTCGACCACCCCGACCCCTACAAACCCAAGGGGACCACCCGGTCAGACCGGACACCGCAACGCCGCACCACTCGGCAGGCGACATCACCGGGCCAAAACCCACCTCGGCTACACCTGCCGCCAACTCGGAACCGGTACCTACCTCTGGCGAACACCCCACGGCCTCTACCGACTCGTCGACCGCAACGGCACCCATCCACTCGACCTTGGTGAGCGATCGGGTCGACGGTCACGTGCGTGCTGGGCGCGCCGCTACATCCTGGAGGCGGTGAAGCTGTAGCAACCCGGCAGCACGTTGCGGGCCTGCACCAGTTCGAAGCGATCGTCGGAGAGCGCCCCGGCCACGCCCCGCTCGAGAAGCTCGGCCAGGGAATCGGACACCGCGTGGAGGGCTACTCCGAGGCCGGCCACTCCTTGGCCACGAGCGTCAGCACGTCGTAGGTCGCGACCGGCTCGCCGTCGGCGTTGGTGACCACCGCGTCCCAGCGGACTTCGCCGTAGTCGGCGTTGGTGCGCGGGGTGATCTGCTTGACGGTGAGCGTGACGGCGATGGTGTCGTCGGCCTTGACCGGGGTGAGGAACCGCAGGTGGTCGACGCCGAAGTTCGCGAGCACCGGGCCGGGGTCCGGGTCGACGAACAGCCCGGCGGCGAGGGAGACCACGAGGTAGCCGTGCGCGACGATCCCGCCGAAGAGTGGGTTCTGCTGCGCTGCCGCTTCGTCGGTGTGCGCGTAGAAGGTGTCACCGGTGAGCTCGGCGAAGTCCTCGATGTCGGCGAGGGTCACCTGCCGTGGCTCGGAGGCGATGGTGTCGCCGATGCGCAGCTCGGCCAGGCTCTTGCGGAACGGGTGCACGTCGTCCGGGCGACGAGCCGACCCCGCGGTCCAGCGACCGGTCACGGCGGTGAGCATGTCGGGCGAGCCCTGGATCGCGGTGCGCTGCATGTGGTGGAGCACGCCGCGCACCCCGCCGAGCTCCTCACCTCCGCCGGCGCGGCCGGGACCTCCGTGGACCAGCACCGGGAGCGGCGAGCCGTGTCCGGTGCTCTCGCCGGCGTCGTCGCGATCGAGGACGAGGATCCGGCCGTGGTACGGCGCGAGGCCGAGCACGAGGCGCCGCGCGACCTCGGGGTCGTGGCTGACCACCGAGCCGACCAGGCTCCCCTTGCCCCGGGCCG
This sequence comes from Nocardioides sp., assembly GCA_003519585.1. Lineage (GTDB taxonomy): Bacteria > Actinomycetota > Actinomycetes > Propionibacteriales > Nocardioidaceae > Nocardioides. The sequence continues at coordinate 42,521 of DOWL01000103.1, read as the reverse complement.
CGAGGGTGACCGCAGCGTCGAGGTCGTCGTAGCCGATCAGCGTGCTGACCGGACCGAACGGCTCGACGTCGTGCGGCTCGACCGCGCCGTCCTGGGCGCGCAGCAGCACCGGCGACACGAACGCGCCGCGCTCGGCATCGGCGTCGACGACGTCCACGCGATCGGGATCGCCGTACACGATCTCGGCCGACGCGCGCAGCGACTGGATCGCCTTCCGCACCTCATCGCGCTGATCGAGACTGACCAGCGCACCCATCCGCACCTCGTCGGAGCGTGGGTTGCCGACGGTGGTGCGCTCGAGCCGGGCCACGACCGCATCGGCCACGGCGTCGAGCTGACCCCGTGGCACGATGACCCGTCGGATCGCGGTGCACTTCTGCCCGGCCTTCACCGTCATCTCGGCGACCACGCCCTTGACGAACAGCTCGAACTCCGGGTCGGCGGCGGTCACGTCCGGGCCCAGGATCGAGCAGTTGAGGGAGTCTGCCTCGACGGTCAGCTCGACGCCACCGTGCAGCACCTGCGGGTGGTTGCGGAGCAGTCCGGCGGTGTGCGCGGAGCCGGTGAAGCCCACCTGGTCCTGGACGGTGAGCTCGTCGAGCAGCCCCTGCGGGCTTCCGCACAGCAGTTGGAGCGACCCCTCGGGAAGCAGCCCGGACTCGATGATCCGGCGGACCACCGCCTCGGTGAGGTACGCCGTCTGCGCGGCCGGCTTCACGATGCTGGGCGCACCGGCCAGGAAGGCCGGAGCGAGCTTCTCGAGCATGCCCCAGACCGGGAAGTTGAAGGCGTTGATCTGGACGGCGACCCCGGGCCGCGAGGTGTAGATGTGCTGCCCGACGAAGGTGCCGCTGCGGCCGAGCCGCTCGAGTCCGCCGTCGATGTAGACCGTGTCGTTGGGCAGTTCGCGGGTGCCCTTGCTCGCGATCGAGAACACCGTGCCGATGCCGCCGTCGATGTCCACCGCCGAGTCGCGACGCGTCGCGCCCGTGGCGTACGACAGGTCGTAGAACGCCTCCTTGTGCTCGGTCAGATCCTTGGCCATCGCCTTGAGGAGTCCGGCGCGCTCGTGGAAGGTGAGCGCTCGAAGCGCCGGGCCGCCCACGGTGCGGGCGTGCTGCACCATCGCGCCCAGATCGAGGCCGGTCGCCGAGACCCGCGCGACCTCCTCGCCGGTGCCGGCATCGAGGAGTGGCGTGCCTCCGTCTCCGGCGGTGAACCAGCGTCCGGCGGCGTAGCTCTCGAGCAGTCGGGGCATGTCCCTCACCGTAATCCAGACCGATCGGTCAGGAAATCCGCGTGGCTCAGTTCGCGAGGACGATCGCGGCGTTGAGTGCGGTCGCGAACGCGACCCAAGCGGCGTACGGCGCGAGCAGCCACGCGGCGGTGCGGCTGCGGCGCGCGAAGAGCACGATCGTGGCGACGACCGCGGCGAGCAGCACGATGATCTCGATCAACGCCAGGCCGTAACGATCACCCGCGAAGAAGATCGGGGTCCACAGGGCGTTGAGGCCCAGCTGTACGGCGTACACCGCGATCGACCGGTCGAGCCCGACCTCGCGCCAGACCAGCCAGCCGGCGACGGCGATGAGCACGTAGAGCAGCGTCCACACCGGACCGAACACCCAACCCGGTGGCGCGAATGCGGGCAGGTCGAGCCGCTCGTAGGTCTCCCGCGAGGAGGTTGCCGCGAGGCTGCCGATCACCGCGGCGGCCAACACCGCCAGGGCGAAGCCGATCAGCGCCAGCGCGGAACGGGCCGGGGCGGGTGAGTGGTCTGCGAGGGTGTCCACACCGCCCCGGTAACCGGTCAGAGCACGGGCACCGCGTCCATCGCCGCACGGAGTTCGTCCTCGGGGAAGTCGAGGTCCTGCATGGTGCCGTGCAGGTAGGCGTCGTACGCCGCGGTGTCGAGATGGCCGTGGCCGCAGAGGGCGGTGAGGATCGTCTTCTCCTCGCCGCTCTCCTTGCAGCGTTTGGCCTCGCGGATCGCCGCCGCGATCGCGTGCGTCGGCTCCGGCGCGGGCACGATCCCCTGGGTCCGGGCGAACATCAGCGCCGCCTGGAAGCACTCCAGCTGCGGGATCGCCTCGGCCTCGGCCAGACCGAGCTCGTAGACGTGGGACACCAGCGGAGCCATGCCGTGGTACCGCAGGCCACCGGCATGGATCGGGTCGGGGATGAAGCCGTGCCCGAGCGTGTGCATCTTGAGCAGCGGCGTCATGCCGATCGTGTCGCCGAAGTCGTAGCGGTACTCGCCGCGCGTCAGCGACGGGCACGCCGCCGGCTCCACGCAGCGGATCACCGGGTCCATCCGGCCGGCCAGCTTCTCGCGGATGAACGGGAAGGCGAGTCCGCCGAAGTTCGAGCCGCCGCCGGTGCAGCCGACGATCACGTCGGGGACCGCCTCGGCCATCTCCAGCTGTATCAGCGCTTCCTGACCGATCACGGTCTGGTGCAGCAGCACGTGGTTGAGCACCGAGCCCAACGCGTAGCGGGCGTCGTCTGCCTGGAGGGCCGCCTCGACCGCTTCGGAGATCGCGATGCCGAGCGATCCGGTCGAGTCGGGGTCGGCGGCGAGGATCGTGCGACCCGCCTCGGTCAGGTCGGACGGGCTGGGGTGCAGGGTCGCGCCGTAGATCTCCATCATCGTGCGCCGGGCCGGCTTCTGGTCGTACGACGAGCGCACCTGCCAGACCTCGCACTCCATGCCGTACTGTGCGGTCGCGAACGCGAGCGCCGTGCCCCATTGGCCGGCACCGGTCTCGGTGGTGAGCTTCCGGATCCCCTCCTGCGCGTTGTAGAAGGCCTGGGGTACGGCGGTGTTCGGCTTGTGGGAGCCGGCCGGGCTGACGCCTTCGTACTTGAAGAAGATCTTGGCCGGGGTGTCGAGCAGCTTCTCGAGCCGGCGCGCGCGCACCAGCGGCGAGGGCCGCCAGATCCGGTAGACGTCGAGGACGCCGCCCGGGATGTCGACGTACTGATCCGCGGTGACCTCCTGCTGGATGAGCGCCATCGGGAACAGCGGTGCCAGGTCGTCGGGGCCGACCGGCTCGCGCGTCCCAGGGTGCAACGGCGGCGGAGGCGGGGCCGGCAGGTCGGGCACGAGGTTGTACCACTGCGTGGGGATCTGGGTCTCGTCCAGGAGGAACGTAGAGCGCTCGGTGGCCATCTGCGCATCTTGGCCAGTCCGCGCCGGTTGCGCCATGGCCCGTGCCCTGGCAGTATTTACAGACCGATAGGTCAGTAAATACTGGAGGCGCCCGTGACCGTCACCGACGCGGAGCTGGAAGAGTTGTTCGACGAGACCATCGCCCGCAACGACCGGATCGAGCCGCGCGACTGGATGCCGGAGGGCTATCGCAAGACGCTGGTGCGTCAGATCGCCCAGCACGCGCACTCCGAGATCATCGGCATGCAGCCGGAGGGCAACTGGATCACCCGAGCGCCCTCGCTGCGGCGCAAGGCGATCCTGCTGGCCAAGGTGCAGGACGAGGCCGGCCACGGGCTCTACCTCTACTCCGCGACCGAGACGCTGGGAGTCTCCCGCGGCGAGCTGACCGAGATGCTGATCGAGGGCCGGCAGAAGTACTCCTCGATCTTCAACTACCCCACGCTGTCCTACGCCGACGTCGGCACCATCGGCTGGCTGGTCGACGGCGCCGCGATCTGCAACCAGGTGCCGCTGTGTCGTACGTCGTACGGCCCCTACGGACGGGCGATGATCCGCATCTGCAAGGAGGAGTCCTTCCACCAGCGGCAGGGCTACGAGCTGCTGATGACGATGATGCGCGGCACCGACGCGCAGCGCGCGATGGTGCAGGAGTCGGTCGACCGGTTCTGGTGGCCGGCGCTGATGATGTTCGGCCCGCCCGACGTCGACTCGCCCAACACAGCGCAGTCGATGGCGTGGGGGATCAAGCGCAACACCAACGACGACCTGCGTCAGCGCATGGTCGACATGACGGTGCCGCAAGCCGAGGCGCTCGGGGTCACGCTCCCCGATCCCGGCCTGGCGTGGAACGAGGAGCGCGGCCACTTCGACTTCAGTCAGCCGGACTGGGAGGAGTTCGCCGAGGTGATCAAGGGCAACGGTCCCTGCAACCGGCAGCGGATCGCCCACCGCCGGCGCGCTCACGAGGACGGCGCGTGGGTTCGCGAAGCGGCGACTGCATTCGCGGCCAGGTCGTCGGTCGAGCCTGTCGAGACCTCCGGGCCCACGTCATGAGCGAGCAGGAGTGGCCGCTCTACGAGGTCTTCGTCCGCGGCAAGCGCGGTCTCAACCACGTGCACGTCGGGTCGCTGCATGCGGCTGATGACGAGATGGCGTTGCGGCATGCGCGCGACGTCTACACCCGCCGCAACGAGGGCGTCTCGATCTGGGTGGTCAAGGCTGCGGACATCACCGCGTCGAGCCCCGACGAGAAGGACCCGCTCTTCGCGCCGGCCGGCGACAAGGTCTATCGGCACCCGACCTTCTACACGATCCCCGACGACGTCCCCCACATGTGATGAACGACGACGAGCACTCGACCCCTGACCCCAACGACCAGCACGGCAGCGTCTACGACGGCCTGCTCGGCACCGACACGTCCCAGTGGGCCTTCGGTACAGATTTCGAGGACCCGCTGGCCGGCGTAGACACGACCGTCCCGGACGACCTCGACGCCGGCGAGCTCGCGACGTACTGCCTCGCGCTCGGCGACGACGCGCTGGTGATGTCGCACCGGCTCAGTGAGTGGTGCAGCAACGCGCCCGACCTCGAAGAGGACATCGCGCTGGCCAACATCGCGCTGGACCTCCTCGGCCAGGCCCGGCTGTTGCTGGCCCGGGCGGCCGCCGCCGATCCGGCCCTCGTGCCGGCGTTGCCGCAGGGCTCGCCGGTGCCGGTCGAGGATGCCCTCGCCTTCTTCCGGGAGGCCATCGACTTCCACAACGTCCGGCTGGTCGAGCTGCCCAACGGCGACTTCGCCCACACCGTGGCCAGGCTGCTGCTGTTCAGCACCGTCCGGCTGGCGGCGTTCGAGAAGCTGGCCACCCACCGCGATCCCGTGTTGGCGGCGATCGCGGCCAAAGGGGTCAAGGAGCTTGCCTACCACCGCGACTACGCCGGCCGCTGGTTCCTCACTCTGGCCCAGGGCACTGAGGAGTCGCGGCGTCGGCTGCTGGCCGGACTGACCGACGTCTGGCCACTGCACGACGAACTGATCCGCGCGTACGACGCCGGGCCCGACGTCGACGTGATCCTCGACCAGGTGTTCGCGGTCTCCGCCGTCGAGCGGCCCGAGGTGGGGTCCATGACCGGCCGCGGCCACACCGAGGCGCTGAGCCGGTTGCTCGCGGAGATGCAGGTCGTGGCTCGCGCCCATCCGGAGGGGCTGTGGTGAGCACCGCGTACGCCGTGGCCGCCTCGGTCACCGACCCGGAGATGCCGATGCTGACCCTGGCCGACCTCGGCGTGCTCCGCGAGGTGGAGCAGTGCGGCCGCGACGTCGTCGTGACCATCACGCCGACCTACTCCGGCTGTCCGGCCATGGCGACGATGCGCGACGACCTCGTGCATCGGCTCAGCGACGCCGGCTTCGACGCCCGGGTGGTCGTCGCGCTGAGCCCGGCGTGGTCGAGCGACTGGATCACCGAGCACGGTCGACAGGCGCTGCGCGACCACGGCCTGTCCGCGCCGGGGCCCGCCCCGACGAGCGGCGGGCCGATCCCGCTGACCCTGATGCCCACGGCGCGGCTGGTCTCGTGCCCACGTTGCGGCTCGGCGAAGACCGAGCTCACCTCGGAGTTCGGAGCCACCGCCTGCAAGGCGCTCTACC
>DOWL01000103.1:36073-36568 GCA_003519585.1 Nocardioides sp. | reverse complement strand
CACCGCCTGCAAGGCGCTCTACCGGTGCAGCGACTGCCGCGAGCCGTTCGAGCACGTGAAGGAGATCTAGTCAGGCCATGTCGACCGCCTTCCATACCCTCACGGTCGCCGACGTCGAGGAGCTCACGGACGACGCGGTCGCGGTGACCTTCGAGGTCCCCGACGACCTCGCCGGAGAGTTCGCGTTCACGCCGGGCCAGTCGCTGACCCTGCGCCGGGTCGTGGACGGCGTCGAGCAGCGGCGCCAGTACTCCATCTCGGCCGCCGCCGGTGCGAGCCCGCGGGTCGGCGTACGCGAGATCCCGGACGGCCTGTTCTCCCGCTGGCTGGTGCGCGAGGTCCGTCCCGGTGATCGGATCGACGTGCAGACCCCGGGCGGCCGGTTCTGTCCCGACCCCGCGCTGCTCGACGGTGGCCGGCACCTCTGCATCGCCGCCGGGTCCGGCATCACCCCGATGCTCTCGGTGGCCGGCAGCGTGCTGGCCAATGCCGGCG
>DOWL01000103.1:35243-35926 GCA_003519585.1 Nocardioides sp. | reverse complement strand
TCTCCAACTGGTGCACGTGCTCTCCCGCGAGCCGCGCGACGTCGAGCTGTTCTCCGGCCGGCTCGACGCCGGCCGACTGCGGCGTCTGCTCACCACCGTCGCTCCGGCCGACCGGTTCGACCACGTCTGGCTCTGCGGACCGCACGCGATGTTGCTGGATGCCCAGGAGGTGCTGGCCGAGTTCGGCGTACGCCGCGAACGCATCCACTTCGAACTGTTCTACGTCGACGAGCCGCCGCCCGAGCTGCACCGAGCCGAGGCCGAGGTCACCGGGGAGACCACCGAGGTGACTGTCGTCCTCGACGGGCTGACCACCACCGCCGCGCTGCCGCGCGACCAGTCCGTCCTCGACGGCGCCCAGGCGATGCGTTCGGACCTGCCGTTCGCGTGCAAGGGCGGGGTATGCGGCACCTGCCGTGCCAAGGTGACCGCCGGCGCGGTCGACATGCGCCGCAACTACGCGCTCGAGCCGGCCGAGGTCGAGGCCGGGTTCGTGCTCACCTGTCAGTCCTATCCGCTCGCCGATGCCGCGACGGTGGACTTCGACGCATGACACCCGATCCGCTCGAGACCGCGCGCCAGATGTGGGCCGACGACCCTGCGAGTCGAGCGCTCGGCATGTCGCTGCGCGACCTCGGCCCGGGGCACGCGGCGGTCGCCATGACGGTGCGGGCCGACATGGT
>DOWL01000103.1:24501-35114 GCA_003519585.1 Nocardioides sp. | reverse complement strand
CATGACGGTGCGGGCCGACATGGTCAACGGCTACGGCGTCGCCCACGGCGGTCTGGTCGCCGCGCTGGCCGATAGCGCATTCGCGCTCGCCTGCAACTCCCGCGGCGCCCGCACCGTGGCTGCCGGCTTCGACGTGAGCTTCCTCGAGCCGGCGTACGACGGTGACGAGCTGGTCGCGACCGCCGACGAGCGGGCGCTGCGCAGACGCTCCGGGATCTACGACGTCACGGTCCGCCGCGACCAGACGGTGATCGCCGAGTTCCGCGGGCGCAGCCGGGCGTTGCGGTAGCTCACGCCTCGAGCCCGTCGAACGCGATCGTGGTCACCGCCGCGGCCAGTTCGGCCACGGTGACCTGGCCGGCGGGGCGGTACCACTCGACCAGCGAGTTGACCATCCCGAACAGCAACCGGCTCACCAGCTCAGGGTCGAGATCACTACGCAGGGCGCCCTCTGCAGCCGCCAGCCCGACCAGCTTGGCCAGCTGGGCATCGATCTGCCGACGCCGGGACAGCGCGGCCGTCTCGGTCTCGCTGTTGCCGTGCACGCGGAGCAGCAGTGTCACGGCCGGCTGGTGCTCGACCAGCACCTCGACACTGTGCCGGACCACCTCACGCAGCCGCTGGTACGCCGAGCCGTCGGCCGCCGCGGCAGCCGACACCGCGGCCTCGAGCCCGGTCAGCGCCTCGTCGAGCGCCTCGGACAGCAGGTGCTCCTTGCTCGGCACGTGGTGATAGACCGCCGACTTGGTGACCCCGAGCTCCTCCGCGACGTCGCCGATACTCGTGGCGTCGTACCCCTTGCGGTTGAACAGGTCGATCGCCGCGCGCAACACCGCGGCCTGGTCGTGTCCGGGCCGGCCGCGGCGGGCGGGCACAGCCGGATCGCTCACCTCGGAAGGGTCGCACACGGCCCGTTGCCGTCGAGTGACGCGAGCGTGCTGTCAGACGCGCCGATCGACAGCACTTTCGCGACGTTCGACGGGAACGCTCAACCGATACGGGTTGGTAGCGACCAGGGCGCCGACGACTCGGCGGAGCCGGGAGACCTCGGCCCGCACGGTGACCACGTGGTCGGGATCGCCGAAGAGGCTGGCGCTCAATGCCGCCGCCGTGAGCCCGGTCGGGCCGGCAGCGGCCAGCAGCCGCAGGATCTCCGCGTGGCGGGGAGTGAGGACGGCGAGCCACGAGCCGCCGTCCGCGTCCACCTCGAGGGTGCAGCCTTCCAGTCGCGCCGAGATCGTCCTGGCTGAGTCGGCGGGGCGGACCAGCCAACCGGCGCCGAGCCGCTCGGGGACGCAGAGCCCGAGGCCGGGTACGGCGACCGGACGGTCCGCGCGCGGCACGTCGATCCGGTCCCGCTCGGCAACACCGGAATGGTGGGCCACCCAGCCGTGGTCGTCGACGACGAGGAGTGGACCGGATGCGGTGCTCACCACCGCCTCGGTCGAACGGCGCAGCGCCTCCAGCCCCTCTCGGTGGCGGCGCCAGAGAGACGCCTCGGCCAGCCGGACCGCGCTCTCGACCAGCGCCCCGATCGCCGGGTGCAGGGTCAGCGCAGGCCCGCTCACGTCGACCACGCCGAGCAGTTCGCCGTCGCGCGGGTCGTGGATCGGGGCGGCGGTGCAGTACCACGGATGCTGCTGGTTCTCGTAGTGCTCGGCCGAGAACAGCTGCACCGGCGCCGCCTCGGCGAGCGCGGTCCCGATCGCGTTGGTGCCGACCACCTGCTCGGTCCACACCATGCCTTCGAGGAAGCCGAGCCGGTCCGCGGTCAGCTGGACCCGCGCCGAACCCTCGCGCCACAGCACCACCCCGTCCGCGTCGCAGACCACGACCAGGAACATCGACGCATCGGCCACGCTGGTGAGCACCCGGCGCAACTCGTCGATGACCAGCGAGAGCCGCGACGTACGGCGGCGGCGGGCGAGTTCGTCGACGGTCATCGGCCGGCGTTCGTTGACCCGGTCGGCCGCCAAGCCCATCCGCATCACCCGGGTCCACGACCGGGCGACCAGCGCACGCGGCCGCTCCGGCGGCCGCACCCCACTCAGCACCGCGTCGTGGATGCGGACCAGTTCGCGGGCGTGCAGGCTGAGGTCGGTCCCGGGCGCGATCGCGCCGAAGGCGGGGGCTGTCGTCATCCGCACACTCCTCACGCCGTGGCTCCACCGTACGCCGAGCATGTGACGGCCACCACGTGCAATCTGCTGCAACCCTGGCGCAGCAAGGTTGGTCGCCGGTCTGCTGGGGCGCATGACCCAGACCGAGGAGAGGCCGGCCACGCAGGGCTCGGCCAGCGACCGCGCCGTTGCGTGGTTCGCGGCGTTCGAGGACGCACTCAAGGCACGTGACGTCGCACGTGCGTCGTCGCTCTTCGCGACCACCAGCTTCTGGCGCGACCTGATCGCGTTCACCTGGAACCTCAAGACCGTCGAGAACCCCGAGGGTGTGGCCGACCTGCTCGAGCACACGCTGGAGGCGACCGATCCGAGCGGATTCGAGCTCACCGAGCCCGCGAGCGAGGCCGACGGCGTCGTCACTGCGTGGTTCGGGTTCGAGACAGCCGTCGGCCGCGGCCTCGGACTGCTACGGCTGGTCGAGGAGGCGGGGCAGGACCGGGCATGGACCTTCCTCACCACCATGTACGAGCTCAAGGGCCACGAGGAGCCACGCGGCACCCGGCGGCCGATGGGCGCGCAACATGGCGTCGACAAGGACCGCCACACCTGGAAGGAGCAGCGGCAGGCGGAGGCCGAGTCGCTGGGCTCCGCCGTACAGCCCTATGTCCTGGTGATCGGCGGAGGACAGGGTGGCATCGCGCTCGGCTCCCGGCTCCGCCAGCTCGGCGTACCGGCGCTGGTCATCGACAAGCACCCGCGGCCGGGTGACCAGTGGCGCAACCGCTACAAGTCGCTGTGTCTGCACGACCCGGTCTGGTACGACCACCTGCCGTACCTGAAGTTCCCGGACAACTGGCCGGTCTTCGCGCCCAAGGACAAGATCGGCGACTGGCTCGAGTCCTACGTGCGGACGATGGAGGTGCCGTACTGGTCGAACACCACGGCGCTCTCGGCGTCGTACTCCGAGACGACCGGCGAGTGGACGGTGGAGGTCGAGCGCGACGGACAGCCGCTCACGCTCCGACCGAAGCAGTTGGTGCTCGCGACCGGGATGTCCGGCAAGCCGAACGTTCCCGTGCTGCCCGGTCAGGACGTCTTCCGCGGCGACCAGCAGCACTCCTCGGCGCACCCGGGCCCGGACGCGTACGCCGGCAAGCGGTGCGTGGTGATCGGCTCGAACAACTCCAGCTTCGACATCTGCGGGGCGCTCTACGAGCACGACGCGGACGTCACCATGGTGCAGCGTTCCAGCACGCACATCGTGAAGAGCGACACGCTCATGGACATCGGGCTGGGGGATCTCTACTCCGAGCGCGCGCTCGCCGCCGGGGTCACGACGGAGAAGGCCGATCTGATCTTCGCCTCGTTGCCGTACCGGATCCTGCACACCTTCCAGATCCCGGCGTACGAGGCGATGGCCGAGCGCGACAAGGACTTCTACGAGCGGCTCGAGGCCTCCGGCTTCAAGCACGACTGGGGCGACGACGGGTCGGGGCTGTTCATGAAGTACCTGCGCCGCGGCTCCGGCTACTACATCGACGTGGGCGCGGCGGACCTGGTCGCGGACGGTCGGGTCAAGCTCGCGCAGGGGCAGGTCACCCATCTCACCGAGGACTCGGTCGTGCTGGATGACGGCACCGAGCTTCCCGCGGACCTGGTGGTCTATGCGACTGGCTACGGCTCGATGAACGGCTGGGCCGCCGACCTGATCAGCCAGGAGGTGGCCGACAAGGTCGGCAAGTGCTGGGGCCTCGGCTCGGAGACCACCAAGGACCCGGGGCCGTGGGAGGGCGAGCAGCGCAACATGTGGAAGCCGACCCAGCAGGATGCGCTGTGGTTCCACGGGGGCAACCTGCACCAGTCCCGGCACTACTCGCTCTACTTGGCGCTGCAGTTGAAGGCGCGCCACGAGGGCATCCCGACTCCGGTCTACGCACTGCAGGAGGTCCACCACCTGAGCTGAGGGCATCGTCGCCCGCCGACTTGAGCTCAACCGCGGTTGAACTCTTACCGTGGATCCCGTGACCTTGGCCGACAGCCCCACCATCACGCCGCTGCTCGCGGCGCGGTACCGGTGGGCGACCGTCGGCATGGTCAGCCTGGTCTTCCTCGCGGCGTTCGAGGCGCTGGCGGTGACCACGATCATGCCGTCGGTCAGCGCCGACCTCGACGGCCGGGCCTGGTTCTCCGCCGCCTTCTCGGCGACGCTCGCTGCCAGCGTGGTCGGGATGGTCGCCGGCGGCCTGTGGTCGGATCGCACCGGACCTCGGCTGCCGCTGCTGGGCTCGGTGGCGGTCTTCGCGGCCGGGCTCCTGCTCGCCGGACTCGCCCCCGGGATCGAGCTGTTCGTGGCTGCGCGGTTCCTCCAGGGGCTCGGCTCGGGTGCGATGACCGTGGCGCTGTACGTCGTGGTCGCGCGGCTCTACGCCCCGATCGACCACCCGCGGATCTTCGGAGCCTTCGCGGCGGCCTGGGTGATCCCGTCGATGGTCGGTCCGACGGTGGCCGGTGTCGTGGCCGAAGCTGCGGGCTGGCGCTGGGTCTTCCTCGGTGTGGTCGCGTTGTCGCTCGCGGCGACCGTCCTGCTGCTGCCGGCGCTACGGACGCTGGTCGACAACCCCGAGCGCGCCTCGGTCGCCACGGCGGGGCGGCTGGCACTCGCGATCGTGGTGGCTATCGCCGTCGTGGTCCTCGACCTGGCCGGGCGGTCCACCGCGGCAGTCGGGCTGGCGATCGCAGCCGGAGCGCTCGTCGTGGTCCTGGTCGCCGTACGCCCACTGCTCCCGCCCGGCACCCTCGCCGCCCGCCGAGGGCTGCCGGCAGTGATCGCCCTGCGCGGCGCCATCGCCGCGACGTTCTTCGCGACCGAGATCTACCTGCCCTACCTGCTCCAGGAGCACTACGACGTCTCGGCCTGGCTCTCCGGGGCCACGTTGACGGTCGGGGCGCTCGGCTGGTCCGCGGCCTCGGCCGTCCAGGCGCGGATGGGTGCCCGGCTCGACCACGTGACTGCGCTGCGGATCGGCGCCGCGCTGCTGCTGGCGGGCGTCGCCGGTGAACTGGTTGCGACGGCGTTGATCCTCACGCCGTTCCTCATCGGCGCGTTCTGGGTGCTCGCCGGGGCCGGGATGGGGTTGATGTTCCCGCGCATCTCGTCCTACGTGCTGGCGGCCTCGACCGAGCGTGAGCAGGGTGGCAACTCGGCTGCGATGTCGATCGCCGACGCGGTCGGCGGAGCGACCGCGATCTCGCTGGCCGGCCTGGTCTTCACCAGCGTCGGTTCGGCCGCCGACCTCGGGGCGTTCGTCGCGGCGTTGACGCTCACCACGGGCGTCGCCGTCGGAGCCGTGTTGGTGTCGCGGCGTACTGCTTGAATGCGCGCGTGAGCGAGGCCCGGTTCAGCGCCGACGAGATCTCCGCGGCGTACGCCGCCATGCACGCGCAGGTCCAGGAGTACGCCGCCACCGGCGCGTGGGACGCGTTCGCGGACCACTTCACTCCGGACGCGGAGTACGTCGAGCACGCCTTCGGCACCTTCCGTGGCCGCGACGAGATCCGCGCCTGGTCGGTGCGGACCATGACGACGTTCCCGGGCGGCGTGATGACGAGCTTCCCGCTCGCCTGGCAGGTGGTCGACGCGCCGACCTCGCGCCTGATCTGCGAGGTGCGCAACCTGATGCCCGACCCGGGCGACGGCACGCTGCTCGAGGAGTCGAACCTGACGATCATGACCTACGCCGGGGATGGCCTGTTCTCGCGCGAGGAAGACGTCTACAACCCGCTGCGCTTCGCCCGGATGGCGACCCGCTGGGCGCGGATCGCCGAGGCGCACGGGAACCTCGACGACGAGGGCCGCGCCTACCTCGCCACCTACGGTGGCTGAGGTGCGAGGAGCGCTAGCGACGAGCCTCGAAGCCTCCGCAAGGAAGGCACCCGCGCAAGCCCTCGGCTGCGGCGTACGCGGCTTGGGGCAGACCCAGCGGTTGCCCCGCTCTGACATGCTCGCCCCATGAAGGCGGCGGCCAAACGGATCGGCCTCGAGTTCGTCGGCTGGCTGCTGGTCGTGGCCGGGCTGGCCGCCCTGATCCTGCCCGGACCCGGGCTGCTGATGATCGCCGGTGGGCTGGTGATCCTCTCCCAGCAGTACGAATGGGCCGAACGACGCGTGGAGCCGATCAAGCGCGAGGCGCTCAAGGGTGCGGCGAAGTCGGTGGAGACCTGGCCGCGCGTCCTCGCCACCGCGACGATGATCCTCCTCATCGCGGCCGCCGGGGTGTTGTGGTTCGTCGGCCCCGCGGTGCCTCAGTGGTGGCCGCTCTCCGACACCTGGTGGCTGCCCGGCGGCAAGGCCACGAGCATCTCTCAGTTCCTCTCGGCGTTGATCGCCGTGGTGCTCCTGGTGTGGAGCTTCCGTCGCTACCACGGCAACCCCGAGGCGATCGCCGAGGTCGTGGACGCGGCGCGCGCCGACGACGACCGCGAAGGCTTCTGGGGTCGCTGAGCGCACCCAGTCACAGACTGGGTTGATAGACGTCGGCAAGCTGCACCTGTAGCCACTGCACGGCCTGATCCCACCACCCGGTGAGCAGGAGAGTTCCCACCACGACGAGCATTGCTCCGCCCGCCCGAGTGAGCCACAGTTGCCGGCGGCGAAGCCACCCGATCGCTCCCGAGGCGCGCCGCCACGCAACGGCGCTCACGATGAACGGGACGCCCAGGCCCAACGAGTAGAAGCCCATGAGGAGTCCACCGCGGACCGGGTCGAGGTAGCTGCTCAGTCCGAGGATCGTGGCGAGGGTCGGTCCGATGCAGGGCTGCCAGCCGATGGCGAACAAGGACCCCAACACCGGCGCTGCGGCCACTCCGACGGCGGGTACGCGATGGACGCGGATGTCTCGCTGCGAGATCGGAAGCGCACCGGCGAACACCAGGCCCAGTGCGATGACCAGCACCCCGAGGACGACTGTGAGCGCGCGCTGGTTGACGAGAAACCACCGGCTGACGCCGGCCGAGAGGATGCCGAGGCCGACGAACACTATGGAGAAGCCGAGGACGAACAGCGAGGCCCCAGCCAGCATTCGGCCGCGACGAGCCGGTGCCTCCGGATCCGCGAGATCGGCACCGGTCAGGCCGGTGGGCGCACGATGATCGCGACGGCGGATCTGTGCTGGCTGAGAGACTGCGGGGATGGCCCGTGACCTGCCGACCCGTACTGCCGATTCACTCCGGACCCTCACGACGCCGGCCGTCGACGTGTGGCTCGCGTCCGCGTCCGCGCAGGGCGCGCCCTACCTGGTGCCACTCTCGCTCGCCTGGGTCGACGAGCGGGTGGTCGTCGCGGTCGAGGAGTCTTCGGTGACCGGCCGCAACATCGTGGGGAGCGGTACGGCGCGCGGCGCGGTCGGCGCCACCCGTGACGTCACGATGCTCGACCTCGAACTGGAGCGCGCGGTGCCGGTCGACGACGACGCGGCCCTCGGGGCGGCGTACTGCGCGCAGGCCGACTGGGACCCGCGCGGCCAGGCCGGGTACGTCTTCTTGGTGCTCCGGCCCACCCGGGTCCAGGCCTGGCGTGAGGTCGACGAGATGCCTGGCCGCACCTTGCTACGGGACGGTGCGTGGCTGGCCAGCCTCTGACCGTCGGTCCTCGCCCATAGGGTCGGGGATCGATGGCCCTCCACCTCCACCGCGCCCCGCGGACCGACCTGCTCGCCGATGCCCTCGGCGAGCTGCTGTCGACTCCGCTGGACGATCCGTTCGCGACCGAGCTGGTGCTGGTGCCCGCGCGCGGCGTCGAGCGGTGGCTGAGCCAGCGGCTCTCACATCGGCTCGGCACCACGGCTGGCCGCGGCGACGGCGTGTGCGCGGGCGTCGAGTTCCGGTTCCCGCGTTCG
Source organism: Nocardioides sp. (assembly GCA_003519585.1). Taxonomy (GTDB): domain Bacteria; phylum Actinomycetota; class Actinomycetes; order Propionibacteriales; family Nocardioidaceae; genus Nocardioides. Next base: position 27,100 of record DOWL01000103.1, on the reverse strand, counting down.
CTGGTCGCGGAGCTGACCGGCAGCCGCGACGACGACCCCTGGGCCGCCGACGCGTTGGCCTGGCCGCTGTTGTCGGTGCTCGACGACTGCCTCGACCAACCGTGGGCGGCCACGCTGGCCACTCATCTCGGTCGCGATGACACCGGCGACGAGGCGGAGTTCCGCCGCGGCCGGCGCTACGCCGTCGCGCGGAGGCTGGCCGGCCTGTTCGCGTCGTACGCCGCCCAACGGCCGCAGCTGCTCGTCGACTGGTCCGCGGGCCGGGACACCGACGGGCTGGGCGGCGCCCTCGACGCCGACCTGGCCTGGCAGCCGCCACTGTGGCGGGCGGTGGCCGCGGCCGTCGACGCCCCCGCTCCTGCGGAGCGGCACGCGACCACGCTGGCCGCGCTCCGTGCCGGTCCGGGGGAGCTGCCGCCCCGCATCTCGCTGTTCGGCCACACACGGATGCCGCTCACCGAGATCGAGCTGTTGTGCGCGCTCGCCACCCACCACGACCTCCATCTGTGGCTGCCTCATCCCAGCGACGATCTGTGGGGTCGGCTCGCCGAGCTGCGGGGACCGACCCCGCGGCACGACGACCTCAGCCACCGCGAGGTCCGGCATCCGCTCGTGGCCTCGCTCGGCCGTGACCAACGGGAGCTGCAGCGCAGCCTGCTCGGCGCCGGAGAGGTCGAGACCGACACCGAGGTCGCCATCCAGGCGCTGCCGGGCACGCTGCTCGGCTGGCTCCAGGACGACCTGCGGGCCGACGCCGTACGCTCCAGCGGGCGCACACACGTGGCCGGCGACCGCTCGGTGCAGGTGCACCGGTGCCACGGTCCGGCCCGCCAGGTGCAGGTGCTCCGCGAGGTGCTGCTCGGCCTGCTCGAGGACGACTCCACCCTCGAGCCACGCGACATCCTCGTCATGTGTCCCGACATCGAGAGCTACGCGCCGCTCATCTCCGCGTCGTTCGGACTCGGTGACGTCGTCGACGGTGGTCACCCTGCACACCGGCTGCGCGTGCAGCTCGCCGACCGCGCGCTCTCGCAGACCAACCCCCTGCTCGGCGTCGCGGCCCAGCTGCTCGACCTGGCCGGGAGTCGCGCGACCGCCAGCGCGGTCCTCGACCTGGCCCAGAGCTCGTCGGTGCGTCGGCGTTTCGGCTTCGTCGACGACGACCTCGACACCATGACCGACTGGGTGCGCGAGTCGGGGGTGCGGTGGGGGTTCGACGCCGACCACCGCCAGCCGTTCGGGGTCCGCTACCTGCAGAACACCTGGCGGTTCGGCGTCGATCGCGTGTTGACCGGCGTAGCGCTGTCCGACGACTCCCGGTCCTGGCTCGGCACCGCCCTGCCGCTCGATGATGTCGGGAGCAATCGGGTCGAGCTCGCCGGTCGCTTCGCCGAGTACCTAGACCGGCTGGTCACCGCTACCGACCGGCTGACCGGCACCCGTCCGTTGGCCGAATGGCTCGACGGGCTCGCCCTCGGCGTCGCCGCGTTGACCAAGGTCGATCGCGACGACCAGTGGCAGGTCGGACAGGTCCAGCGTGAGCTCGCCCGGGTGGCGGTCGACGCCGGCGAGCGTGGGGCGAGCCCGATGCGGCTCACCGACATCCGCGCCATGCTCGGCGACCACCTGGCCGGCCGGCCAACTCGGGCCAACTTCCGGGCCGGAAGCCTCACCGTCTGCACCATGGTCCCGATGCGTTCGGTGCCCCACCGCGTGGTCTGCCTGCTCGGGCTCGACGACGGCGTCTTCCCGCGGCAGCGCACGGTCGACGGCGACGACGTGTTGGCGCGCACTCCTGTCACCGGCGAGCGCGACGTCCGTTCCGAGGACCGTCAGTTGCTCCTCGACGCGATCGGTGCGGCCACCGAGAAGGTGGTGATCACCTACACCGGCGCCGACCCGCACACCGGTCAGAGCCGCCCACCCGCCGTACCCCTCGGCGAGCTGCTGGACGCCCTCGACCGCACCACCGACGCACCGGTCCGCGACGCGATCGTGGTCCACCACCCACTTCAGGGGTTCGACCTCCGCAACGTCGAGCCGGGACGGCTCGGCACGCCGACCCCGTTCTCGTTCGACCCGCAGATGCTCGCGGCGGCGCGGGTCGCCACCGGGCCGCGCCCGGCGCCACCGCCGTTCCTCGTCGGCGCGCTGGCCGAGCCGGTCACCCGGGGTGCTGACCAGGACGAGATCGCGCTCGCCGATCTGGTCACCTTCTTCAAGGACCCGGTGAAGGGCTTCTTCCGAACTCTCGAACTGACCCTGCCCTGGGACCTCGACGGAGTCAGCGACGCGATGCCGGTCGAGATCGACGCGCTCGAGACCTGGGGTGTGGGCGACCGGATGCTCGACGACATGGTCCGTGGCATCCACCCGGACACGGCGCGAGAGATCGAGTGGCGGCGCGGTGCACTGCCTCCCGGTCAGTTGGGCTGGCGCAAGGCCACCGAGGTCCGCGAGGTGGCCATGAACCTCGCGCTCGCCGCGCTCACCCACCGGCAGGTCGAGCCACGCGCCCACGACGTCGACGTCGCGCTACCCGGCGGGCGCCGGCTCACCGGCACGATCACCCCGGTCTACGGCGACCGGCTGGTCGCCG
>DOWL01000103.1:23809-24346 GCA_003519585.1 Nocardioides sp. | reverse complement strand
CTCGACGGCAAGCACCTGCTGGAGTCCTGGGTCCGGCTGCTGGCCCTCGCCGCCGGCCATCCCGACCACAACTGGACCGCACTCACCATCGGCCGTTCGCCACGGGGCAGCCAGGCCGCCCAGCGGCTGCTCGGCCCGACCGCGGAGGAGCCGCTCACGCTGCTCTCGGGGCTGGTCGACCTCTACGACGAGGGTCGACGGGCACCGCTGCACCTGCCCCTCAAGACCTCGTTCGCCTGGGCATCGGCCGCCTTCACCGGCCAGGACCCTCAGCCCGAGGCGCAGAAGAAGTGGCGCTCGAGCCGCTACCCCGGCGAGGACGCCGACCCGGCCCACGTCCGAGTCTGGGGCGAGCATGCCTCGCTGGACACGCTCACCGAGTTGCCGGCGCTCGCCGAGCGGCTGTGGTTCCCCTTGCTCGCCAGCGAGCGGGGGCCGCTGTGACTCAGCCGGCGGGGACGGCAGGCCCCTTCGACCTCCACGCGGCGCTGCCGGAAGGACCGACCACCACGGTGCTCGAGGCCAGCGCCGGCACCG
>DOWL01000103.1:22900-23721 GCA_003519585.1 Nocardioides sp. | reverse complement strand
CCAGCGCCGGCACCGGCAAGACGTACACCTTGGCCGCGCTCGTGACCAGGTACGTCGCCGAGGGTCGCGCCCGGCTCGACGACATGCTCCTCATCACCTTCAGCCGGGCCGCCAGCCAGGAGCTGCGCGAACGCGTCCGCGACCAGCTGCTCCGCGCGGCCGAGGCATTGGAGGATCCGTCGCGGGCCGACGACGAGCTCTTGCGGCTGCTGGTGACCGGCTCGGTCGACGAGCTCGAGGCGCGCCGACTCCGGCTTCGCGACGCGCTCGCCGGCTTCGACGCGGCCACGATCGCCACGACCCACCAGTTCTGCCAGCTGGTGCTGCGATCGTTGGGCGTCGCCGGTGACACCGACGCCGGCGTCACCCTCGTGGAGAGCCTCGACGACCTCGTCGGAGAGATCGTCGACGACCTCTACCTCCAGCGGTTCGGCGACGACAAGGACACCCCCGAGCTGACCCTGGCCCAGGCGCTCGAACTCGCCCACCAGGTGGTCGGCAACCCGCGCACCCGGCTCACTCCCACCGACCCGCCGGCCGAGTCGACCGCAGGTCTACGTCGGGCGTTCGCCGACGCGGTGGTCCGCGAGCTCGAGCGTCGCAAGCGGCTTCTCGGCGTGCTCGGCTTCGACGACCTGCTCTCCCGACTGGCTACCGCCCTCGAGGCACCCGACTCCCCGGCCCGAGCCCGGATGCGCCAGCGCTGGTCGATCGTGATGGTCGACGAGTTCCAAGACACCGATCCGGTGCAGTGGGAGGTGATCGAGCGCGCCTTCGTCGGGCAGGTCACCCTGGTGCTCATCGGCGACCCCAAGCAGGCG
>DOWL01000103.1:5434-22801 GCA_003519585.1 Nocardioides sp. | reverse complement strand
CGACCCCAAGCAGGCGATCTACGCCTTCCGGGGTGGCGACGTCGTCACCTATCTCCGCGCCCGTGAGCGGGCCGACGCCCTGCTCACCCTCGACACCAACTACCGCAGCGACCAGCCCCTGGTGCGGCGGTTGCTGACGGTCCTCAACGGCGCCGCCCTGGGCCACGACGACATCGTGGTGCGACCGGTGGCGGCGCGCCAGCAGGAGCACCGGCTGTCGGGTGCGCCGTGCAACGACCCATTCCGGTTGCGCGTGGTCGGGCGCGATGCGCTCGGCGTGCGCGGCACCCGCACCATCCCGATGGACGACCTGCGCCCTTTCATCGCGGCCGATCTTGCGGCCGACGTGAAGGCGCTGCTCGCCTCCGCCGCGACCTACCGCGACGGCACCGCCACGCGACCGATCCGGGCTCGCGACGTCGCGGTCATCGTGGAGAGCCATCGCGATGCCCGAGCCTGTCGAGACGCGCTGGCCGCGGCAGGCGTTCCCGCCGTCTATACCGGGGACACCGACGTGTTCGCGTCCCGGGCCGCGGCCGACTGGCAGTGCCTGCTGGAGGCGTTCGAGCAGCCGGGGCGGACCGGCCTCGTACGCGCCGCCGCCGCGACCATGTTCTTCGGCCGCACCGCCGCCGAGCTGGCCACGGAGACGGAGCTGACCGACGACGTCTCCGACACGCTGCGGCGGTGGGCAGACCATGCGCGGGCGCGCGGCATCGCGGCCGTGCTCGAAGCGGCGTACGTCGCCGGGATGGCCGAGCGGGTGCTGGCCTGGCGCGGCGGCGAGCGTCACCTCACCGACGTCGAGCACCTCACCCAACTGCTGCACGAGGTGTCCCATCGCGACGGACTCGGCCTGCCGGCGCTGCTGCAGTGGCTGCGCGACCAACGGCAGGAGCGGGCCGGTGCGGCCGAGCGCAACCGACGGCTCGACAGCGATGCCGCTGCAGTCCAGATCATGACGGTCTGGGTGAGCAAGGGGCTGCAGTACCCCCTCGTCTACCTGCCCTTCGCGTTCAACCGCAACGTCCGGCTCGGAGAGGCGGTGCTCTACCACGAGCCCGACGGCACCCGGTGTCTCGACATCGGTGGCTCGTCCGCGCCCGGATACGCCGCCGTGAGCGCCCAGGGTCGCGCGGAGATGGCCGGCGACGACATCCGGCTCACCTACGTCGCGCTCACCCGAGCCCAGTCGCAGGTCGTGGCGTGGTGGGCTCCCTCGTGGGACGAGGTCAACGGCGGGCTCTCCCGGCTGCTGCGCGGACGGGTGCTCAACCAGGCGTTGGTGCCCGACTCGCTACAGCCCAAGGTCGACGACGCCTCCGTCCTCGACCATCTCCGCAAGTGGGAGCAGGCGGGCGGGCCGCACCTCGAGCGTGCCGAGCCCGCCTCGGACATCCCTGAGCCGCCGCCGAGCCGCGCACCGAAGGGGATGGCGGTCCGGGTCTTCGACCGGTCCATCGACACCGACTGGCGGCGTACCTCCTACTCCGCCCTGGTCCGCGCGGCCGAGGAGTCCGGCGGCGTCACCTCCGAGCCGGAGCTGTCGGCGCGCGACGACGAACTGGCCGACGAGCTGGCCGACGAGTCGGCGGCCGAGCCGGCCCAGCTCGTCGTCGCGAGCGACGAGTCGACGTCGATGGCGTCGCCGATGGCCGCGCTGTCGTCGGGAGCCGCGTTCGGATCCCTGGTGCACGGCGTGCTCGAGGTCGCCGACCCCGATGCTGCCGACCTCGAGGCCGAGCTGCTTCGGCACGTCGAGGAGCAGCGGCTCTGGTGGCCGGTCGACACCGCGCCGGCGGAGCTGGCCGCAGCATTGGTCCCGCTCCATCACACCTCGCTCGGTCCGTTGGCCGATGGGCTCACGCTCGGCGGGATCGGGCTCGCCGACCGGCTCTGCGAGCTCGACTTCGAGATCCCGCTCGCGGGTGGCGACCGGTCGCTGGGCGTCGACGTGACCCTGGCCGATGTCGGCGCGCTCCTCGCCGAACACCTCCCTCCGGCCGACCCGCTGCAGCCCTACGCCGACCGACTCCGCACTCCCGGGCTGGGTAGCCAGTCGCTGCGTGGCTACCTGTCCGGCTCGATCGACGTGGTGCTCCGCCTTCCGGGTCCGCGCTACCTGGTCGTCGACTACAAGACCAACTGGCTCGGTCCGGCTGACCAGCCACTGACCGCGGCGGCGTACTCCCGCGGGCGCCTGGTCGAGGCGATGCTCCATTCCGACTACCCGCTCCAGGCACTCCTCTACGTCGTCGTCGCACACCGTTACCTGCGGTGGCGCCAGCCGGGCTACGACCCGGCCGTGCATCTCGGCGGTGTGCTCTACCTCTACGTGCGCGGGATGTGCGGCCCGGACACGCCAGAAGAGGACGGGCACCCCACGGGCGTCTTCTCCTGGCAGCCACCCGTCGCGCTCGTGACCGCGCTGTCCGATCTCCTGGACGGTGCCTCGTGACCCTGACGACACCGGAGCTAGACGACCCGCATGACCCGCGCCTCGCCCACGCGGCCACCGGGCTGCTGCGCTCCTTCAACGCCGCCGGCGTGCTTGACGTCGCGGACGTACACGTAGCCCTCCGGCTCTGCGCTCTCGGTGGCGACGAGTCGGAGCTCGTGGCATTGGCAGTGGCCTTCGTGGTGCGGGCGGTGCGCGGGGGCTCGGTCTGCGTCGACCTGGCCACCGTCTCCGGTGATCTCACCGACAGCGAGGTCGCGGTCGCCTGGCCCGAGGTCGAGGCCTGGCACGCCGCCGTCGCCGCGAGCCCGCTGCTCACCTCGCCCACTCCCGTGCTCCGCCTGTTGGAGCACGGCGGGGTGCGGCTGCTCTACCTCGATCGCTACTGGCGCGAGGAGGAGCAGGTCCATGCCGACCTGGTCGGGCGCCCCGCGGGAGTCACCGCGCCCGACGAGGCGTGGCTGGGCCGGGCGCTCGACCGCGTCTTCCCGGCCGAGGGCTACGACGAGCAACGCGCCGCCGCGCGGGTCGCGCTCGGCCGGGCCACCACCGTGCTGACCGGCGGGCCCGGCACCGGCAAGACCACGACGGTGGCCGCCCTGCTCGCCCTCTGTGCCGAGCAGGGCGAGCTCGCGGGCGATCCGCCGATCCGGATCGCCCTCGCCGCGCCCACCGGGAAGGCCGCCGCCCGCCTGCAGCAGGCGGTCGAGGAGGAGGTGGCCCGGCTGCCCGAGGCCGACCGCCGTCGGCTGGCCGGCGTGCGGGCCGTCACGCTGCACCGGCTCCTCGGAGCCCGGCCGGACACCTCGTCGAGGTTTCGGCATCATCGCGACAACCGGCTGCCCCACGACGTCGTGGTGGTCGACGAGACCTCGATGGTCTCGCTGACGATGATGGCTCGGCTGCTCGAGGCGGTGCGGCCCGGCAGTCGGCTGTTCCTGGTCGGTGACCCGTTCCAGCTGGCCTCGGTCGAGGCCGGGGCGGTGCTCGCCGACCTGGTCGAGACGGTTCAGGAGAAGACCCGCATCGGGGTGGCCGCCCTGGTCACGTCCCATCGCTTCGGCGAGTCGATCGGCGCCCTGGCCGAGGCGGTCCGGTCCGGCGATCCGGAGCGGGCCGTCGAGTTGCTGGCGGCCGGCGGCGAGCACGTCGCACTGATCGACGTCGACGACCCAGCCGCTCGGGTGCGCGAGCTCGTCGTGCCCCATGCGCTCGACGTGCTCCGGGCCGCCGAGGAGGGCCACGCCGACCGGGCGCTCGAACTGCTCGACCGCCAACGGCTGCTCTGCGCCCACCGCGAGGGCCCCTTCGGCGTACGCCACTGGAACACCCAGGTGGAGCGCTGGCTCGGCGAGGAGACCGGCGAGCCGCTCTACGCCGTCTGGTACGCCGGCCGCCCGCTCCTGGTGACCGCCAACGACTACGGCCTCGGCGTCTACAACGGCGACACCGGTGTTGCGGTCCGGCCACCGAACGGGGTGCCAGGTCGCGCCCTGCGGGCCGCCGTCGCCGGCAGCAGTGGTCGGCTCGACCTCGCCACCGGCCGGCTCGGTCAGGTCGAGACGATGCATGCGCTCACCATCCACAAGAGCCAGGGCTCGCAGGCCGACGAGGTGGTCGTGATCCTGCCGCCTCCCGAGTCGCGGCTGCTCACCCGCGAGCTCTTCTACACCGCGATCACCCGGGCCCGCGAGCGGGTCGTGGTGGTCGGCTCGCCCGACGACGTACGCGCCGCCATCGAGCGCCGCGCCCTCCGTGCGACCGGCCTCCGCCAGCGGCTGGCGACTGAGTCCGCACCCTGATCCGGACCGGAGACACCGGACCGGAAACGCTGGACCGGAAACAGGGGCGTTACCCGGATCGCCTAGGGTCGGAGGAGTGCCGTTCCTCCTGCGTGTCGAGCTGCCCGACGTCCCGGGTTCGTTGGGGCGCGTCGCGACCGCGATCGGTGAGGCCGGCGGTGACATCGACGCGATCGAGATCGTCGAGAAGCGCGACGGCGCCGCCATCGACGACGTGCTGCTCGAGATGCACGGCAACGCGATGCCCGACTCGATCGTCTCGGCCTGCAACGCCCTGGAGGGCGTGCGCGTCATGTGGATCAGCCGGTACGCCGCCGGCGGCAACATCTTCCTCGACCTCGAGGCCGTCGAGGAGCTGACGACCGACCCAGCGGCCGCGCTCGACCGGATGGTCGATCTGCTGCCGGTCACGTTCCGAGCCGACTGGGCGATCCGGATCCACCGCAGCAAGGGCGTCGTGCGGCGCACCGACGCGGCACCCGAGGAGCTGCCGTTCGTCGAGATCGAACGCGCCTCTCGGCTCGACGTCGAGGGCGACGAGGTCAATCTCTACGCCGGCGCGCGCATCGACGGCAACGAGGTCGTCGTGATCGGTCGCCGCGGCGGGCCTGAGTTCGTCGAGTCCGAGCTTGCCAGGCTCGGTCACCTGGTCAGCCTGGCCGCGTCCCTCGCGTCGTCGTAGTCCGTTGCAGGAGTCACCGGTTAACCGGTGACTCCGACAGCCGCTCAGCTACTCGACCGGCTCCAGCAGGAACAACGGGATCTCGCGGTCGGTCTTCTGCTGGTACTCCGCGTACGGCGCGAACTGCGCCACGCAACGGTCCCACCACTCGGCGCGCTCCTCGCCCTCGGCCAGCCGCGCGACGTACTCGTGGGGCTCGGGGCCGTCCTGCAGGTCGACGTGCGGGTCGGCGACGAAGTTGTAGTACCAGCTCGGGTTGGTCGGCGCGCCGCCCTGCGAGGCGACGGCGGCGTACACGCCGTCCTTCTCGACCCGCATCACGGGGTTCTTGCGGAGCTTGCCGGACTGGTGGCCGCGCGAGGTGATCACCACGATCGGCCACTCCGGGCGGCCGCGGAGGATGTTCGCCTCGGTGCCGCCGGAGCGCTCGTAGGCCTCGACCTGGTCGCGGACCCATGCCGCCTTGCTGGGCTCGTACTCACCTTGAAGTGTCACGACCTCCAGTAACCGGAAGTCGAGGTCCGACATTCCTGGAGCGGCGGATCTCAGCGGACCCCGCGGATCCGGGTCACGAAGACCGACCCGAGCACGCTGGCCAGGAAGGCGAGGAAGTAGACCGCGAAGTAGCCGACGGAGAATCCGTCTCCGTCCGACTCGACCAGGCCGCCCGAGGCCTCGACGACGGCGAGCAGCACGCCGGCAAGCACTGGCGCGACGACCTGCGGGAGGGCGTTGGCGATGTTGATGACGCCGAGGTCCTTGGCGCGGTCGGTGGCGGTCGGCAGCACCTGGGTGATGAGTGCGAAGTCGACCGCGGTGTAGATGCCGTAGGCGCAGCCCATCACCACCGCCGCGGCCACGGCGGACGGCCAGCTCTGCCCGATCCCGAGCACCGCGACCGCGCAGCCCGACACCAGGCCCGACCAGATCACGAAGACCTTGCGGCGGCCCAGCCGGTCGCTCCAGATGCCGAAGATCACCGCCGTGAGCAGCAGCGTCACGGCGTACAGGGCGGTGAGCAGGAAGACCCGGTCCTCGGCCTCGTCGGAGCTGAAGCCGAGCACGTCCTTGAGGAAGTAGAGGAGGTAGAGCAGGCCGAGGGCGTTGCCGAGATTGACCAGGAACCGCGTCACCCATGCCCAGGCGAAGTCGGCGTGGCCGCGCGGGGAGATCCAGAACGACGCCACGAAGGTCCGCAGCTCGAACGGCGGTCGCGCCTCGGCCGGCAAGGCCACGTCGCGGGAGGTCAGCGCGAACGGCACCGCTAGCACCACCAGGAAGACCGCGATCGAGAGGTAGCCGGCGGCGATGCTCCCGGTGGCGGCGGCGATGCCGGTCCCGGCCACGACCCCCACGGTTTGGGCGACGGCGGCGATCCCGCCGATCCGGCCTCGGCGGTCGACCGGCACCTGGTCGGGAATCACCGCGGTGGTCGCGGCGAGCATGGCGTTGAGCGTTGCCTGCACCCCACACCAGGCGAGCACCATCACCGGCACATTGGGAGCGACCGACAGCAGCGCGAGGAATGCTGCGCCGCCGAGTGCGCCCCCGACCAGCCACGGGACGCGCCGGCCCGCGCGGAGCGTCGTACGGTCGGAGAAGGCCCCGGCCAGCGGGTTGCAGACAACCGAGACGAGCGCTCCGAGTCCGGTGACGAGCGCAAGCACCTGCTCCTTGTTGGCCGGGTCCAGCGACTCGGCCTGCTGGGCGAGGAGTACCTGGATCGGGCCGAAGAAGCCGGCCCAGAGTCCGACGCTGGCCAGCGCGAGCAGGGCCACCCACCGGCTGGGCGGCGTGACGGTCGGCTCGGCCAGCGCAGCGGGCAGGGTGCTCACCGGTGCATCGTGGCAGCGACGCGCCCGTTACGGTGCGCTCCATGAGCGCAATCGACGGGGTGTCCGAGACCTTCGATCCGGAGGCGTGGTCGGTGGTCCCCGGTTTCGAGGGGCTGACCGACCTCACCTACCACCGCGCGAAGGCGCACGGCACCGTGCGGATCGCCTTCGACCGGCCCGACGTGCTCAACGCCTTCCGCCCGCACACCGTCGACGAACTGCTCCGCGTCCTGGAGCATGCCCGTACGTCGAGCGACGTCGGCTGCGTCCTGCTCACCGGCAACGGGCCCAGCGCCAAGAGCGGCAAGTGGGCCTTCTGCACCGGCGGCGACCAGCGGATCCGTGGTCGCACCGGATACCAATACGCCGAGGGCGAGACCGCCGAGACCCTCGACAAGGCCCGGCTCGGGCGGCTGCACATCCTGGAGTGCCAGCGACTGATCCGGTTCATGCCCAAGATCGTCATCTGCGTCGTGCCCGGCTGGACCGCCGGCGGCGGCCACTCGCTCCACGTGGTCTGCGATCTGACCCTCGCGTCGAGTGAGGAGGCGCGGTTCAAGCAGACCGACGCCGACGTCGGCTCCTTCGACGGCGGCTACGGGTCGGCGTACCTCGCCCGCCAGGTCGGCCAGAAGTTCGCCCGCGAGATCTTCTTCCTCGGCCAGGAGTACTCCGCCGAGGACGGCGTCCGCATGGGTGTGGTCAACCGCGCGGTCCCGCACGCCGAGCTCGAGTCGACCGCACTGGAGTGGGGCCGGCTCGTCAACGGCAAGTCCCCGACCGCCCAGCGGATGCTGAAGTACTCCTTCAACCTCATCGACGACGGCCTGGTCGGCCAGCAGTTGTTCGCCGGCGAGACCACGCGGCTCGCCTACATGACCGACGAAGCCCAAGAAGGCCGCGACCAGTTCCTCGAGAAGCGCGAGCCCGACTGGTCGCCGTATCCCTGGTACTACTGACTGTGACGTGTTGCCCAGGTCAGCAGTGGTTTGAGCGATCGCGGGGCTCGGCCGGAGCTGCGTGTTATCTCTGAATCGCTGGGCTGGCCGCGAGGCCCTGGTCCAACCTTGAGGCGGGGACATCCCCCGCCTCAAGTCATGTCCGGGGAGAGTTTCGTGCGCGAACTCAGCATCTTCATCGATGAGTCGGGCGACTTCGGACCGTACGAGAGTCACGCGTCGTTCTATGTGCCCAGCCGAGAGCGCGAAGACCACCCGGCGGAAGTGCCACGTTACGGTGACGCGGTGACGATGACCGCCGAGGAGTTCCTCGATCGCGCAATGACTCTGCCTGGCGATGCTCGTCTGCGCCTGGCGATCCGGCTGATCGAGTCTCTCGAGGTCGCGGATGACTCGCGCCCGGCCGCCGAGCCCGAGTGACAGCCCGAGTGATGCAGTGCGCGTCGGCGTGCAAGGCGCGTTCGTGTCGGGGCACGATGCACTCCGATGACGAGCAACAGGATCAGCGCGTGCCCGCTGCGCGGTCAGGTCGATCCGCGCCTGGTCCGGTTCAGCGCCGGTGCTACTGCCGTCGTACTCGCCGTGGTGGTGCTGGTCGTCGACTCGGCCCGGCCGCTCGGCCTCTTCCTGCTCGCCTCGCAGGTGGCTGTGTTCGCGTTCACCGCGTTCGTGAGCTTCCAGTGGTCGGTGTGGGCGCAGCTCTACGCGCGGTTCATCTGGCCGCGCATCGGCCCTCCCACCCGGCTGGAGGATGCTCGGCCGCCGAGATTCGCTCAACTGATCGGCTGCGTGCTCACCGCTCCCGCGGTGGTCTGCTTCGCGGTCGGCGTGGACATCGCCGGCTATGTCCTGACCGCGCTCGTCCTCGGCGTGACTGCACTCAACGCCGCGACCGGACTGTGCCTGGGCTGCCGGGTCTACCTACTCAGTCAACGGCTGCGAGCGTGATCCCTCCGGGGGAGCGAAGAAGACGAGCAGCGCGAGGTCCTCGGTGATGTCGTGGAATCGGTGCGCCTCGTGGGCCGGCACGTACAGCACGGAGCCGGCCGAGATCTCGACGGTGCGACCACCGCTGGTGAAGCTGCCTCGCCCTGCGTTGACGACGTAGATCTCGTCCTCGTCGTGCGGGCTCTGCGGATCCACCGCTCCGGCCCGCAGACAGTAGGTCCCGACGCTCAGGTCGGCGCTGCGCAACTGCTCGGCGTACGTCGCGCCGGTGGCGTCGGGCTCAGCCCAGGCGCCGGCGCCGTCTATCAACTCCATGACCGGACTCTGTCAGTCGGAGCGCCCGACCGCAGGTGAGGGCGGGACTTGCGGTTGCCCCGCGGCAACCCCCTACCGTCGCAGGCGTGGGTTCCAGAGCACCCGGGATGCTGTCGGTGGGCGAGGTCGCCCGGCTGGCCGGTCTGACGACCAAGGCGCTCCGGCACTACGACCTGGTCGGCGTGCTGACTCCGGAGCGGGTCGACCAGGACGGCTACCGCTGGTACGCCGAGACGCAGGTCGCGACCGCGCGCACGATCGGCCGGTTGCGCGCGCTCGACGTCTCGCTCGACGTCGTTCGCGCCGTCGTGCGCGGCAGCCCGGAACCCGACGTACGACGGCTGCTCGACCAGCACCGCACCGCGCTCCAGGCCCGCCACGACCGGCTCAGGCGCGCCCTCCACTCGCTCGACCATGCGCTAGCCGATCCACGAGGAGTCACCATGACCTTGAACGACGCCACGACCGAGCCCGTCGCCGACGAGCGCCAGCTGGCGATCGCGCTGTTCGGAGAGACCTGGCGCGAGCTGGAGAAGGAGACCCGGACGCCCGACGAGGCCGACCGGATGATCCACCTCGCCCACGCCAGCCGCCTGCACTGGGACAACGTCGGCGACGACCAGAACCGCGCCGCGGGGGAGTGGCAGATCTCGCGGGTCTACTCCACCCTCGGCCGCGGGGAGCCGGCGCTGTTCCACGCCCAGCGGTGCGTCGACTACTCGGCCCGCGACGGCATCCACGACTGGATGGTCGCCGGCGCTCAGGAGGGGCTCGCCCGCGCGCTCGCCGTCTCTGGTGACCTCGAGGCTGCTCGGGACGCACGCGACCGCGCGATCGCGCTGCTGGGCGAGATCTCCGATCCGGAGGACCAGGCGATCATCGCCGCCGACATCGAGACGCTGCCCATCCCGTAGCGCCGGGTCCGTGCCTCCCTGGTAGTACTGACCGGGATGACCCGGTGGCAGGAGATCGCGCGCGCGACGGTCGGAGCCGACTACGCCGCGAAGTACGCACAGCGGTTCCGCGCGCTGGCCGCGCGGGGCGACGACGTGCACGGCGAGGCGAGCTTCGTGTGTGGTCTCGTCGAGCCTCCGGCACGGGTCCTCGACGCCGGCTGCGGCACCGGCCGGGTCGCGATCCGGCTGGCCGAGCTCGGGTACGGCGTCGTCGGCGTCGACCTCGACGCCTCGATGCTGATTCAGGCCCGTGCGGAGGCACCCGATCTCGACTGGCGGGTCGGCGACCTCGCCACCCTCGACACCGGCGAGACCTACGACGTGGTCCTGGTGGCCGGCAACACGATTCCGCTCCTCGAGCCCGGGACCCTCGACGGCACGGCACGCGCGCTGGCGGCTCACGTGCGCTCCGATGGCGGCCTGCTGGTCTGCGGCTTCGGCCTCGACGCCGCGCACCTGCCCGGGGACTGTCCGATCACCTCGCTCGACGAGGTCGAGACTGCGTTCGCCGAGGCCGGGCTGGTGCCGGTGGCGCGGTTCTCGACGTGGGACCGCGCGCCGTACGACGACGCGGCGGGCTACGTCGTCACCATGCATAAGCTCTGACCGTGCGGATCGTCGTACTCACCGGGGCCGGGATCTCGGCCGAGAGCGGGGTGCCGACGTTCCGGGACGCCGACGGCCTGTGGGAGGGGCACCGGGTCGAGGACGTCGCGACGCCGGAGGCCTACGACCGGCAGCCCACGACGGTGCACCGCTTCTACGACGCCCGCCGCGAGGCACTGTCCGGGGTCGCGCCCAACCCCGCCCACGAGGCGCTCGCCCGGCTCGAAGAGGCCGTCGGCGACGACCTGCTCGTGGTGACCCAGAACATCGACGACCTGCACGAGCGGGCCGGCTCGACCCGGGTGCTGCACATGCACGGGGAGTTGCTCTCGGCGCTGTGCCGGTCCTGCGGCGGCCGCTTCCCCTGGACCGGGGAGCTCGGCGACTTCCCGCCGTGTCCGGGCTGCGGCACCACCGAGCTGCGCCCCGACGTCGTGTGGTTCGGCGAGATCCCCTACGACCTCGACCGGATCTTCCTCGCCCTCGAGCGGGCCGATCTGTTCGTCTCCATCGGCACGTCCGGTGCGGTCTACCCGGCGGCCGGCTTCGTGCAGGCGGCCGCGACGTACGGCGCGCGCACGCTCGAGCTCAACCTGGTCCCGAGCGAGGGCACCGCATGGTTCGACGAGGCCCGGCACGGACCGGCCGGCGAACTGGTCCCGGCGTGGGTGAATGAGCTGTTGGGCTAAGTCCCAGCTACCGTGGTCCACATGACGCGACTGCTCCTCGCGCCCTTGCTCGCCCTCGTCCTCGCCGCTGGGCTCTGCCCTGCCGCGCCCGCGCAGGCACGCGATGTGCCGTCGCGCGAGCAGTGGCTGGCCGACGTGGCCACGGTGATGACCGGGTCCTACAAGCAGTTCCGCGCGCGGATCGCGGCCAAGGATCCCGACGAGGTGCTGGCGGTCAACTTCGACATCGACAACACCGTGCTCGCGACGTACTACGACGGCGGCGGTGCGATCCCCCGGATGCTCAAGCTCGCCCGCTTCCTCGACCGGCGCGGGGTGGCCGTGCTGTTCAACACCGGCCGCGTGGCCGGGATGCGCAAGAGCACCACCGGTCAGTTGCAGCGCAACGGCTTCCCCGTCGACGCACTGTGCCTGCGTGGGCAGGGCCGCACGCTGGTCTACGGCAAGCAGCGGTGCCGCGACCTGTTCGCGGCGCGGGGCTACACATTGATCGCGAACATCGGCAACAACGACACCGACTTCGAGGGCGACGGCTACGAGCGCGCGTACCGGCTGCCGAACTACGACGGCGTCCTCGGGTAGTCAGCCCCGCAAGATCCGCTCGCGGATCTGGGCGACCAGCCGATCCGTGTCGTCGGCCAGTCCGAGCTTGGGTGCGAAGGCCCGCACCGCCTCGACGAACATCTCGCCGGACTCGATGATCCGCGGGTCCATGTGGCCGAAGACCTCGAGCGCGACCACGCCGTACAGCACGTTCCAGCCCTGCATGTAGATCCACAGCAGTCCGCGGTCCTCCCTGGCGAGCCCCTCCACCTCGGCCGGGATGAGCGGGTCGAGGACGGCCTCGCGGACCGCTGGCGGCAGGTCGTCGAGCGCGGGGATCGGGTGGTGGTTGTGCTCCCACAGCGCCCGCATCTGGTCGGTGCAGAGGTGGCCCGAGCAGGAGAGCGTGAGCATCTCGCGTCGGGCGTTCTTCGGCTCGGCGACGGGGTTGGCGAAGGCCAGGCCGAACTCGCGCGGGTTGGCCAGCGCCCACATCCGGAACTCCACTGTCGAGGCGACCAGCCGTCCGGCGTAGTCGTCCTCGGGCAACGCCTCGGCCGCCGCCGCGAAGGTCTCGGTGGCGGCCCGGTCGATCTCGAAGGCGACCAGGTCGATGAGCTCCTGGTAGTTGCCGACGTAGCGGTAGAGCGCGGGCGCGGTCATGCCCATCCGGGCAGCCACCGCGCGCAACGACAGCTCCGCCCCCTCGGCCAGGAGATCGCGGGAGACCCGCACGATCTCGGCGTACGTCGCCTCGCGCTGTCGCTCCCGACGTGTCTGTGCCGTGCCGCTGGGGGTGTCCACCTCGATGCTCATGCATCCCTTTCGCCGTTGACAGCGTAAGTTTACACCGTTTACGGTAAACGCCGTTCACAATCCTAATAGATGTTCACCAAGGAGTGACCATGATCGAGCGCTGGGGAGCATTCGTCGCCCGCCGGGCCCTCGCCGTCTTGCTGGCTGGCCTCGCCGTGGCCGTCGCCGCCGGGGCGTACGGATTCGGCGTCTTCGACCACCTTTCGCAGGGCGGGTTCGACGACAAGGGGTCGGAGTCGGCTCGCGAGCTGGTCGCCGAGCGCGACACCTTCGGCAATCAGGGCGTCGACGTCGTCGCGATCTACTCCAGCCCGGACCGGGTGGCCACCGACCCGGAGTTCCGGGCCGCCGTCGAGCAGATCGTGGCCGGGCTCGCCCCCGGGACCACCAGCACCGTGGTCCCCTACTACGCCGCGCCGCCGGACGCCGGGCTGGTCAGCGACGACGGCCACTCAGCCCAGGTGCTGATCTCACTGACCGGCGGGAGCCAGAGCGACTTCCTCGCCAACTACGACGACCTCGAGCCAACGCTCGAGGCCCCGGCGTCCTCCGGTCTCGAGACCGATCTGGCTGGTGCGTTCGCGGTCTTCAACGACGTCAACGAGATCACCAGCGAGGACCTCGCCCGCGCCGAGACGATCTCGATGCCGATCGTGATTCTCCTGGCCCTGCTGATCTTCGGCAGCCTGGTCGCCGCCACGATGCCAGCCCTGGTGGGTCTGCTCGCGATGGTCGGCGCCCTGGCGCTGGTGCGCGTCATCTCGAACTTCACCGACGTCTCGGTCTTCTCCGTCAACGTGATCTCCCTGCTCGGCATCGGGCTGGCGATCGACTACGCCCTGTTCGTGATCAGCCGCTTCCGTGAGGAGCTCGCGCTGCGTCCGGTGGACGACCCCGAGGCGGTGCCCGACGCGATCCGGCGCACGATGGCGACCGCCGGACGCACCGTGCTCTTCTCAGGCCTGACGGTCGCCGCCGCCATGTCGAGCCTGCTGATCTTCCCGCAGGCGTTCCTCCGCAGCATGGGGTACGGCGGCATGGCCGCGGTCCTCGTGGCGATGCTCGCGGCGCTGACCGTGCTGCCCGCGACGCTGCGGCTGCTGGGCCGCCGGGTCGACGCCGGCCGGCTGCCCTGGCGGCGACACCGGCCGGTCGTGGTCGATGACGCCCACGGCCGTTGGGCGGCGCTGGCCCGCGGCGTGATGCGCCGGCCGTGGCTGGTCATCGTCGGCACGGTCGCCCTTCTGCTGCTCATCGCCTCGCCGTTCCTCGGCGTGAAGTGGGGCAGCGTCGACTACCGCGTACTCCCCTCCGATGCCCCGGCGCACGTGGCCGCCGAGAAGCTCGCGGAGTTCGGTCCCGAGACCTCGACCGCGTCGCTGTTGGTGCAAGGCGCGTCCGAGGCCGACGTGGCGGCGTACGCCGAGCAGGTGGCGCAGGTCGACGGCGTGCTCGCCGTACAGACCGTGGCCGCGAAGGGCGACGACACGTTGCTCCGGGTGTCCTGGGCCGGCAACAGCCAGACCGAGGCGAGCCAGGAGATGGTGCAGCAGCTCCGCGAGATCGAGCCGGACTCGGGGTCGGTGCTGGTCGGTGGCCTGAGCGCCAACACCGTCGACCTCATCGACTCCGTCGGCTCACACCTGATCTACATGGGGCTGATCGTCGCAGGCGTGATGCTGGTGCTGCTGTTCGTGGCGTTCGGCTCGGTGGTGCTGCCGTTCAAGGCGATCGTCATGAACCTGCTCTCGATCACCGCGTCCTTCGGCATCATCACCTGGATCTTCAGCAGCGGACACCTGTCGGGAGTGCTCGATTTCACGCCTCAGGGCTTCCTCGACGCGACGAACCCGATCCTGATGCTGGCCATCCTGTTCGGGCTGTCGATGGACTACGAGGTCTTCCTCCTCTCGCGGATCCGCGAGCAGTACGACCGCACCGGCGACAACGACCTCGCCGTCGTCACCGGTGTCCAGAAGACCGGCCGGATCATCACCAGCGCCGCCGTACTGCTCGCCGTCGTCATCGGGGCGTTCGCGCTCAGCGGGATCGTGTTCATGAAGATGCTCGGCATCGGCATGCTCGTCGCCCTGCTGGTCGACGCCACGATCGTCCGCGGCGTACTGGTACCGGCCACGATGAAGGTGCTCGGCCCGTGGAACTGGTGGGCCCCCGCTCCGCTGGCCCGCTGGTGGCGCCGCCACGGGTTCCGCGAGGGCGGCGAGGACGCCTCCCCGCCGCCCGCCGCTCGCGAACCCGAGACCGCGGGAGTATGACCGCCACGCCGGGATAGTCCGTGACGAAGTGCATGCTCGAACGCTGTTCGGACCTGCAGAACGTCACGGAGTATCCCGGCGATTGGCTCAGGGGACGAGGACGTAGCGGCCGCGGACGCCGCCCTTCGCGACCGCGGCGTGGGCCTCGTCGAGACGGTCGAGGGGGAGCACCTCGGCGATGCGTACGGGGAGCTCGCCGCGCGCCGTACGGTCGAGCAGCGTGGCCAATTGGGCGCCGTTGGGCACCACGCCCACGGCCTGGATCGTGATACCGCGCTCGGTCGGCGGTGGGAAGGACGGCTGGACGCCGACGAACCGGCCGCCGTCGCGGACCAGTGCGACCGCCCGCTCCTGGAGCACCGCGGCATCGGCGACCGCGTCCCAGCCGGTGGTGGACTCGGCGGTGAACTCGGCCCCGAGTCCCCGGACGAACTCCTCGTCCGCCGCCCGGCCGAGCCCGGTGACCAGCCAGCCGCGTTCGAGCGCGAACGGGACGACATGGCCGCCCACGGCGCCGGCCACGCCGGTGACGAGCAACGACTGTCCGTTTCCGTCGCCGAGGATGTCGACCAACTGCAACGCCGTAGCCGCGTTGAGCGGCACCGTGGCTGCCGCGACCGGGTCGAGGCCGTCCGGCACGACGGCCACATCGGTGGCGGGGAGGACGAGCTGTTCGGCGTAGGTCCCGAAGTCGCGGTCGAGCCCGCCGACCAGGCCCGCGACCGGGGTGCCCGGTGCCAGGTCGACACCCGCGCCGGCTTCGAGGACGGTGCCGGCGAAGTCCCAGCCCAGACCGGTCCGCTCGGGTTGGTCGATGACGCCGGCGCGGTGGAGTACACCGTCCCGCACGGCGACATCGACGGGGTTGACGGTGGCTGCCGCCACGGCGACCCGAACCTGGCCGGGCTCCAATGGCACGACGGGAAGGTCGAGGATCGAGATGGCGTCGGGCTCGCCGGGGCGGGTGACGACGGCGGCGCGGAAGGTGGTGCTCATGGTGCTCCTCCTGGAGTGATGGAAGGGAAGGTGTGCAGTGGTCGGAACAAACCCGTCGACCAAGGCGCTTCCTGTTGGAGAGCAGGCACCTTGAAGTGCGTAACCCACCCGATGGAGCCCACCATGCCCACGATGACCGCGGCCCAGCGTCGCGCGGCCGAGAAGGCCGACTACGACGTGTTCCTGGCCGAATGCCCGAGCCGGCAACTGCTCGACCGACTCTCCGATAAGTGGGTGACGCTGGTGATGGTGGCGCTCGAGCGAGGACCACGGCGGTACTCCCAGCTCTCCCGGACCATCGCCGGGGTCAGCCAGAAGATGCTGACCCAGACCCTGCGCACCCTCGAACGGGACGGCCTCGTCACGCGCACCGTCACCGCGTCCGTGCCGGTCACCGTGACCTACGAACTCACCGATCTCGGTCATTCGTTGCAGCGTGTCATCCACGGCCTGAAGGATTGGGCCGAGGCGCACATGGAAGACGTCCTCGCCGCCCGGTCAACCTATGATCGGCAGCCATGACCTCCCTTCGTCTCGGCGCGATCGCCGCTGTCTCCGCGCTCCTGCTCGCGACCGGCTGCGGCGGTGGTGACGACTCCTCCGGTAGCTCGGGTGACTCCGGTGACTCCGCTGGAGACTTCGCCCAACAGTCGGGCGACGAGATCGCGGCCGCGGCCAAGGCCGATATGAAGTCGCTCGACTCGATGACCTACTCCGGCGAGATCAACTCCACCGACTCGTCGGTGAAGCTCGACATCCAGGCCAGCTCGGACGGCGCGTGCACGGGGACGATCGGGATCGGTGCGGGCACCGCCGAGGTGCTGGCCGTGGACGGCGAGAACTGGTTCCGGCCCGACGAGGCCTTCTGGCGGGAGCAGGCTCCCGACGACGCCGACACGATCATCGCCGCGGTGGGCGACAAGTGGGTGATCGACAACGACGAGAACTTCTCCCAGTTCTGCGACCTCAACGCCTTCTTCGACAACATCTTCAAGGACGAGGGTGACGGGGGCGAGTACACCGCCACCGGCACCGACGAGGTCGACGGTCAGGAGGTCGTCAAGGTCGAGCAGAGCGACACCGACGGCAGCTCGGTCGGCTACGTGCTCGTGGAGGGCAAGCACTACCTGGTGAGGATCGAGCGGACCGAGGGCGACCAGCCGGGCCAGATCGATTTCAGCGGCTTCGACGAGGACGTCGAGGTCGAGGCGCCGTCCGCGGACCAGGTCGTCGACCCCGCGACGCTCTGATCTCTGTTCAGCCGGGTCAGCTCGGGTCAGCTCGGGTCAGCTCGGCTCAGCACTGCCGCACCAACGCTCCCGCGTGCCCGGGGAGCGTGATCACGCCCTCATCGAGATCGACCCCTGACTCCGTCTCGAAGAGCAGCTCTGCCGGCCCGACCTCTGAGGCCACGGGTGTCTCGCCGAAGTTCACCAGCACCAATAGCGAGCCGCGGCGCATCGTGAAGAAGCGGCTCCCCCCGCCC
>DOWL01000103.1:4900-5320 GCA_003519585.1 Nocardioides sp. | reverse complement strand
ACGTGACAGGACACGTGCGCGAACGACGAGTCGGTGAGGTCCGGCTCCTGCCGCCGCAAACGAGCCAGGTCGCGGTAGACCGCCAGCATCCGCCGGCCGCGCTCCGAGTCGAGCTCGGACCAGTCCAGCTGGGACCGCTGGTACGTGGCCGGGTCCTGCGGATCCGGCACCGACTCCGGGTCCCATCCATGCTGCGCGAACTCCCGGGTCCGCCCCTCGGCGACCGCCCGGCCCAGCTCCTCCTCCGGGTGCGAGGTGAAGAACTGGAACGGCGTCGCCGCCGCCCACTCCTCACCCTGGAACAGCATCGGCGTGAACGGCCCGCACAGGGTGAGCAGTGCGGCGCAGGCGAGCTGGTCGTCGTCCAACACCGTCGTGATTCGATCGCCGGCGGCCCGGTTGCCGATCTGGTCATGGTTC
>DOWL01000103.1:0-4806 GCA_003519585.1 Nocardioides sp. | reverse complement strand
CGGTTGCCGATCTGGTCATGGTTCTGGCTGGAGACCACCAGCCGCCAGGTCGGCAGCGTCGCGGTGTCGATCGGTGTGCCGTGGTCGCGGCCTCGGAACGAGGAGTAGGTCCCGTCGTGGAAGAACCCTCGCTCGCACACCTTGGCCAGCGCGGCCAGCGGCGCGAAGTCGGCGTAGTACCCGTGGGTCTCACCGGTCAGCGCAACGTGGAGGGCGTGATGGAAGTCGTCGCTCCACTGGGCGTCGAGACCGTATCCGCCCGCCTCTCGCGGCGTGATGAGCACCGGGTCGTTGAGGTCGGATTCGGCGACCAAGGTCAGCGGCCGGCCGACGTGCGCCGAGAGCGCCGCCACCTCGCTTGCGAGCTCCTCGAGCAGGTGCGGCCGTGAGTTGTCGCTGAGCGCATGCACGGCGTCGAGCCGCAACCCGTCGACGTGGTAGTCCTCGAGCCACATCCGCGCGTTGTCGAGGATGTAGCGCCGTACCTCCGCCGAGCCCTCGCCATCGAGGTTGAGCAGGTCGCCCCAGGTGTTCGAACCGTCCTTGAGGTACGGGCCGAACTCGGGCAGGTAGTTCCCCGACGGGCCGAGGTGGTTGTAGACCACGTCCTGGACCACACCGAGCCCTTCGGCGTGACAGCGGTCCACGAACCGTTGATAGCCGGAAGGGCCTCCGTACGGCTCGTGCACGGCGTACCAGAGCACGCCGTCGTAGCCCCAGTTGTGAGTGCCGTTGACGGCGTTGACCGGCATCAGCTCGACGAAGTCGACTCCCAGACTGCGCAGGTGGTCCAGGTGCTCCAGTGCGGCGTCGAAGGTGCCCTCCGGAGTGAAGGTGCCGACGTGCAACTCGTAGAGGACCGACCCGGCCAGCTGACGTCCCGGCCAGCCGTGGTCGGTCCACGAGAAGCGGGTGGGGTCGTGAGTTCGCGAGCGCTGGTGGACGCCCGCCGGCTGACGGCGCGACCTCGGGTCTGGTCGCGGCGTGTCCGCGTCGTCGATCAGGTAGCCGTAGTCGATCTCCTCTCCTTGCGTCGTGAGGTCCAGGCCGTCCGGCGTCCACCAGTCGTCGGTGCCGCGGACCATCGGGACGGTCGCGCCGCCCACGGACAACAGGATGCGGCTGGGCCGGGGAGCCCACACGTCGAAGGGTCCGCGCTGTGGATGACTGCTCATGGCGCCGTTCCTGTGGACGGTTCGTGGCCGTCGTCCAGGACGAGCAGTGCGACGGGACCGCTTGCGAGCAGCTCGGCCACGGGTCGGACGGTGCCGTCGGGCAACGCGAGCGTGGTCCCGCCCCAGCCACCGCGCGCGGCCAACCCGCGCGGAAGTCGGGTCACGACCGTCACTGCGCCACCGCGGTCGAAGGCGACCACGTGCTCGGCGGCCGCGCCGTCGGCGATCAGCGGCGTGTACGACGTGAACAGCTCGGGTCGGTCGCGGCGCAGCCTCAGGGTCCGGGCGGTGAGCGACTGCTTGGGGTTCGTGCCTGCGGCCAGCGCCGCCTCGGCGGCGTCGAAGTCGACCGGTCGACGGTTGTCGGGGTCGACCAGGCTGAGGTCGCCGAGCTCACTGCCCTGATAGACGTCGGGCACGCCCGGCACAGTCAGCGAGAGCAGCTTGGCCGCCAGCGCGTTGGAGCGGCCCGCGTCGGCCAGTTTGGCGTCGAGCGCGACGAGGACGCGCCGCGCTCGCTCGTCGTCGTGGGCTGCGTCGACGGCGGCGTGCACGGAACGCTCGTAGGTCTCGTCGGGGTCGATCCAGCTGGTCCGGTTGCCGGCCTCGCGCATCGCCTTCTCGGCGTAGGCATGCAGCCGATCGCGCCCGATCGGCCACGCGCCGTACACCGCCTGCCAGAACAGGTTGCCGAACGAGCGGTCCGGGATGGGAGCCACCTCGAGGAGGGTGGCCAGGGTGGAGACCCAGAGCTCCGGTGCCTCGGCGAGGACGGCGATCCGCGCGCGCACGTCCTCGCTGCGCTTGGTGTCGTGGGTGGAGAGCGTGGTCATGGCCGCGGGCCACGTCGACTGTCGGTGGGCCATGGCAGCGTGGAACTGCGGGATGGAGAGCGAGAAGGTGGCCGGGTCGCCACCGACCTCGTTGAGCGAGGTGAGCCTCGAGTAGCGGTAGAACGCGCAGTCCTCGACACCTTTGGCCATCACCATGCCGCTGGTCTGTTGGAAGCGGAGCGCGGCCGGCTGGTGGGGGTCGCCCAGCACCGGCCGCAACTGGTCGAGCACCGAGGCCAGGTCGGGGCGCTGCGCGCGCGCCCCGGCGAGTGCCGAGGCCAGATGCTCGGCCCCGAGAGGGAGGTAGGAGCGATAGACCGGGAAGCAGGCCAGCACCTCCGCGACCGCGTCGAGAAGTGCGGACGGGGAGGCGTCGAGCGGTGGCAGGTCGCGCACGATCCGCCGCACCTCGGCCAGCAGAGGGCCGTCGGCGACGGCCCGCTTGGTGGAGTGCACCAAGGCGGGGTAGTCGGCGGGGTCGAGCGCCGAGAGCGGACGCTCGCCGGTCGGGTCGGTGAGCACCCGGTCGATGAGCGCAAGTACGTCGTACCCCGTGGTGCCGGCACACGCCCACGACGAGGGCAGCGCCTCGCCGGGCTCGAGGATCTTCTCGACGACGACGTACGCCGACCCGGTCAGCTCGGCGAGCCGGTCGAGGTACTGGCCCGGGTCGCGCAGGCCGTCGGGGTGGTCGACGCGCAGGCCGTCCACGAGCCCTTCGCGGAACCACCGCCCGATCTCGGCATGCGAGGCGTCGAAGACGTCGGGCTCCTCCACCCGGATCCCGGCCAGTGAGGTGACGGTGAAGAAGCGCCGGTAGTTGAGCTCGCGATCGCCGCGGCGCCACGAGATGAGCGCGTAGTGCTGCTCATCGAGCGCCGTGGTGTCGGGCGCCATCGGCAGCCGCAGCTCGTGATAGCGCACCTCGCGCCTCTCGGCGTCCACCTCGATCGACCGCTCGTCGTCGTCGCCGAGCACCGGCAGTAGCAGCCGACCGCCCGCGGCATCCCAGTCGATGTCGAAGTGGTCCGCGTAACGCGATGCTTGGCCGTGTTCGAGCACGTCCCACCACCAGGTGCCGGGCGCGGGGGTGGCGACGCCGACGTGGTTGGGCACGATGTCGACCAGCACGCCCATGCCCAGCCGCCGGGCCTCCGCGGAGAGGGCGGCGAGCCCGTCGGCCCCGCCCCGGCTCGCGTCGACCGAGCCGTGGGTACGCACGTCGTAACCGTGCTCGCTTCCGGCCTCCGCGTCGAGCAGAGGGGAGAGATAGACCCAGTCGACGCCGAGGTCGCGCAGGTACGGCAGCCGGCTGGCCGCCTCTGCCAGCCCGAACGACGCGGTGAGCTGGAGGCGGTAGGTGTTGCGCGGCGTCCGATGGTCCACGGGTGAGCCGGTACCCCGGGTCAACCCCGCGCGGCCGTGGCCGAAGCCACGGAGGCCGCGACCGACGCGGCCACCGAGTGGTCCGGCTCCGCGGTGGCAGGGACGTACTCGCGCAGCACCATCACGCTGTTGGCGCGCATCGCGACGGTGGAGCCGGCCACGAGCACCTCGACCTCGTCGGGTGTGCCGCCGGTGTCGATCACGATGTCCCACGACTCGGCGTACTCCGCCGGTGGCAGGGTGACCGTCGCGTCGCCGTCGGCGTTGAAGTAGAGCAGGAAGTGATCGTCGACGATGGTGCCGCCACGGGCGTCAGCGCCGGCGATCCCGTGGCCGTTGAGGTACATCCCGAGCGCTTGGCTGCCGCCGTTCCAGTCGGAGTCGTCCATCGGTCGTCCGTCGAGGTGCAGCCACACGATGTCGTTGAGCCGCTCGGCACCCTTGGGCCCGGTGCGGACGGTGCGCCCTGTGAAGAAGCGTCGGCGGCGGAACGTCGGATGCTGGCGGCGCAGCTCGATCAGCGCTGCCGTGAACTCGACGAGCGGCTCGTCGACGGCGTCCCAGTGCATCCAGCTGAGCTCGTTGTCCTGGGCGTAGGTGTTGTTGTTGCCCTGCTGGGTCCGGCCGAGCTCGTCGCCGTGCAGGAGCATCGGCGTGCCCTGACTGAGCAGCAGGGTCGCGAGGAAGTTGCGCTGCGCGCGCGAGCGTAGGGCCATGATCTCGGGGTCGTCAGTCGGTCCCTCGACGCCGTGGTTGGAGGAGCGGTTGTGGCTCTCGCCGTCGTTGTTATCCTCGCCGTTCGCAGCGTTGTGCTTGTCGTTGTAGGAGACCAGATCGCGCAGCGTGAACCCGTCGTGAGCGGTCACGAAGTTGATACTCGCGACCGGCCGTCGGCCGGTGTGCTCGTAGAGGTCGGCGGACCCCGCGACCCGCGAAGCGAACTCTCCCAGCGACGGCTCGCCGCGCCAGAAGTCGCGCACGGTGTCGCGGTAGGCGCCGTTCCACTCGGTCCACTGCGGCGGGAAGCCACCGACCTGGTAGCCGCCCGGCCCGATGTCCCACGGCTCGGCGATCAGCTTGACCTGGCTCACGACCGGATCCTGCTGCACGAGTTCGAAGAAGGTCGCGAGCCGGTCGACGTCGTAGAACTCGCGGGCGAGCGTCGAGGCGAGGTCGAAACGGAAGCCGTCGACGTGCATCTCGGTCACCCAGTACCGCAGCGAGTCCATGATCAGCTGCAGCGAGTGCGGGTGCCGGACGTTGAGGGAGTTGCCGGTGCCGGTGTAGTCCATGTAGTAGTGCTGGTCGTCCTCGACCAACCGGTAGTACGCCGGGTTGTCGATCCCCTTGAGGCTCAGCGTCGGCCCGAGGTGGTTGCCCTCGGCCGTGTGGTTGTAGACCACGTCGAGAAT
>DOWL01000250.1:41609-42493 GCA_003519585.1 Nocardioides sp. | reverse complement strand
CAGACCCAGACTCAACCCAACCCCAACCGCCAACCCGAGCCTCACCCGGCTTCGGGCTCTTCGATGCCTCTGTGGATCGGGCGGAGGTCGCCCCCGGTGCCGACCCAGCCGACGCCGGGCTCGAGGCGTCGGACGACGCGGGCGGGATTGCCGGCGACGACCGCGTGGTCCTCGACCTCGCCGCGGACGACTGCACCGGCGGCGACTACGACGTTGCGGCCGATCCGGGTGCCCGGGAGGACGACGACGCCGTGGCCGAGCCAGCTTCCCGAGCCGATGACGACGGGCTGATGTGCACCGAACTGTTGGCCGATCGGGGTGTGGGGGTCCTGGTAGCCGTGGCTGGCGTCGGTGATGAAGACATGCTGGCCGGCGTACACCGAGTCGCCGAGCTCGACGTACTGGTGTGCCGTGACGGTGAACTGGGCGCCCAGCACGCAGCCGTCGCCGATCACGAGCGCGCGGGCCGGCAGGTTGGGGTCGCCGACGCCGTAGCCCGCGGCGAGGGTGGCATGCCGGCCGACCAGCACGTCTCGGCCCACGTGGATCGACTCGACGTTCTGGAGCGTGGCCGGCGGGAAGCCGATGCAACTGCCGGTGCCGAAGGAGCCGAAACGGTCGGCGAGCTCGGTGCCGGGCACCACTTCTCCGGCCCGGTCGGCCCAGCGCAGCGCGGCATGGACGACGCGGTGGGCGAGCCGCTCGAACGGCCGTGAACTCCGACGCACGCGCGCGACCCTAGCTCGTGCTGGACCCCCGGTGGGCCAAGATAGGGCAACCTTAGTAAGGTCAGCCTCACCTAACGAAAGGTCGCCCATGTGCTCCCGCCGCATTTTCGCCGTACTCCCGCTGCTGCTCGGTTCGATGCTGGCGACCGCCTGCGC
>DOWL01000250.1:41150-41521 GCA_003519585.1 Nocardioides sp. | reverse complement strand
TCGATGCTGGCGACCGCCTGCGCCGCCGACGACTCGTCCTCGAGTTCTCCACCGTCAGACCAGTCAGCCTCCACATCGGGGTCGACGGCGCCCACAGGGTCGGCCTTCCCCGTGGCGGTCACGCACAAGTACGGCGAGACGACGGTCGACGAGGAGCCGGTGCGCGTCGTCAGTGTCGGAGTGACCGAACAGGACATCCTGATGCAGCTCGGGGTGGTCCCGGTCGGCGTCACCGAGTGGTACGGCGAGCAGCCGTTCGCGACCTGGCCGTGGGCGCAGGAGCTGCTCGGCGACGCCGAGCCCGAGGTGCTGAGCACCGCCGACGGGTTCGAGATGGAGCGAATCGCCGCGCTCCAGCCCGACCTGATCGT
>DOWL01000250.1:40570-41070 GCA_003519585.1 Nocardioides sp. | reverse complement strand
CGCGCTCCAGCCCGACCTGATCGTCGGCACCAACTCCGGGATGAGCAAGAAGGAGTACGAGCTCTTCTCCCAGATCGCGCCAACGATCCCCGCGGTGGAGGGCTCCACGCCGTACTTCTCGCCGTGGCGCGACCAGACCGTCCAGATCGCCAAGGCGCTGGGCAAGGAGGCCGAGGGGCAGGCGATCGTCGACGAGATCGACGGCCGGTACGCCGAGGTCGCCGCTGCCCACCCGGAGTGGGCCGATATGACCGCGACGTTCTCCCAGGGCGGGCCGTACGACGGTCTGCTCTACGTCTACCCGCCAGGGCTGAGCACCGACTTCCTCACCGACCTCGGCTTCACCATCACGACCGGCTTCGAGTCGTTCGCTCCGGAGGTGGGTTCGCAGGCCGAGATCTCGGCCGAGAACGTCAGCCTCATCGACGCCGACGTGATCGTCTTCGCCACCGAGAGCGCCGACATGTTCGACGACCTCCAAGGCTTCGGCACGATCGGCA
>DOWL01000250.1:39125-40455 GCA_003519585.1 Nocardioides sp. | reverse complement strand
CCTCGCCGCGGTCGCCGAGAACCGCGCCGTCTACACCGACGAGACGCTCGCGGGAGCCATCTATTTCGACACCCCGCTGGCGCACGCCTGCATCCTCGACCACCTCGTACCCACGCTCGAGCTTGCCGCCACCGGCGAGGCTCCGCGCGCCTACCCGTCCTGATCCACCCCACCAGACCCACGCCAGAACCACGCCAGACCCCACTAGAGGAGCACGCCCATGACCCCACCGACCTCCGGCGTACGACCGAGCCGCCGCCAACTGTTGGCCGGCCTGTCCGCCCTCGCCCTGGCGCCCGCGCTGGTCGCCTGCGCCGACGACTCGAGCAGCGGCAGCAGTGCCGCGGACGAGCCCGCGGGGAGCGGCACGCCCACCGAAGAGGCGGCGTTCCCGGTCACCATCGCCCACAAGTACGGCGAGACCACCCTGGAGAAGGCGCCGACGCGGGTGGTCTGCGTGGGGCTCACCGAGCAGGACGCGCTGCTGGCGCTGGGCATCGTGCCCGTGGCGGTGACCAAGTGGTTCGGCGACGCGCCCGGCTACATCTTCTCCTGGGCCGTGGACAAGCTCGGCGATGCCGAGTTGCCCGAGGTCCTCGAGGACACCAACGGCGTCCAGGTCGAGAAGATCGCCGCCCTCGCGCCCGACCTCATCATCGGCCAGTACTCCGGCCTCACGGAGAAGGACTACGAGCTGCTCTCCAAGATCGCGCCGACCGTGGCGCAGCCGGGGGAGTACGCCGACTACGGCGCGCCGTGGGACGAGATGGCGCTCAACATCGGCACGGCCGTCGGCCAGCCCGCGGAGATGCAGTCGATCATCGACGACGTCAAGCAGCAGATCGCCGACCAGGCGGCCGCGCACCCGGAGTTCGCGGGCAAGTCCGCGATGTGTGTGACGCCGTACGAGGGGCTGTTCGTCTACGGTCCCGAGGACCCCCGGTCGCGGATGCTGACCGACCTGGGCTTCGCGTTCCCGACCGAGCTCTTCGGCGGCGATCAGGAGGAGTTCGGCGAGTCGCTGAGCGCCGAGCGGACCTCGGACCTCGACCAGGTCGGGGTCACCGTATGGCTCGACCTGGAGTCGGACCAGGCGGTCAAGAAGGTCTTCGATCAGACGACCTCGGCGGCCGAGGGTCGGTGGTTCGACATCAGCTCCGACGACGGTGACTACTACGTGGCGCACAGCTTCGTGACCCCGTTGAGCATCCCGTACGTGCTCGAGCGCTACGTGCCCCAGCTCGCCGCTGCCGTGGACGCCGATCCCTCGACGGTGCCTCCGGAGGCCGCCGCCTGACCGAACCGAACGGCGGGGTAGTCACGACCGTAC
>DOWL01000250.1:38709-39015 GCA_003519585.1 Nocardioides sp. | reverse complement strand
GCGGGGTAGTCACGACCGTACGGATGGCCGGAACGGTGTTCGGACTTGCCGTACGGTCGTGACTATCGCTATCGGGGCCAATGGGGCAGGTGGGATCAGCGGGTCGGAGCTGGGGTCGGAGCGGACACGGGTACGACGATCGGGAGCCCGGTGCGCGGGTCGTCGAGTACGTCGGCGGTCAGGCCGAAGACCTCCTGCAGCAGGTCGACGGTGAACACCTCGCGCGGGGCGCCCTGGGTCACGACGGCGCCGTCGTGCATGACCACGACCCGGTCGGAGTAGCGGGCGGCGAGGTTGAGGTCGTGG
>DOWL01000250.1:38428-38620 GCA_003519585.1 Nocardioides sp. | reverse complement strand
GGCGAGGTTGAGGTCGTGGAGG
The DNA here is from genome assembly GCA_003519585.1 of Nocardioides sp. Taxonomy (GTDB): domain Bacteria; phylum Actinomycetota; class Actinomycetes; order Propionibacteriales; family Nocardioidaceae; genus Nocardioides. Next base: position 38,598 of record DOWL01000250.1, on the reverse strand, counting down.
ACCATGGTGACCGTGCGGCCGCGCTCGCGGTTGAGTCGGCTCACCAGGTCGAGCACCTCCACCTGGTGCGCAAGATCGAGGAAAGTGGTCGGCTCGTCGAGGAGCACCAGGTCGGTGTCCTGGGCGAGCGTCATCGCGATCCAGGCACGCTGGCGCTGGCCGCCCGAGAG
>DOWL01000250.1:37191-38307 GCA_003519585.1 Nocardioides sp. | reverse complement strand
GGCGCTGGCCGCCCGAGAGCTGGTCGAGCGCGCGGTCGCGCAGCTCCCAGGTGTCGGTGAGCCGGAGCGCCTGTTCGACGACGTCCTCGTCGGCTGGCGACCACTGGCGGAACCAGCGCTGGTGCGGGTGCCGGCCGCGGCCGACCAGGTCGCGGACCATGAGTCCCTCGGGAGCGATCGGACTCTGGGGGAGCAGGGCCAGCCGCCGCGACACCTCGCGGGTCGGGACGTCGGTGATCGCGTCACCGTCGAGGCGGACCCGTCCGCTGGTCGGCGCGAGCAGCCGGGCGAGAGTGCGCAGCAGGGTGGACTTCCCGCAGCCGTTGGGTCCGACGATGGTGGTGACCAGCCCGTCGGGGATGTCGAGGGTGAGGTCGCGGACGACGGGGTCGCCGCCGTACCCGACGGTGACCGCCTCGGCACCCAGGCGAGACGTCGTCATGCGGTTCTCCTTCGGTTGGCGCGGACCAGCAGCCAGATGAGGTACGGCGCGCCGACGGCGGCCGTGACGATGCCAGCGGGCAGCGCGAAGGGCAGGACGGCGCGGGTGATGACGTCGGCGCCGACGACGAGCACCGCCCCGGCCACCATCGAGGCGAGGATCGGCGGGCGGGAGGCGCCGCACAACCGCAGCGCCACCTGGGGCACCACCAGGGCGACGAACTCCAGCGGACCGACCGCCGCGACCGCCACCGAGGTGAGGCCGACCGCGGCGATCAGCACGCCGAGCTGGGTCAGCTGGAGACGCACCCCGAGCCCGCGCGCCGCGTCATCGCCGAGCAACATCGCGTTGAGGGAGCGGATCAGCAGCAGCGACAGGGGCACCAACACGGCGAGGGTGATCAGGACCGGCCGTCCGTGCTCCCAACCGCGGGCGCTGAGGGAGCCGCTCAGCCAGACCTGCGCGCTGGCGGCGTCCTGGATGCGGGCGTTGACGAGGAGGTACGCCGTCGCGGCGGTCAGGGTGGCGCCCAGGCCGATGCCGACGAGCACCAGCCGCTGCATATCGAGGCCGCGTCGCCACGACAGGAGGTAGAGCAGCAGCGCCGTGCCCAGCGCACCGATGAAGGCAGCGATGGGGAGCCCGATCTCCTGTAGCTGTCCGCTGACCAGCCC
>DOWL01000250.1:36878-37115 GCA_003519585.1 Nocardioides sp. | reverse complement strand
GCTGTCCGCTGACCAGCCCGCCGCCGTACCCGCTGCCGCCCGCCACGACGATGACGAGCACGGCACCGAACGCCGCCCCGTCGGTGACGCCGAGGATGTCGGGGCTGGCGAGCGGGTTGCGGGCCAGGGTCTGGGTGAGTGCGCCCGCGAGTCCCAGCGACGCGCCGACCGTCACCGCGACCGCTGTCTGGGGGAGTCGCAGCTCCATCACGACGAACCGCTGGCCCTCGTCGCCGC
>DOWL01000250.1:28906-36755 GCA_003519585.1 Nocardioides sp. | reverse complement strand
GAACCGCTGGCCCTCGTCGCCGCCGCCGAACAGGGTGCGCACGACATCGCCGACCGGGATGGGGAAGTCGCCGACCGCGAGGTCGATCGCCACCAGGAAGAACAGCACCCCGGCTCCGACCAACGACACCAGCGCGGCCCGCACCGGGACCAGCCAGGACAGTCCGCCCAGGCGGAGCGGAGTGGCGTGCAGGGTCGCCATCAGATCCGCACCATCCGGGTCCGGCGGACGAGGATCACGAACGCCGGGCCGCCGATCAGCGCCATCACGATGCCGACCTGGAGCTCGGCCGGGGAGACGATGAGCCGCCCGATGATGTCGGCGCCGGTCACCAGCAACCCGCCGAGCAGCGCGGAGTAGGGGATCAGCCAGCGGTAGTCGACGCCGCCGAGCCGGCGCGCCACGTGGGGTACGACGAGTCCGACGAAGGCGATCGGCCCGCACGCGGCGACCGCGGCACCGGCCAGGAGCATGACCGCAGCGATGCCGAGGGCCTTCTGTCGCCAGGGGGTCAGCCCCAGGGACGCGGCGACGTCGTCGCCGAGCTGGAGCAGATTGAGCCCGGGGGTGCTCATCGCCGCGAAGAGCAGCCCGACGAGCACGAACGGCAGCACCTGCCAGAACACGTCCAGGCTGCGTCCCGACGCCGACCCGACCACCCAGAACCGGTAGGAGTCGAGGGTGTCCGCGTCGCGGACCACGATGGCCTGGGTCACGGCGAGGAGCAGCGCGCTCACGGCGGCACCGGCGAGCACGAGGGAGACCGGGTCGGGCCCGCGCCGGGTCGAGCCGATCGCGAACACGGCGATGGAGGCGATGCCGGCGCCGGCCAGCGCGAACCAGGCGTACCCGGACAACTCGTCGATGCCGAATGAGTAGATGGCGATGACGACGGCGCAAGTCGCCCCGGCCTCGACTCCGAGCAGGCCGGGGTCGGCCAGCGGGTTGCGGGTGTGGCCCTGCATCAGTGCACCGGCGACGCCGAGGGCGATGCCGACGGTGATGGCGAGCACCGTGCGCGGGATGCGCAGGGCGTGCACGATGGTGGCCGCCTCCGAGCCGTCGTCGTGGAAGAGCACGTCGATGACGGTGCCGAGCGGGATGTACCGGCTGCCGAGTGCCAGGCTGAGGAGCCCGACCAGCACCAGGGCGAAGGTCAGCAGTCCGAGGACCTTGACCGAGCCACGGCGTACGGAGGGCGCGACGACGGTGGGCCGCTCGCTGATGCTGGTCGACATTGAAGGTTAGGCTAGCCTAACCCCATGACGCAGTTGACAGTGACCGGCACCGAGACCGTCACGCCGTCGATCCGGCGGGTGTGGTTCCGCAGCGACGACCTCTCGGCGTTCGCGGAGAGCGAGTGGACCGACCGCTACGTCAAGCTGCAGTTCCCCGACGCGGTGCGCACCTACACCGCGCTCTTCCCCGACACCGCCGCCGGCACGCTGGCCATCGACTTCGTCACCCACGGTGACGAGGGTGTGGCCGGGCCGTGGGCGCGGGCGGCTCAACCGGGCGACCGGCTCGAGGCGCGCGGACCAGGTGGCGCCTATCGGCCCGACCCGAGCGCCGACTGGCACCTGATCGCGGGCGACGAGTCCGCCGTACCCGCGATCACGGCAGCGCTCGAGGCGCTGCCGGCCGACGCCGTGGCCCGGGTGTTGGTGCTGGTCGAGGACGCGGACCACGAGCCGGCCCTGCCGCTCCCGGGCGGTGCTGTGCTCACCGTGCTGCATCGCGCCTCGCTCGGCCCCGGCGAGGGGCTGGCGGCCGCCGTACGCGCGCTCGAATGGCTCCCGGGACGGGTGCACGTCTTCGTCCACGGCGAGGCCGAGGAGGTCATGCACGGGGTCCGGCCCTACCTGTTCAAGGAGCTCGGCCTGGACCGCGACCAGGTCTCCATCTCCGGCTACTGGCGCCGGGGCCGCTCCGAAGAGGGCTTCCGCCAGTGGAAGTCCGACCTCCGAGCGGCCGAGGGCGACGTCGGCTGAACCGCGTCCGACCGGGCCGGGTTTCCGAAGTGGCATGTCTGGGCACATCTCGACCGTTCGGCCTCGTCATCCACCTCGGAGGAACACATGTCACCTCGTCCTGCCCTGGCTGCGCTCGCCGCGTCGGCCGTCGCCCTCACGATCGGGCTGGCGCCCCAGGCGGGCTCGGCGCCGCCCCAGGAGCGTGCGTCCGGCACCTCCGGCGCCAAGACCTACCACCGGCTCGTCCAGCCGAAGAACACCAAGGACTACGTCAAGCTCGACCTGCTGGCGCTCAACGACTTCCACGGCAACCTCGAGCCGCCGACCGGTTCGAGCGGCCAGATCAACACCACCAAGGCCGGCGGCGCCGCGTACCTCGCCAGCCTGGTCAAGAAGGAGCGCAAGAAGTCCCGCGCCGCCGGGGCCACCCCGTTGACCGTCGCCGCCGGTGACCTCATCGGCGCCAGTCCGTTGCTCTCCGCGGCCTTCCACGACGAGCCGACCATCGAGGCCATGAACCTGCTCGGCCTCGACGTGTCGTCGGTCGGCAACCACGAGTTCGACGAGGGCGTCGACGAGTTGCTCCGCATGCAGAAGGGCGGCTGTCTGCCCGACGGCAACGGCGCCAACGGCCAGGACTCCTGCCCCGGCGGCCAGAAGTTCAAGGGCGCCGACTTCCCCTACCTCGGCGCCAACGTGTTCTGGAAGAACCGCGCCGGCCACAGCCGCCCGACGCCGTTCAAGCCGTACAAGATCTTCAAGGTCGGCGGCCAGAAGGTCGGCTTCATCGGGATGACGCTCGAGGACACCGACACCATCGTCGCCCAGGCGGGGATCGCCGATGTCGACTTCCGCGACGAGGTCGAGACTGCCAACGCCCTGGTGCCCAAGCTGAAGAAGAAGGGTGTCAAGGCCATCATCGTGCTGCTGCACGAGGGCGTCACGCCGGCCGACGCGGCGTCCTACAACGCCTGCACCGGCGTGAGCGGCGCCGGTCTGGCGATCGCGGAGAACCTCTCGCCGAAGATCGACGCGGTCGTGAGCGGACACACCCACCAGCCCTACAACTGCGTGGTCAAGGACCCCAAGGGCAACCCGCGGCTGTTCACCAGCGCCTCGTCGTTCGGACGGATGGTGACCAAGCTGCACTTCCTGATCGACCCCAAGACCCATGACATCGTGCGGCCGGCGGCGTTCGCGGAGAACATCATCAACACCAGTTCGGCGACCGACAAGCAGTCGACCCGGATGAACAAGCTGATCTCGATGTTCAAGACCCTGGTCACGCCGATCGCCAACGCGGTCATCGGCCATCTCAACGGCGTCGCGACCATCTCGCGCTCCAACGATGCCGACGGCAGCAAGGACAGCGTGATGGGCAACGTGATCGCCGATGCGCAGAAGGCCGATCCGACGGTTGTCCGCAACGGGGTCAAGCCGGTCATCGCGTTCATGAATCCCGGCGGCATCCGAGGCGACCTGGTGGCGACCGGCGCTGACAACGCCGTGACGTACGGCGCCGCGTTCACGGTCCAGCCGTTCAACAACTTCATGACCTCGATGGACCTCACCGGCGCACAGATCACGGCCATCCTCAACGAGGGCTTCAACGGCTCCACCAACGAAGGGCCGGCCGCCGCAGGGCCGACGCAGAACAACAACAACAAGGTCCTGCAGGTCTCCGGGCTGAGCTATACCTGGGACGCGTCCGATGCCGCCGCCGTCAATGCACCTGCGGTGTCCAACGTGCTGGTCGATGACGACGGTGACGGGGTGGCCACGGTGCCGATCGACCCGGCGGCCACCTATCGCGTGGTCGCCAACAACTTCCTGGCCGACGGAGGCGACGGGTTCGCCACCTTCAAGCAGGGCACCAACCGCCTGATCGGGGGGCTCGACATCGATTCGCTGCGGCTGTTCCTGCAGGCGCACGACCCCTACACCGTGCCCACGACGCTCGACCGGGTGACCACCCAACCGTGAGCCAACCGTGAGCTGGACGCACTGACAGTTTCGGCTGTCAGAGGCGACTGAAGGGGGCGGGGGACGGCCAGCTACGGCTGGTCGTCCCCCGGACAATTTCCGGGGTTGCCGACCCACGGCCCGGCTAGACCGCTAGTCTCCCAGTGCCCCGCTGGGTCCGAGCGGACCCCCAACCACCCCACCCACGGGAGCTACAACCCCATGACTGTTGCCCCCACGCGTCGTACTGCCACCGTCGGAGCTCTGCTTGCTGGTGCCCTCGTCGGGACCGCTGGCATGGCCGCGGCCGCCTCGGCCGGCGAACCGGTCGACGATCCCACTGACGACCTCGACGGCTATACGCCGCGCAAACACGCAGGCAAGGACAAGCTCTTGTCGGCCGCCGATCGGCACCTCGTCGGCCGGTTCTCCTACGGCATCACGCCGCGTCTCGCGAAAGACGTACGCCGCGCCGGCAGCGCGGAGGCGTGGTTCGAGCGCCAGCTGAACCCCCGCAAGATCAAGGACGGCAAGGCCGACCGGATCGTGCACTGGTGGCCGAGCCTGCGCCGCAGCCCGGCCGACCTCTGGACCCGACAGATCACCGGGGTCGAGGGCGGCTGGGAGGTGATGGACGACTACGCCCGTTGGGTGCTGTTGCGCCGGATCAGCTCCAAGCGGCAGCTGCTCGAGATCATGACGGAGTTCTGGGAGAACCACCTCCACGTCGCCGCGGTCGGCGATGGTCAGTTCACCCACCGCGTCGACTACGGCAACACGATCCGCAAGCACGCGCTGGGCCGCTTCGACGAGATGCTGGTCGCGACCACGGTGCATCCGGCGATGCTGATCTACCTCGACGCGGCTGAGTCGACCAAGGACCACCCCAACGAGAACCTCGGACGCGAGCTGCTCGAGCTGCACACGCTGGGCGCTGGAAACTACACCGAGCGCGACGTGCGCGACTCCGCGCGGATCCTCACCGGGTTCTCGGTCGATCACTACAAGACCTGGCGCCCGGTCTACAACCACGACGACCACTACCGCGGCAAGGTCAAGGTCAAGGGCTTCCACGACAAGAACGGCAAGGCCAACGGCAAGGCGACGACCGCGCAATACCTCCGCTACCTCGCCCGGCACAAGCTGACCGCCGAGCACATCGCCTACAAGCTGTGCGTGAAGTTCGTCGACGACAAGCCGTCGAAGCAGCTGGTCCGCCACCTCGCGAAGGTCTATCTCCAGAACGACACCGCGATCGTTCCCGTGCTTCGGGAGCTGATCGCCTCGCCGGCCTTCCGAGCCAGCCGCGACCGCAAGGTGCGCGACCCCGGCGAGGACGTCGTGGCGACCTACCGCGCTCTCGGCGTCCGCTTCAAGAAGCCGGCGGGGGAGGAGGCCGACGGCTCGGCCCTGCAGGCGCTGGTCTGGCAGAGCGACTCGATCGGCATCGCCCCGTACTCCTGGGGACAGCCCAACGGCCAGCCGATCGACAACGAGTCCTGGTCCTCTCCGGCCCGGCTGCTCGCCTCGATGCGCTTCCACCTCTCCGCGTCCGCAGGTTGGGCCGACGAGGCGACGCACTACCGCGAGCCGAAGCAGTGGCTCCCCGGACGGCATCCGCGCTTCGACGAGCTCGTCGACCACCTGTGCCAGCAGCTGATGCACAAGCACTCGACCAAGCGGCTGCTCAAGGCGGCCTGCGTCGCCGTCGACCTGCCGCCGTACGAAGCGATCGACGAGGACCACGACCTCGTGAAGTGGGGCTTCCCACGCCTGCTCACGACGTTGCTCGACTCTCCCGACCACCTGAGCCGGTGATGACCCGATGACCACGACACCCACTCCCCGCCGTACCGACGGTGCCTGCTGCGACGAGTACGCCGCCATGCAGGCGGCCGTGTCCAGGCGCGGCCTGTTCACCGGTGCCATGGCCCTGGCCGGCGCCACCACGGTGGTCGGCTCCGCGGTCGTCACCGCCTCGCCGGCCCGGGCGGCCAGCGCCTCGTCGGTGCTGGTCGTCGTCTCGTTGCGCGGGGCCGCCGACGGGCTGTCGCTTGTCGTCCCGCACGGCGACCCCACCTACTACAGCGGTGTGCGGCCGCGGATCGCGATCCCGGCCGCGTCACTGCTGGAGAAGGACGGCTTCTTCGGGCTGCACCCGGCGATGACCGCGCTCCAGCCGATGTGGCAGGCCGGCCAGGTAGCCGCCGTACACGCCACCGGGCTGCCGATGGCCAACCGCTCCCACTTCGCCGCGATGGAGGAGATGGAGGACGCCGACCCGGGCTCCTCGGCCCGTGTCGGCTGGCTCAACCGTCTGGTGAGCGGCACCCCCGGCACGTCGCCGCTCCAGGGGTTCAGCGCCGGCACCAGCACCATCCCGACGTCCCTGGTCGGCCCGACACCGACGATGTCCGCCGGGGGAGTCGGTGACGTCCAGTTGCCGGGCAGCGACTCCGACGGCCGCCGTCGGCGTTCGCTGGAGGTCTTGTGGAACAAGGACAAGTCCACGCTCGGCCGGAGCATGCGGTCGACCTTCGAGGCGATCAGCACCTTCGGCCCGGCCAAGGCCGCGGTCGACAACCGGTCCACCTACCCCGGCACCGGACTCGGACGATCCCTCTCCACCGCGGCCCAGATCATCCGCGGTGACGTCGGGGTCGAGGTCATCACGGTCGACCAGGGCAACTGGGACATGCACACCGACATGGGCAACGCGGGCGGCGGGTGGATGTGGCGCAATGCCGAGGACCTCGCCTCCTCGATCGCGGCCTTCTTCGCCGACCTCGGCACCCAGGCGAGCAAGGTGACGCTCGTGACCTTGAGCGAGTTCGGCCGCCGGGTCGTCGAGAACGACAGCAACGGCACCGACCACGGCTACGGCAACGTCATGTTCGTCGCCGGCGCCGGCGTCCGGGGTGGCTACCACGCCAACTGGCCGGGACTCGCCAAGAGCTACGAGGCCGACCTCACCGTGACCACCGACTACCGCCAGGTGCTCGCCGACATCGTCTCGACACGGTTCGGCGCCTCGGTCTCCAAGGTGTTCCCGGGGCTGAAGTGGCAACGCACCAACGTCATGCTGTGAGTTCGGGCCGAGACCTCGTCGGAGCATTCGTGGCAGGCTGAGGTCGTGCCTGAGCGCCCGGAACCCCTGACCCCGCTGGACGAGACCTGGGAGCGCGCGCTCTGCGTGGTCGCGCACCCGGACGACCTGGAGTTCGGTGCCGCCGCCGCGGTGGCCCGATGGACCGGGCAGGGCAAGCAGGTCGTCTACTGCATGGTGACCAGCGGCGAGGCCGGCATCGACGGCATGGACCCCGACGAGTGCCGGGTGGTCCGGGAGGCGGAGCAACGTCACTCGGCGGAGATCGTCGGGGTCTCGGAGGTGGAGTTCCTGGGGCAGCCCGACGGCGTGCTCGAGTACGGCGTACCGCTGCGCGCGGTGATCGCGGCCGCCGTCCGCCGGCACCGTCCGGAGATCGTGGTGACCGGCAACTTCCGGGATACCTGGGGCGGGATCAACCTCAACACCGCCGACCACATCAACACCGGCAAGGCCGTCGTCGACGCGGTCCGCGACGCCGGCAACCGCTGGGTCTTCCGGGATCAGGTCGAGTCCGGCCTCGAGCCGTGGGGCGGCGTACGCGCGGTGTGGGCGTTCGGCTCGCCCTCCTCGGCCCACGGGGTCGACGTCACCGACACCTTCGATGCCGGAGTGGCCTCGCTCGAGGCACACCGCGCCTACATCGACGGACTCGGGTGGGAGCACTTCGACGCCCGGGAGTTCCTCGAGGGCAACGCACGCAGCACCGGTCAACGGATGGGCGTGGCCTTCGCCGCGCCGTTCGAGGTCTTCCCCATGGGCTGGGGTGAGTAGCCCGACGTGAGAGTTTCGTCGGCCAGCCGACAAA
>DOWL01000250.1:17592-28675 GCA_003519585.1 Nocardioides sp. | reverse complement strand
CGTCGGCCAGCCGACAAAACTCGCCCCAGGGCGAATTCCCAACCATGCGTGCAGGTGGCTGACCCGGCCTAACCACATGACAGACTTCCAGACACCGTGACGACCTCCCTACTGCTGCTTGCGCTCGCGCTCGCACTCGTCGCCGCGTGCGGGGTCTTCGTCGCCGCCGAGTTCTCCTTCGTCACCGTCGACCGAGCGCAGGTCGAGCGGGAGGCGGCGGCCGGCGACTCCGGCGCCCAAGGGCTCCAGCGCGCGCTCCGCTCGCTGTCCACTCAGCTCTCGGGCGCCCAGGTCGGCATCACGGTGACCAACTTGGCGATCGGCTTCCTGGCCGCGCCGGCGGTCTCCGACCTGATCGACGGGCCGCTCGACCGCCTCGGCGTGCCTGCGAGTGCCGTCACGCCCATCGCCGCCGCGATCGGCCTGCTGTTCGGGACCTTCGCGACGATGATCTTCGGCGAGCTGGTGCCCAAGAATCTCGCGCTCGCCAAGCCGATGCAGACCGCGCGGGCCACGCAGCGGTTCCAGCGCGGCTTCACGGCGGTGATGCGCGGTCCGATCCGAGTGCTCAACGGCTCCGCCAACGCCGTCGTACGGCGGCTGGGCATCGAGCCCCAGGAGGAGTTGCGCTCGGCGCGGAGCTCGACCGAGCTCGCCTCGCTCATCGCCCGCTCCGCCTCGGTCGGCACGCTGGACCCCGACACCGCCGAGCTGATGGAGCGCTCGGTGGAGTTCGGGGCGCGCACCGCGGGCGAGATCATGACGCCGCGGGTGCGCACCCTCTCCCTCGACGAGGGCGACCGCGCCCTGCAAGTGATCGAGCTCGCCCGGCAGACAGGTCACTCGCGATTCCCGGTCCTCGACAGCGAGGACACCGTGGTCGGGACCGTGCACGTGAAGAACGCCGTCGCCCTGCCGGTCCACGAGCGGTCCACGACCCGGGTCAAGCACCTGATGGTCAAGCCGATCGTGGTGCCCGACTCGCTGCGGCTCGACCCGCTGTTGGCCCTGCTCCGCAAGGACGGGTTCCAACTCGCCGTGGTCCTCGACGAGTACGGCGGGCACGCCGGCATCGTGACCCTCGAGGACGTCATCGAGGAGATCGTCGGCGACATCTCCGACGAGCACGACCGGCTCGGCGACCAGGCGCTCCATCGACGAGACGGCTCGTGGCTGATCTCCGGGCTGCTGCGTCCCGACGAGGTCGAGGACCTCACCGGTGTGGCGCTGCCCGAGAGCGAGGACTACGACACCGTGGCGGGGCTCGTCCTGCAGGTGCTCGGCCGGGTGCCCGCGACCGGCGATCTCGCCGAGGTCGTCGTACCCGACCCCCACCACGACGACGACGCGCCGCGGGAGCGGATGGTCACGCTGACCGTCGAGCACATGGACGGGCTGCGGATCGACCGCCTCACGCTGCGGCTGCTCGAGCCCGACGACGGGGCCGCCGATCGACCCGAGGATCAGCCGTGAGCGGCGGCACAGCGCTGGTCGTCGCGGTGGTGCTGCTGTTCGGCAACGCGTTCTTCGTCGGGGCCGAGTTCGCCCTGGTCTCCGCACGCCGGACCCAGATCGAGCCCCGCGCGGAGGAGGGCTCGAGGATGGCCCGCACCACGCTGCGCGCCATGGAGAACATGTCGCTGGTCATCGGCGTCAACCAACTCGGCATCACCGTCTGCTCGCTGGTCCTCGGCGCCGTAGGCGAGCCCGCCGTGGCCCACCTGCTCGAGCCCGCGCTGCACGCCGTACACGTGCCCGACTCGCTGCTCCACCCGATCTCGTTCGCGGTCGCGCTCACGATCGTGGTCTTCCTTCACGTGGTGCTGGGTGAGATGATCCCGAAGAACATCGCGTTGGCCGGTCCCGACCGCGCCGCGTTGGTGCTCGGTCCGCCGATCTGGGGGTTCGTCACCGTGCTCCGGCCGGTGATCATCGTGATCAACGCGATCGCCGCGGCGATCCTGAAGCTGTTCGGGGTGCGGTTGATGGACGAGGTCTCCTCGACGTACACCCGCGAGGAGGTCGCGGCCCTGGTCGAGGAGTCCCGCGGGGAAGGACTGATCGAGGCCGAAGAATACGACCGCCTCGCCGGAGCCCTCGGCTTCACCGAGAAGCCCGTGTCCACGGTGCTGATGCGCCCCGAGACCCTGACGACCGTACGCCGCGGCTCCACCCCGGCCGACGTGGAAGCGCTGTGCGCCGCGACCGGCTACAGCAGGTTCCCCGTGGAGGAGGCGGGCGAGCTGCTCGGCTACCTGCACATCAAGGACGTGCTGGAGACCGACGAGGCCCGCCGCGAGCGGATCATCGAGGACAAGTGGACCCGGCCGTTCGCGACCGTTCCCGACGGCGTCCTGCTGCACGACGCGCTCGAGACCTTGCAGCGCGAAGGGGCGCACATGGGGCGGGTCGTGGATGCTGACGGCACCACCTTGGGCGTAGTCACCCTCGAGGACGTGATCGAGGAGCTCGTGGGCGAGATCCGCGATGCCGCACATCCGGTCTGAGCGAGGTCCGCAGGATGCCCGTCGACGTGCGTACGGCGGTTAGGCTCGTTGTTCAACCGAGCGGCGAGCGAGAAGCAGGGTAGAGGTGGGCAGCGACACGACACGCGACACGCGCGTCTGGACGATCCCGAACCTGCTGAGCATGGTCCGGTTGGCCGGCGTACCCCTCTTCCTGTGGCTGGTGCTGGGGCCGGAGGCCGACGGATGGGCGCTGGTGGTCCTCGCCATCTCCGGCGCCACCGACTACGCCGACGGCTGGCTGGCCCGCAGGCTCGACCAGCAGACCGTGGTCGGTCAGATCCTCGACCCCGTCGCCGACCGGCTCTACATCCTCGCCGTCGTGATCGGGCTCGCCCTGCGGGACGTGATCCCGTGGTGGCTCGCGATCTCGCTGCCGCTGCGCGACCTGCTGATGTGGGGGCTGGTCCCGCTGCTCCGCACTCGCGGCTACAGCTCGTTGCCGGTCCACTTCCTGGGCAAGGCGGCGACGTTCAATCTGCTCTATGCCTTCCCGCTGCTGCTGCTGGGCGACGGTGACGGGACCGTGGCCCGGCTGGCCGAGGTCTTCGGCTGGGCGTTCGCCATCTGGGGCGTCGGCCTCTACTGGTGGGCCGGGATCCTCTATGCCTGGCAGGTGCGCAAGCTGCTCGCCACCACCGAACCACGCGCGGCCTCGGCGCAGGAGGCGTGACCGTGTCCGCGCCCACGAGCAGCCCGACGAGCAGCCCGACGAGCAGCCCGACCGAGCAGGAGCGAGAGCTCGCCGGACTGCCCGACCGGGTGACGATGCCGCTGCTCACCTTGGTGACTCGCGATGCCCTCGACGAGGACTACGTGCATGCCGCCCAACGCCGGGCGGCCGCCGCCGACGGGCCTACCAGTCCTCGCGGCTCCGGTCTGCGTGGAGCGGCGATCGCGACGGCGGTGTTCGGGCTGCTGATTGCGCTGGCCGCCGTACAGACCGCTCGCAACGCCGACGTCCAGGAAGCCGGCCGGGACGCCCTGATCGACCGGATCGCCGAACGCAAGGCCGAGGTCGCAACGCTCGACGAGCGGGTCGACGCGCTGCAGCAGACCAACGCCGAGCTCCGGGACAGCAACGCTCGGGCGCGCGGCGTCGAGGCCGATGCCACGGCCGACCTACGCGCACTCGAGCTGAGCACGGGCTACGTGCCGGTCACCGGGCCGGGAGTCCGGATCACCGTCTCCGACAACCCCGACCAGAGCGCCGACGGACGGGTCCGGGCCACCGACCTGCGCCGGTTGGTCAACGGCCTCTGGGGTGCCGGTGCCGAGGCGATCGCCATCAACGGGCGCCGGCTGACCGCACTCTCGGCCATCGCCCAGTCCAACATCGCCATCCAGGTCAACCGCGGCCCGCTGACCCCGCCGTACGTCGTCTCCGCGATCGGTGACTCCGGGCTGGGGGCACGGCTCGACGCCACCACCACCGGCCAACAGTTCGCATCGCTGGCCGATCAGTTCGGCTTCCAGGTCGCCAGGCAGAATGAGTCCGAGCTCCAGCTCCCGTCCGCCCCGGACACCCTGCGTCGGCTGCGGTACGTCGAGCAGGCCGGTGGGGGACGCCCCGACAACCAGGAGGACGTGCTGTGATCGCCGCGTTCGGCCTGCTGTTCGGCATCGTGCTCGGGCTGGTGCTGCGTCCCGACGTACCCCTCGCGCTCGACCCCTACCTCCCGATCGCGGTCGTGGCGGCGCTCGACGCCGTCTTCGGCGGGTTCCGTGCCTATCTCGACGGGATCTTCGACGACAAGGTCTTCGTGATCTCCTTCGCCAGCAACGTCATCATCGCCTCGGGCATCGTCTTCCTCGGCGACAAGCTCGGGGTCGGCGGCCAACTGTCCACCGGCGTGATCGTCGTGCTCGGGATCCGGATCTTCTCCAACGTCGCCGCGATCCGGAGGCACCTCTTCCATGCTTGACCAGGACGCCGGTGCCAACCCGCCGCCCTCGGAGAGCCACGGGGAACGCGACCAGCCGGTGAGCACGCCACCCAACCGCGAGGACGGCCGAAGTCGACTCTGGCGCGCATTCGCCAAGCCGACCCGCGGGCAGGTGGTGGTCGCGGTACTCCTGGCGCTGGTCGGCTTCGCCGGGGTGACCCAGGTGCGCACCAACCAGGTCGACGACACCTATGCGGGCCTGCGCGAGCAGGACCTGATCGACATCCTCAACGGCCTGGCCGGCAGCACTCAGCGTGCGGAAGCCCAGATCCAGCAGCTCGAATCGACCCGCGACGACCTCCGCTCCGACACCAGCGCCCGGCAGGCCGCACTCGACCTGGCTCGCCAGCAGCAGCAGGCGCTGAGCGTGCTTGCGGGCACCGTGCCGGTCCGCGGGCCCGGGGTCACCATCACGATCAAAGAGGTAGAGGGACAGGTCGACGTGGGACCGTTCCTCGACATGATCCAGGCGTTGCGCACCGCGGGCGCCGAGGCGATGCAGATCAACGGCGAGGTCCGGGTGATCGCCCAGACGTCGTTCGATGACGGCACGGGCGGTCTGCTCGTGGACGGGACGCTGCTCGAAGCGCCGTTCACGGTCGACGTGATCGGTCCGCCGGACGCTCTGGTCGCCGCATTGCGCTTCCCCGATGGCCCTCAGGACCAGTTCGCCGAGGATGACGGCGCCGAGTTGACCTTCGAGGAGCGGAGCGTCGTCGACATCGAGACCACCCGGGAGCCGGTCGAGGCTGACGTCGCACGACCCCAGCAGTAACGTTCAGAACCGTTCGTCCACCACTTCGCACCCCCACGAGGAGTTCCGCGTGTATCCCGACGACCTGACCTACACCACCGAGCACGAGTGGCTGCGCCGCCCCGGGGAGCACGAGGGCTCGGTGCGCGTCGGGATCACCCACTTCGCCCAGGACCAGCTCGGCGACATCGTCTACGTCTCCCTGCCCGAGCTCGGCGACCAGGTCGAGGCCGGCAGCACCTGCGGTGAACTCGAGTCGACCAAGTCGGTCAGCGACGTCTACGCCCCGGTCTCCGGCGAGATCGTGGCCCGCAACGAGGCGCTCGATGCCACACCCGAGCTGGTCAACAACGACCCGTACGGCGGCGGCTGGCTCTTCGAGATCGTGCCCAGCGACCCCTCGCAGCTCGACGGGCTGCTCGACGCGGCCGCCTACCAAGCCTCCCTTGGTTAGCCCGGGGCATTCCCCCTTGATCCGCCGCGGGCGGCTGATAGGTTCGCTGGCACCGACGATCTCACCCTCAACCTGAGGGTTCGAGCCCGGTGGACGTGACCACCGGGCCCGGACGCCGGCCCCGTACGACGCACCAGCACGCCGGACCACCACGGAGGGAGCACGCGGTGCCTTTCTGCACCAACTGCGGACACAAGAATCCCGACGACGCCCGGTTCTGCTCGCAGTGCGGGGCCCGGCTGGTCACGCCTTCCCAGGACGCGCCGACCACGACCACGCCGGTCGTGCCAGGTGAGCCGGTGGGGGAGTCGACCGCCACGATCCAGCTCGGCGGAGCGGGTGACCCGAGCAAGACCGAGACCGGCGAGCGTGCGCTCAACCCCGTCGACGCGGCCGCCGTCGACGCCCTGCCGTCGGGTCACGCGCTGCTGGTCGTCCAGCGCGGACCCGGGTCGGGTTCCCGGTTCCTCCTCGACGAGGACGTCGTACGCGCGGGTCGGCATCCCGACAGCGAGATCTTCCTCGACGACGTGACCGTCTCGCGCCAGCACGCCGAGTTCCACCGCACCGGCGACACCTTCACGGTCTCCGACGTGGGGTCGCTCAACGGCACCTACGTCAACCGCGACCGCATCGACACCGTGCAGCTCACTGACAGCGACGAGGTCCAGATCGGCAAGTACCGCCTGGTCTTCTTCTCCGGCCACGAAGGCCACTGAGCGGCGCATGGCCAGCGAGTCCACGGCGTCCGCGGCTTCGGCCGAGGGCGGCCGGATCAACATCGGTGAAGTGCTCGACCTGCTGCACGAGGACTTCCCGACGATCTCCATCCCCAAGATCCGGTTCCTGGAGGAGAAGGGGATCGTCACCCCCCACCGCACTTCGTCGGGCTACCGCAAGTTCTCCCACGCCGACGTCGAACGGCTGCGCTACGCGCTGGTGCTCCAGCGCGACCACCACCAGCCGCTGGCGCGGATCGTGGAGATCCTCGACGCCATCGACCGCGGGCTCGAGCCTCCGCCGCTGGTCGACCTGACCCCGACCGTCCCCGACGTGGCGCTCTCGGCGGACGGGCTGCCCTCGCCCGAGTCGTTCCGCCGCCATGACGACCTCCGCCTCTCGCGCCGCGAGCTGCTCAAGATCGCCGAGATCCCCGAGGAGTTGCTCGCCGAGTTGGAGCAGTACGGCCTGGTCATCGCCCGGAAGGGCACCGGCCACTACGACTCCGACGCGTTGGTCATCTGTACGACCGCGCGCGAGCTGGCCGACTTCGGCCTCGAGCCACGCCACCTGCGCGCCTTCAAGACCGCCGCCGACCGGGAGGTCGGGCTCGTCGAGCAGATCGCCGCCCCCACGCGCCGCGCCTCCGACCCGGCCGCCGCGGCCCGGCGAGACGACGTCGTCTCGCAGTTCGCGGCGCTGGCGGTGCGGATGCATGCGACGTTGGTGCGGACGGGGCTACGTCGGCTCTGACAGGTGGGCAGGTGAGCGTTCAGGAGCCACCGGGTAACAGGACCTGCTGTAGGAGTGCCGACATCGGAAGCGCCATCGAACGGCTCGATGAGCCCGGAGTAGGGTGAAGTCGTGCGCGAAGTGGATGTCATGGGCGTCCGGGTCGAGATGCCGTCGAACCAGCCGATCGTGCTGCTGCGCGAGGTGTCGGGCGAGCGCTACCTGCCGATCTGGATCGGCGCGGTGGAGGCGACGGCGATCGCCTTCGCACAGCAGGGCGTGGTGCCGCCCCGGCCGCTGACCCACGACCTCCTCAAGGACGTCCTCGAGGCGACCGGCAACCAGCTCGACGAGGTCCGGATCACCGAGGTCAAGGACGGCGTCTTCTTCGCCACCCTGGTCTTCGGCTCCGGCGCCGAGGTGAGCGCTCGCCCCTCCGACTCCATCGCGCTCGCCCTGCGCACCGGCTCGCGGATCTTCTGCGCCGAGGAGGTCCTCGACGAGGCCGGCCTCGCCGTACCCGCCGAGCAGGAGGACGAGGTCGAGCGGTTCCGCGAGTTCCTCGACCAGGTGACACCCGAGGACTTCGACGCGCACTGAATTGATACCCCAGCGAATTTCGCCGGGCGCGCGGCTTCAGCCGCGAAAGACCGGGTCGCTGCGCTCGCTCCCGGGTTGGCGAAGCCGCTCCAGCCCGGAGTCGGCTGAACCCTCAGGCTCTACTTGAGGGTGAGACACGCGGTGTGACGGTCGTTGACCCGTCCGATGGCCCGCCGTACCGTGAACTGTCCTCGTTGTAGTTCCACAGATGTGACGCAGGCGCACTACCCTGATGAGGACGAGACCCCGCTGAGGAGAACGCGTGAACGAGCAGGACAAGACCGCCGAGCTGCGTGACTCCGTCGATGCGGAGTTGGCCACCGAAGCGGCCGAAGAGCAAGGGCTGCTGTTCACCGACGACGTCTCGCCGCTGCCGAGCGACCTCGGCTACCGCGGGCCGACCGCGTGCAACGCGGCTGGGATCACCTACCGGCAGCTCGACTACTGGGCGCGCACCGGTCTGGTCGAGCCCACCGTGCGTGGCGCCAAGGGCTCCGGCTCGCAGCGCCTCTACTCCTTCCGCGACATCCTCATCCTCAAGGTCATCAAGCGGCTCCTCGACGCCGGCATCTCTCTGCAGCAGATCCGTACGGCGGTCCAGCACCTGCGCGAGCGGGGCACCGACGACCTGACCCGCGTAACCCTGATGAGCGACGGCGCCTCGGTCTACGAGTGCACCAGCAACGACGAGGTCATCGACCTGCTCCAGGGCGGCCAGGGTGTCTTCGGCATCGCCATCGGCGGCGTCTGGCGCGAGATCGAGGGCACCCTCGCCGAGTTGCCCAGCGAGCGGACGGCCGAGGACGCCGCGCCGACGCCCGGCGACGAGCTCGCGGCTCGCCGCGCCGCCCGCTCCGTCGGCTGAGCCTGGGCTGATTTCTTGATGGATGGGTCACCGGACATCCGGTGACCCATCCGCCTTCTACGCCAAGATCTCGCCACAGAAGCTCAGTGGTCCCCGGATATCCGGTGACCGCAACGGCTCGTCGTGTCGTGGTATGCCAGCACCGCTGGGTACCATGACGGTGCTGACCATCCCGCACGGGAGAGTCTCCGGCGCTACCACCGGCCGGAGCGCCGAAGGGGCAAATCCTCCCCGGAACCTCTCAGGCGCCAGGACCGCGCGGGTCAGGCAACTCTGAAGCTCCGGCACCCACAGCCCGGCACGGTGACAGAGGGGGAGGGCAGACCAGATCGTCCCGTTCTGAGGAGCCCACCCGGTGTCAGACCACCCCTCGCTCACCGAGCTCGAGTCCGCACTGCCCTTCGTCGACCGGCACATCGGCCTGTCCACCGACGACATCGACGCGATGCTCGCCACGCTCGGCTTCGCCTCCCTCGATGCGTTGATGGAGGCTGCGGTGCCGAGCGGCATCCGGACGTCCGGCGAGCTGGAGCTGCCTCTGGCCCGCAGCGAGGATGCCGTGGCGCGCGAGCTGCGAGAGATCGCCGCCGAGAACACACCGGGCGAGCCGATGATCGGCCTGGGCTACCACGCGACGATCACGCCGCCGGTCATCCGCCGCAACGTCCTCGAGGACCCGAGCTGGTACACCGCCTACACGCCGTACCAGCCTGAGATCTCGCAGGGTCGGCTGGAGGCGCTGATCAACTTCCAGACCGTCATCTCGGACCTGACCGGGCTGCCCACCGCCAACGCGAGCCTGCTCGACGAAGGCACCGCGGTGGCCGAGGCGATGACCCTCGTACGTCGCGCACTCCCCAGTTCCAAGCGGGGGAAGGCCCCCGGCGCGTTCGTCGTCGACTCCGATGCGCTGCCCCAGACCATCGAGGTGGTCCGCACCCGCGCCGAGGCGATGGGCATCGAGGTGGTGGTCGCCGACCTCGCCGAGGGCGTACCGGACGGCGACGTCTGCGGCGTGCTCCTCCAATACCCCGGGGCCTCCGGCCGGATCCTCGACCCGCGGGAGCTCGCCGAAGACGTCTCCGCTCGCGGCGGCAAGCTCGTCGTCGCGGCCGATCTGCTCGCTCTCACGCTGCTCGAGTCGCCGGGCGAGCTCGGCGCCGACGTGGTGGTCGGTTCGAGCCAGCGGTTCGGCGTCCCGTTGTTCTACGGCGGTCCGCACGCGGGCTACATGTCGGTCGCCGCGGGGCTCGAACGGCACCTCCCCGGCCGGCTGGTCGGGGTGAGCGTCGACGCCGAGGGCCGACCCGCCTACCGGCTCGCGCTGCAGACCCGCGAGCAGCACATCCGTCGTGACAAGGCCACGTCCAACATCTGCACCGCGCAGGTCCTCCTCGCGGTGGTCGCGAGCATGTACGCCGTCTACCACGGTCCCGACGGACTGCGCACCATCGCCCGTCGCACGCACCGCTCCGCCGCGGTGTTCGCCGGAGCGTTGCGCGAGGCGGGCGTCGAGGTGGTCCACGGCGCGTTCTTCGACACGGTGCTCGCGCGGGTGCCGGGTCGGGCCGCGGAGGTCGTCGCTGCTGCCCGGGACTCCGGCGTACACCTGAGGCTGGTCGACGCCGACCACGTCGGGGTCTCCTGCTCCGAGCGCACCGGGTTCGCCACGCTCGCGACGGTGCTGCACGCGTTCGGGGTCGAGGCCGACGGCTTGGTCGACCTCGAGGACATCGACACCCGCACCCCCGACGCGCTGCCGGTCGAGCTGGTCCGCCGGACGCCGTTCCTCGAGCACGAGGTGTTCAACACCCACCGCTCCGAGACCCAGATGCTGCGCTACCTGCGCCGGCTCTCAGCACGCGACTACGCTCTCGACCGCGGCATGATCCCGCTCGGCTCGTGCACGATGAAGCTCAACGCGACGACCGAGATGGAGCCGGTCAGCCTGCCGGGCTTCGCCGACCTGCACCCGTTCGTGCCCGCCGAGGACGCCGCCGGCTACCACCGGCTGGTCGCTCAACTCGAGGGCTGGCTGGCCGAGGTGACCGGCTACGACCGCGTCTCCATCCAGCCCAACGCCGGGTCGCAGGGCGAACTCGCCGGCCTGTTGGCGATCCGTGCCTTCCACCGCGCGAACGGCGGCACCGGCCGCGACGTCTGCCTGATCCCGAGCAGCGCGCACGGCACCAACGCCGCCTCCGCGGTGATGGCCGGCATGCGGGTCGTGGTCGTGAAGGCCGCCGACAACGGCGCCGTCGACCTCGACGACCTGCGCACCCAGTGCGCGGCGCACGCCGACGACCTGGCGGCGATCATGGTCACCTATCCGTCGACGCACGGTGCCTACGAGGACGGCATCACCGAGCTGTGCCGGATCGTCCACGAGTACGGCGGTCAGGTCTACGTCGACGGCGCCAACCTCAACGCCCTGCTGGGCTTCGCCAAGCCGGGCGAGTTCGGCGGCGACGTCTCGCACCTCAACCT
>DOWL01000250.1:14604-17482 GCA_003519585.1 Nocardioides sp. | reverse complement strand
TTCTGCATCCCGCACGGCGGCGGCGGCCCCGGCGTCGGTCCGGTCGCGGTGCGCGAGCACCTCGCCCCCTACCTCCCTTCGCACGGCATGCATCCCGACGCCGCCCAGCGCGACGGCATCGGCGCGATCAGCGCGGCGCCGTACGGCTCGGCCGGCATCCTGCCGATCTCGTGGGCCTACGTCCGGCTGATGGGCGGCGCGGGACTGACCAAGGCCACCGCGGCCGCGGTGCTCAGCGCCAACTACGTCGCCGCGCGGCTGGGCGAGCACTTCCCGGTCCTCTACCGCGGCCACAGCGGGCTGGTCGCCCACGAGTGCATCCTCGACGTTCGCGGGCTGACCAAGGACACCGACGTGACGGTCGACGACGTAGCCAAGAGGCTCATCGACTACGGCTTCCATGCCCCGACCATGTCGTTCCCGGTCGCAGGCACCCTCATGGTCGAGCCGACCGAGTCGGAGGACCTGGCCGAGATCGACCGGTTCTGCGAGGCGATGATTGCGATCAAGGCCGAGATCGATCGGGTGGCCGCGGGCGAATGGAGCGCGGAGGAGTCACCGCTGCGCGGCGCACCCCATACGACCCGGGCCCTGGCAGGCGACTGGGACCGCGCGTACGACCGCGACCTGGCGGTCTTCCCGGCCGGCGTGGACGTCGACAAGTACTGGCCGCCGGTCTCCCGGATCGACCAGGCCTACGGCGACCGCAAC
Source organism: Nocardioides sp. (assembly GCA_003519585.1). Lineage (GTDB taxonomy): Bacteria > Actinomycetota > Actinomycetes > Propionibacteriales > Nocardioidaceae > Nocardioides. The sequence continues at coordinate 16,771 of DOWL01000250.1, read as the reverse complement.
CTGGTCTGCGCCTGCCCGCCACCCGAGGCGTTCGAGGAATAGAGCACGCGCCGCATCGGCCTCCCAGAGGTGGATACGGTTCGCCTGTGACCGACGACCACCCTGCGCCGGACCTCACCGAGCTCGACGGCGTCCACGCGGTGGAGCGTGCCGACTCGGTCGAGCTCGATACGACGTACTTCGACACGCCTTCGCACGCCCTGCTGCGCGCGAGCGCCACGCTGTGCCGCCGTACCGGCGGCGACGACGAGGGCTGGCGGCTCACGCTGCCCCTGGAGCTCCCGGACGGCGGAGCCGAGCTGCGCGCCCCGGCCGGCGTTGGCGCGCAGCACCCGCCGGACCACGTGCTGGATCTCGTGCTGGGCTGGACGCGCGGGATCGCGGTGGCGCCGGTGGCGCGGATCCAGACGAGACGGACGAGCTGGCGGCTGACCGCGACCGATGGCCGCACGCTCGCCGAGCTCGTCGGTGACCGCATCCTGGCCCGGCCCGCCCAGCTGGGCGGAGAACCGGTCCGCTGGCGGGAGTGGGACGTCGAGCTCGTGGACGGCGACCGCGACCTGCTCGACGACGTCGAGGAGCTGTTCGCGACCGAAGGCGTCGAGCGCGGCGAGGAGCGGCAGCGGCTCGCGCACGTGGTCGGTGCACCCCCGGCAGCCGTGGTGCTGCCCCGGGCCAGGAAGAAGGGGCCGGCCGGGCTGCACCTCCATCACTGGCTGGTCGACCAGGTCCACGAGCTGGAGCTGCTCGACCCGCTCGCCCGAGTGGGGGCCGAGGGTGGCGTCCACGGGATGCGCAAGGCGTGCCGGCGGCTCCGCGCTGCGCTGGCGACGTACCGTCCGTTGGTCGATCGCGACCGCACCGATCCGATCCGTGAGGAGCTGAGGTGGCTCGCGCGGTCGCTGGGTCCGGCCCGCGACGGTGAGGTGGTGCTCGAGCGTCTGCTCGACCTGCTCGCGAGCGAAGTTCCCGAGCCAGGAGTGGAGACCGCGCGGCGCCTCCTCGAGCGCAAGGCCGCCGATGTCGCGGCGCACGAGCATGCCCAGGTGCTCGCGGTGCTCAGGTCGCGCCGCTACCTCGACCTGCGTACGGCGCTCGAGCAGCTGGTCGCCGAGCCGCCCTGGACCCGGCGGGCCGAGAAGCGGGCCGACCACGTCCTACCCGGGCTGGTCCACGCCGATGGCAAGCGCGTGCGTCACCGGGTCCGGCGCGACCGCGACCCCCACGAGGTGCGGAAGGCGGCCAAGCGACTCCGGTACGCATATGAGTTGCTCGAACCGGCCTGGGGCAAGCAGGCCACCCGGCCGCGGGAGGCGGCCGAACTCATGACCGAGGTCCTCGGTGACCGGCAGGACGGAGTCGCGGCCCGCGAGTGGTTGGTGACCCTGGCTTCGGAGGCGCTGCGCACCGGCGACAGCGCCTTCACACTCGGCCGACTGCATGCGCTCGAGGAAGTCCGCGAGGCCAGCCAACTCAAGGCGGGGCGGCGCGCTTGGCGAAAGCTGAACTCGGTCAGGTGGTGACTGGCCTGCGCCGCCAGCGGCCCGCGATCGCGGCGCCGAGAAGGAGCCCGGCGACGACGGGGTAGAGGGCGAAAGAGACGTAGGAGAGGCCGAAGGTCGTGTGATCCCACAGCTCGGGCACGTCGTCGAGGCGGCTGACGTAGGAGGGGAAGTCGAGGAAGACCCAGGCAGCGGGGGCGGCGCCGAGCACCAGACCGGCCAAGAGCGGGCCGAGACCCGAAATCCGGCCAGCCGCGGCAGCAACGAGCAGACAGGCGCCGGCCGCACCCAGGGCGATCATCGTCGCCTGGGGCAGCGAGCCGAGGTCACGCCCGGCCTGCGCGTCGGTGTAGGCGCGGTAGAAGCCGTAGTCGAGGGCGCCGTAGGCGCCCAGCACGGCCAGGAAGGAGAGCAGCACGCTGCCGAGGTGCCGGTTGAGCCCCAACCCGCGCCCGCGGGGCGACGGTACGGGCTCCGGCTCGGCGACCGAGGTGGGCTCGTCGTCGAGCGGGTGGACCTGCGTCGGCTCGGTCTCGCGCTCGGCCTGCACCGGCTCGGTTCCGTGATCCGTCGTTGCGCTCATGCCACGAAAGTACGCCGATCAGGCGCCCGTATGCGGTTACTGGGCCGGCGACACGCTCGACATATTGAACTCCGGCACCCGC
>DOWL01000250.1:331-14417 GCA_003519585.1 Nocardioides sp. | reverse complement strand
AATCGTCGCCCCACTCCCGGCTGAAGCTGGGGACTGTCGCGGAGGCGTGGGTGAACCGGCGGAGCAGGTCGATCGGGCTCTCGTTCCAGCGGAAGTTGTTGACCGCGCCGGTGATCTCGCCGTTCTCGACCAGGTAGACGCCGTCTCTGGTGAGCCCGGTGAGCAGGAAGGTCTGCGGATCGACCTCGCGGATGTACCACATGCAGGTCAGCAGCAGCCCGCGCTCGGTGCCGGCCACCAGGTCGTCGACCGAGCCGGACGCTCCGTCGACCTCGAGCACGAGATTGTCGATGCTCGGGGTGGCCGGCTGGCTCGTCATGGCCGCGGTGTGCCGAGTCTGGCGCAGCGCAGTCAGCTCGCCACCGCGGATCCAGTCGGTGCGCCCTAGCTCCAGCCCGTTGTCGAAGACCGAGGTGTCGTTGCCGGAGGCCGCCGACACCGTGAACGGCGCGCACTGCAGCCCGGAGTAGTGCGGGTCGGAGAAGAGCGTGACCTCGGGGCGGACGACGTCCTCCCCGATCCGGGTGCCGGTGGGCCGGCGGCTGTAGACCGACTGGCCCTCCCAGGCCGATCGGGCGTCGGCGACCCAGTAGGCGTAGATCATCAGATCGGCCAACGCGGTCGGCGGCAGGATCGTGTCGTACCGGCCCGCCTCGAGGTCGACCTTGCGCCGCCCCCAGGCCAGCCGCTGGGCCAGCTCCTCCTCGGCCGCGAGCGGATCGATGTCGCTGAAGTCACGAGTTGCCCGGCCGACCCAGGCGCTGGTCGACAGGTCGGCGGTCTTGCCGGTGCACCCGAAGTGACCCGTCGGCTGGACGTGGCGCAGCCGCAGCCCTCGGGTGGACCCGAGGTAGGTGGTGGTCACCTCGTGGTTGACGAAGCCGTAGAGCACCCGGCCGCCACCACCGGCCCGGCCGAACGCCTCGCCGAGGGCCGGGGCCACGTCGTCGTACACGTGGATGCTGGTGCTTCCCGGCTCGTCGGACCAGTCGGGCGAGACGCGGTCGCCCAGCAGTTCGCCGGCATCCTCGGCCGGTGCGGCGTTGCGCGCCGCAGCGTCGGCCGCACGTACCAGTTCGTCGACCTCGGCCTGGGTGGTGGCGCTGCCGCTCACCGAGCCCACGCTGATCCCACCGGCCTGATGGACGAACGACACGACGCTCACGTGGACGCCGTGCATCACCCCATTGGTGGTGAGTGTGTTGTTGGCCCAGCGGAGGTTGGCACTCGTCGAGTCACGCACGATCGTGACGCAGTCGTCGGCCATGGAGGCGGCCAACGCGTGCTCCACCAGGCTCTGGGGGCTGACGGCGGGGCTGCTGGGGGTCATCGTCCGGACTCCTCGGTCGTGTTGAGGATGCGGATGTCACGGAACAGCGAGGTCGGACACCCGTGGCTGACGGGGGCGACCTGACCGGGCTGGGCCTTGCCGCAGTTGGAGGCCCCGCCCAGCTGCCAGGTCTGCGGCCCGCCGACCGCCTCCATCGCGCCCCAGAAGTCGGTGGTCGTGGCTTGGTAGGCGGCGTCGCGTACCTGTCCCGTCAATTGACCGTTGGTGATCTTGTAGAATCGCTGGCCGGTGAACTGGAAGTTGAACCGTTGCATGTCGATCGACCAGCTGCGATCACCGAGGATGTAGAGCCCGTGCTCCACGCGACCGATCAACTCCTCGGTCGAGGGGCCGTCCGCGGCCGGTTGCAGCGAGACGTTGGCCATCCGCTGGATCGGGATGTGACCCGAGGAGTCGGCGTACGCGCAGCCGTTGGACCTCCCGCCGTTCAGCTCGGGCTTCATCTGCCCCATCGCGCGGTCGAGCTGGTAGCCGACCAGGACGCCGTTGCGGATGATGTCCCAGCTCTGGGTCTGCACCCCTTCGTCGTCGTACCCGATGGTGGAGAGGCCGTGCTCGACGGTGCGGTCGCCGGTGACGTTCATGACTCCGGAGCCGTACTGCAGTGTGCCGAGCTGGTCGTAGGTCGCGAACGACGTGCCGGCGTAGTTGGCTTCGTAGCCGAGCGCCCGGTCCAGCTCGGTCGCATGACCGATCGACTCGTGGATGGTCAGCCACAGGTTCGAGGGGTGGATGACCAGGTCGTAGCGGCCGGCCTCGATGCTCGGCGCCTTGAGCTTCTCGGCCAGCAGTTCCGGGATCTCGTCGAGCTCGGCGTCCCAGTCGTAGAGGCTGCTGTCGGTGAGGTACTCCCAACCGCGGCCGACTGGGAAGGCGATGGTCCGCATCGAGTCGAAGGTGTCCGCGCCGGCGCCCATCGCGGAGGCCTCCGGGTCGACCCGCACCCGTTGCTGGGTCGTGACCGTGCCGGCGAGGTCGGCGTAGTACTTGTTCTCCATCACCTGACCGACCGAGGCCGTGGCGTGGTCGACGGCGGCGCCCTGGCGGAGTCGCTCGGTCCAGTCGATGAGTTGGGCGGCCTTCTCGGCGATCGACAGGTCGAACGGGTTGACGTCGTACGACGAGACCCAGGTGACGTCGGCGTAGACGGGCTCCGGGGCGATCTCGACCGGAGTGCTGGTCATCTCGGCGGCGACCTCGGCGACCGCGATCGCGGTCTCGGCGACGCGGCGGGCCTCGTCGGCCGTGAGCACCACTCCGGAGGCGAAGCCCCACGCGCCGCGGTGGATGACTCGGACTGCGAACCCGACGTCGTCCGCGTCGAGCGCCGTCTGGAGGACGCCGTCGCGGACGCCGAGCTGCTGATGGCGCAGCCGCTCGAAGCGGAAGTCGGCATGGCTGGCGCCGAGCTCTTGCGCTCGGCCCAGCGCGACCGCGCCGAGTTCGCGGTAGGGGAGCGCGGTGAAGCTCGGGTCGATCTCCGGCATGGGCCCCAACCTAGTGCCACGTGTCGAAAGTTCTTGTGCGCTTCGCGCACTGAAGCCACGCACCTCGCTTCGTTGCCGAAACTCGCTGGACGTACGGGTAGAGCGTCGTTCCGGCGCCTCGCGATGCGCGCACCTTGAGCACGCCAACCGTTCAACAACTTCCGACACGCGACACTAGACGCACCATAGGGTTGGCGACATGTCAGTTCCCGGCCCGGCGTGGCTCGGTATCGGTGCCCAGCGGAGCGGGACCACCTGGTTCACCGACCTGCTCACCCAGCACCCGGCTGTCGGGCTGGGGACGAACGACAAGAAGGAGCAGCACCTGCTCCACAAGGTGGCCGACGGCGTCGTGCCTGCGTCCGACTATCTCGCTCTGTTCCCTGCCGACGGCGTACGCCGCGGCGAGTGGACGCCGCAGTACCTCCGGCACGCCTCGGTGCCGGCCGTCGCGGCACGGCTGGTCCCCGGGGCACCCGTCCTGGTGTTGCTGCGCGATCCCGTCGAGCGGTTCCGGTCCGCGATGCGGCTGGCCGCCACGCGGGCCGCCGCCGGCAAACCGTCGCCCTGGCCCTACCCGGTGCCGATCACCGTGCAGACCTTCACCGGCTTCTACGCCGACCAGCTCGCCGCATGGGCGGGCGCGGTGGGCCGGGAACGGATGGTCGTGATGGTCTACGAAAGGGTGCGCCGCGACCCGCAGCCCGCCGTCGACGACGTGTGGCGCCGCCTCGGCCTCGACCCGGCGCCCCTGGCCCACGTCGACGAGGCGTCAGGCTCGAGCAGCCGTGCCGACTGGGACTGGCCGGAGGGACTCCAGGCCTCGTTGCAGACGATGTACCGCCCCCAGCTCGCCCGCCTCGAATCTGAGTGGGGGTTGGACCTGAGCGACTGGACCGCGACCAGATCGGGATAGTCCGTGACGGTTGTGTGGGTGCGACCACGGGTGCACCCACACAAACGTCACGGACTATCCCTGCGGTGAGCGACCGGTGGCGGTCCAGGCGACGGCAGTCAGGTCGAAGGGGCCGTCACCCAGCTGGGCGTGGCAGCGGTCGCGGAGTTCGGTGACCTGGGCGGGGGTGCGGGTCGACAGGTAGTCGCCGACCGTCCCGACCCGCTCCTCGTAGGGCGCCCACCACTCGTCGAACGAGTCGAGGTGGATCGTCACCGAGAGTTCGCCGTCGATCACGTCGACCAACCCCGCCTCGCCGAACAGCCGCGCCAGGTCGCCGGCCCGCGAGCCAGCCGAGTTCAGCTCACGGGTCTCGGCCGGATCGAACTCCGCGACCACGGACCAGAACGGTGAGAGCGGCCCACGGCCGCCGCCGTGGTCCCACACGCATGCGGCGACCGGTCCACCGGGAGCGGTGACGCGGGCCATCTCGGCCAGACCGCGGACCGGATCCTTCATGAAGTGGACGACGAGCTGGGCGTACGCCGCGCCGTAGGTGTCGTCGGCGTACGGCAACTCCTCCGCCGTCCCTTCACGGATGTCGACCTCCGGAAGCCGGTTGCGAGCCGCTGCCACGAAGCCGGGGGTCGGGTCGATCGCGTCGACGCGCGCGGCGCCGTAGCGGCCGACCAGTTCGGCGGTCAGGACGCCAGGACCGCAGCCGACGTCGAGCAGTCGGCCGTCGAACTCCGTCAGCACGTCGGCGAAGAGCGGGGCCAGCGGTTCGGAGAACCGGCCCATGAAACGGGCGTACGAGTCGGCGCTCCCGAATGCCATGCCGACAAATCTAGCCCCGCATCAGCCCCGCACCGACAGCGTGGATCCGCCGCGCGCCTTGGTCACCACGAGCTGGCAGGGGATGCGATCACGCATCTCGGCGACGTGGCTGACCACCCCCACGACCCGGCCACCGTCGCGGAGAGCGTCCAGGGTGTCGAGGACGTCGTCGAGGGTGTCGGCGTCGAGGGAGCCGAACCCCTCGTCGACGAACAGCGTGTCGAGGTCGGCGCCGCCCGCCTCCTGGGTGATCACGTCGGCGAGGCCGAGGGCCAGTGCGAGCGAGACGACGAACGTCTCGCCGCCGGAGAGCGTGGCCGGGTCGCGGGACTCGCCGGACCAGTCGTCGCGAACCAGCAGGCTGAGCCCGCCACGCGTCTCTCCGGCTCCGGCTCGGCCGGTGTGCTCGAGGGTGTAGCGCTGGTCGCTCATCCCCGCCAGCCGCTCGTTGGCCGCCGCGACCACCTGAGAGAGACGGTAGGCCAGGACGTAGGCCGAGAGCCGCATCTGCAGCCGGTTGTCGGCCGACTTGCCCTCGCAGAACGCCGAAAGCTCGGCGGTCAGGCGCCACTCGTCGTGACGCGGCTGCCACTGGGCCAGCGCGTCGATGAGCCGACGGGTGAGGTCGTCGAGCCGTACGGCGCGAGCCGCCCAACTCTCGGCCACGGCGCGGGCGCTGCCCAGCTCGTGGAGGGCCGCAGCGTGGGCAGCGCCCAGCGCCTCGACGTCGGGAGAGGGTGCCGCCTCGACCTCGGCGGCGTCGGCCGCCGTGAGGACGGCGGTGACCGAGGCCAGTCGGCGGTCGTGTTCGCGCAGCCGGGTCACGGCTCGCTCGACCTGATCGGGCGGGAGGGCCGCGGCCGCCGCGTCAGCACGGCTGGCGAAACCGTGCTCGGTGAGCGCCTCGGCGAGCGAGGCCGCAGCCTCCTCGTGCGCCCGGGCCGCGTCGGCCAGGGCGTCGAGCGCCCGGCCCGCCTCCGCCGCGGTGCGGGCGGCGCCCTGGTGGTAGCGGAGCAGGGTCGCCAGGTCGGGAGAGTCGTGGCCGGCCAGGACGGCGGCCACCTCGGCGCGGGCCAGGTCGCGCTGCGCGCACCGGGTGGCCAGGGCAGCCTCGAGCCTGGCCCGCTCGGTGGTGAGCTCGTCGGTGTCTGGTGAACCGTCGGGTACGCCGAGCTCGGCGAGCTCCGCGCGCAGTTGGTCGACCGGGCGATCGGAGATGTCCTGCGCCGCGACAGCGAGCGCGGTCTCGAGGTCGCGCAGCTCGGTGGCGGCGAGGTGCTCGTCGGCCTTGGCGATGTCGACAGCCTTGGCGGCGGCCCGCTCGGCCGCGGCGTCGGGTGAGCCAGCGGCCACGACTGCGGGGTGCGGATGTTCGGCCGAGCCGCAGACCGGGCAGCTCGCGCCTACGGCGAGGCCACCGGCCAGCTCGGCAGCCATCCCCTCGATGCGCGCCTGCCGGAGCTCGAGCAGCGCCTCGCCCGCCTCGAGAGCGGTCGCCCGGGCGGCCAGATGGACCTCGCGGGCCGCAGTGATCATCGCCGCGAGGCGCGCGTGCTTGACGCCGGCCTCGATCAGGCGGTGGAGCGTGGCTGCGCGGACCAGGGCGGGCAGCGCGGCCAGCCGCGCCTCGTCGGCCTCGATGCTGGTGGTCAGACCGCGGACCTCGAGTTCGCGGGGCAGCGCGGCCTGGACCCGGGCCGCCGCCTCGGTCGCGGCCCGCTCGAGCGAGCGGAGCTCCTCGCGATCGACATCGAGCTCGGCGGTGGAGCGCTGCGCCTCGGCCAGCGCCTGCTCGGCCCGGGTGACCAGCCGTGCGACCGGGCGTACGGCGGCGGCACGCGTCGCGGCCTCGATATCGATCTGGAGCCGCTCCAGCTCCGGCGTCTCGGCGCGGAGGGCGGCGGATCGGGCCCGAGCCTCACCGAGCGCGGCCTGCCGCTCGGCCAGGGCTCGTCCGTTGGTGAGCGCCTGCCGCGCGGCCGCCTCGGTGGCCACGGCCGTGCTGAGCGTCGAGGTCGCGGCCTCGGCCCGGCTGCGCGCTACGTCGCGCAGCCCGGTGGCCCACTCGTGGAGCGAGCCGTCGCTGGCGGGCGCGGTCAGGTCGTGCGGCTCCCAACCCTCGGGCAGCGGGTCGCCGACGGTTTCGCTGGTCCGGCTGACCAGGTCGGCGAGGTCGCGGTGGGCGGTTTCGACCTCACGCCGGAGCGCTATCCGGCGGTCGCGTAGCCAGCCTTCGACGGCCTCGAACCGGCCGGTGCGGAACAACTGGTGGAGCAGCTTGTGGCGATCCTCGGACTTGGCGCGCAGAAAGGTCTGGAACCGACCCTGCGGAAGCATCGCGACCTGCATGAACTGGGTGAGGTTCATCCCGACGAGCCCCGAGACCAGGAGGCCCGCCTCGTCGAGCCGGGTGGCCAGCGTGGTCCACGCGCCACCGACCCGCTCGTCGACCCGCACCGAGGCCTGGGCTGGTGTCGTGCCGGAGCCGCGCCGCTTGGGTCGCTGCCAGGCGGGCGTGCGGGTGATCCGGAAACGGCGCCCGGACAGCGTGGCGTCGACGGTCACCCGCGGCTCGGCGTCGGGCGCGGCGAGGTCGGCACGTAGCCGCTTGGCGGTCGCCCGATCGCCGGGCACGTCGCCGTACAGAGCGAAGCAGACCGCATCGAGGACGCTGGTCTTGCCCGCGCCGGTCGCGCCGGAGAGCAGGAAGAGACCGGCCTCGCTCAGCCGGTCGAAGTCGACGGTGACGGTGCCGGAGAACGGACCGAAGGCGGTCGCCTCGAGTGAATGGAGCCTCACCACAGACCCTCGGTGAGGACGCGGTCGGCATCCGGGTCTTCGGCACACGCGTCACAGGCGGTCTGCAGCAGCGCCGCCTCGGCCTCACCGGCCGGGCCGCCGCGCATCTCCCGGACGAAGTCGAGCGCGATCTCGTGGTCGCTGCGTCCGCGGCTGTGGGCGATCGGGATCGCCGGGGACTGTTGCGTCTTGGGCGCGAAGCGGAGCACGAGCGCGTGTGGGAACCGGCGCCGTAGCCGCTCCATGGCATTGCCCGGCCGGGCGTCGTCGGTGAGCGTCGCCTCGACCCAGGACCGCTCATGGACCGCGAGCCGCGGGTCGCCGAGCAGCTCCTCGAGGCTGCCCTCGAGCCGGGCGAGCGGGCGCGGGACCGGCGCCTCCACGAACTCGGCACCCGCGAAGCCGTCGGCGCCGAGGTCCACCAGCCAGGAGCCCTTGAGCTGCGCCGCCTCCGAGAAGGAGTAGGCGAGCGGCGACCCGGAGTATCGGACCCGGTCGGTGAGCGTGTGTGGCCCATGCAGGTGGCCCAGTGCGGCGTAGTCGACGCCGTCGAAGACCGCGGTCGGCACCCGCGAGACCCCTCCGACGCTGATGTCACGCTCGGAATCGCTCGGCTCCGCCCCGGCGACGAAGGCGTGGGCCAGCACGACCGAGCGGGTGCCGACGCGCTCGCGCAGGTCCGCACGCACCCTGGTCATCGCTGCGACCAGGGCCGCCTCGTGGGAGCGCACGGCCAGCCCCCAGGGCTCGCGCACGACGTCGGGGTCGAGGTAGGGAAGGCCGTAGACCGCCACCGCGCCATGCTCGTCGTCGAGGAGCACCGGACGTCCGACCTCGCCAGCGTCGGTGCGGATGAACACCCCCGCCGCATCGATCAGCCGGGAGCTGAAGCCGAGCCGGCGCGCGGAGTCGTGGTTGCCGCTGGTGAGCACCGCGTGTGCCCGTGAGTGGGCCAGCCGGGTCAGCGCCTCGTCGGCGAGCGCAACTGCGTCGACCTGGGGGAGTGCGCGGTCGTAGACGTCGCCGCTGACCACCACCAGATCGACACGCTCGGTCTCGACGACGTCGAGCAGGTGGTCGACGTACGCCGCCTGGTGGTCGAGCATCCCCTCACGGTGGAACGACCGGCCCAGGTGCCAGTCGGAGGTGTGGAGGATGCGCATGTCAGGACCGTAGGTGGCGGCGCCGACAGCCCATGGTTTCCCACGCCGGAGCCTGTGGATCGCAGGGGATCCGATCACGCATAGCGGACGGTGCGGTCGCGCGAGGTGAAGCCGTAGAGCGCGAGTCCGGCCTGCTGGGCCAGGGTCACCGCGAGACTGGTCGGTGCGCCGACGGCGACCAGTGCCCCGGTGCCCGCCGCGACTGCCTTCTGCACCAGCTCGAAGCCGGCCCGGCCGCTCACGACGAGCGCCGCGCCGGCCGGAGAATGGCCGGCCATCACCCGGGCGCCGGTCACCTTGTCGACGGCGTTGTGCCGCCCGACGTCTTCGCGAACGACGAGCAGGTCGCCCTCAGGGGTGGCCAGGCCCGCGGCGTGCACCCCTCCAGTGCGGTCGAAGACCGCCTGGGCTGTGCGAAGCGCGTCCGGCAGCCGGCGTACGACGTCGGCGGAGGGCAGTGGACCGGTCCAGCGCTCGGCGGCGGGGGCCGCCAGCGCCTCGGCGATCGTGTCCTTGCCGCAGACGCCGCAGGCCGAGGAACCCGAGCCGGCGTGCCGATGCCCCGGGTCGCGGCTCGGCGGTCCGGCCAGCGTGACGGTCACGACGTTGAATTGCTGCTCGGGAGCGAGATCCTCGTCGGTGCAGTAGGCGATGGTGCGCGGGGGAGCCGTGACCAATCCCTCGTGCACCAGCCAGCCGGCAGCGAGCTCGAAGTCGTGGCCGGGGGTGCGCATGGTCACCCACACGCGGCGCGGACCGGCGCCGGGCCACGCCAAGCGGATCTCCAGCGGCTCCTCGGTGGCGAGCCGGTCGTCGTGGCGGCGTTCCCCGTCCGTGCCGAACTCGTGCACGGTGCTGCGCACAGTCGGTCCTGGTCGTCCCCTCCTCATGAGTGCGCCCTCATCGGTGTGGGAACGCCTCGAGCGCCGACAGTTTGCGCCCGAGGTCGTCGGCCGCGTCGACCAGCCGCCGCCGGATCGAGAGGTCGAGATCGCCGTCGGCGATGAGTGCCTCGGCCCGCGCGAGCGTCTCGCGGGTCAGCGAGGTGCGCGGGAAGAAATGCTCGGCGGCGTCTGCGAGCACCCAGCCACTGCGCCGGTGGACGGTGTCCGGGAGGTCGGCGAAGTAGCGCTCGACGTACGGCGCCGTCAGCTCGGCCTGGCCACCGCGCCAGAAGCCGAGGCCGACCGCCTCGAGCTCGTAGTTGGGCAGGTCGACCTCCCCGGTGAAGCAGGACCAGGCCCAGGCCTTCGCCTCGGGGTCAGGAAGCGAAGCCCGGGCGCCTGCGTGGCCCACGCGGGCCACGGCTGTCGGCTCGGCGGCGAGCTGGCGGTCGAGCTCGGCGAGGTCGACCGCGCCGAGGGTGGCCAGCCGGACCAGGATCCGCCAGCGGAGGTCGAGGTCGAGCCCGATGCCCTCGGGCAACTCCTCGCGACGCAACCACGCCTGGAGAACAGCGGTCGACGCGCAGGTGGCGATGGCCGCCCGGAAGGCGGCCAGCTGCTCCTCCGAGGTGGGCGCGGCGGAGTCGAGCCGGGCCTGGGCCGCCTCGTGGAGCTGGGCGAGGGCCGCGGCCGGGTCGGGCTGGAGGGGTACGACCCAACCCAGGAGCCACGCCATCGTGCGGCGGCGGGTGTCCTCGGTGTCCTCTACCGGCAGGCTCCGGACGGCGACCTCGAGTACGTCGACCGGATCGACGGCGGCGTTGTGCAAGGCGCTGCGGATGTTGCTCCATGCGCCCGCGCGCAGCTGCGGGTCGGCGACAGCGGGGAGCAGCGACTCCAGAGCGTCCATGGTGAGCTTGTCGGGGATCAGTAGTGCCCAGGTGTCGTCGTACGGGTCGAGTAGCACCGGACGGTCACCGGCGTCGAACGGCGTCTCGGGAGCGTCGATCTCCAGCACGTGGTCGGTCCAGGTGCCGTCGGGCCCGGCCACGGCCGCGCGGATCCGGTGGGGCCGGTCTGCCGGGTGCGCCGCCGGGGGCGTCCGGCGTACGACGCCCGTCGCCCGGTCGAGCACGATGCGGTCGGGGCCGGCCGTGCGGAGCCAGTTGTCGGTGAAGTCACCGAGGTCACCGGCGCCGGCCCGCTCCCAGCTCGCGAAGAGGTCGTGCATGGTGGCGTTGCCGAACCGGTGGCTCTCGAAGTGGTCGACGACCCCTTCGAAGAACACGTCGTCGCCGAGGCTGGCGTTGATCTGCTTGAGGATCGCGCACCCCTTGGCGTAGGAGATCCCGTCGAAGTCCTGCAGGGCGGCGCTCGCATCGACGGCGCCGTTGCCCGCGACCGGGTGCGTGCTCGGCCGTTGATCGGCGACCAGGCCCCACTGGCGCCGGGCGTAGGAGTCGTCGACCCATATGTCGGCGTACTGGGTGACGTCGGCGGTGACTCGGTTGCCCATGTACTCGGCGAACGACTCGTTGAGCCACAGGTCGTCCCACCAGGCGGGGGTGACGAGGTTGCCGAACCATTGGTGGGCCATCTCGTGGGCGAGCGTGCTGGCCCGCGAGATGCGGATGCCGCGGGTCACCCGGCTGGTGAAGACGAGCGGGTCGCGGAACGTGACGCAGCCGGGGTTCTCCATCGCACCGGCGTTGAACTCGGGCACGAAGGCCTGGTGGTAGTCGCCGAACGGATAGCGGATCCCGAACAGCCGGTGCAGTTCGTCGAAGCTCTGCTTGGTCAGCGTGAACAGCTCGTCGGCGTCCTTGTCGAGGTCGGCGGCGATGCTGGCCCGCGCGCTCAGCCCCAACGGGATGCCGTCGTGCTCGTCGCGGATCACGTGATAGGGACCGGCCACGAGCGTCACGAAGTAGGTCGAGAGCGGCTGGCTCTGGTCGAACTCCCAGACGCCCCGCTCGACCTGCCGGCCGGGTGCGTTGCCGATGACCACCCAGTCCTCGGGGGCGCGCACATGCAACGTGTACGGCGCCTTGAGGTCAGGCTGGTCGAAGCAGGCGAAGATCGTGGGCGCGGCGTCCATGAACGACATGCCGTAGACGTAGTGCCGACCGTCAGCCGGGTCGACGCTGCGGTGCAGCCCTTCGCCGTCGTTGCGGAAGGGCATCGTGGCCTCGACCACGAGCTCGTGGTCGCCCGCGGTGAGCTCGAGCGGGAATCGGCCGCGTTCGAGGAGGTCAAGGTCGAGTGGCCGCCCGTCGAGCCGGACCGTCCCCACGCGCAGCGGCTTGAGGTCGAGGAACGTCGCCCCGGCGCGGCTCCGGAACCTGATCGTGGTGACCGAGTCGAAGGTCCCCTGGTCGGAGGCCAGGTCGAGGGCGACGTCGTACGACGAGAGGTCGAGCAGCTCGCGACGAGCGAGAGCCTCGGTGCGCTGGAGGGAGGCGTAGGGACTGGGCACCCTGCCAGCGTAGGCCTCGGGCGTACGGCCCGTCGTGGTCCGCGGAGCGGGTCGGCTCCCGGCCGCTCCAGGACACCCTCGGTGGTGTCCAGGATCACCCCGCCAGCGGTTTGGGAGGGGCTCACTACGAACGTAGAATGTAAGAGTCGCAATCGCGATCTATCGGTTACATCACACACGAACATCGTCGCCTCGCCGAGCGAGGCGGAAGGAGTGGGTCCCATCATGTCCGCGCAGCTGTACCTGTCCCGTCTGATCGACGAGGGACGCACCGACCGAGGGGTGCATCGAGGCTCGCTGCGTACGGGCGGACTCACCCGCCAGGAGCGTCGCCTGCGCCGCGCCGCCGAGGACCGCAAGCACTGAGACAACCACGGAACCTGGGGCTCTGCTGAGCCTCTCCCAGTCGTCGCCGTGCGCACCCCCGATGTGCCGGTGACCCCCGGGAGGGTCGCCACTTCCGTGGGCGACCCCCCAGCGACGGACCCCGAGCACGCACTGCTCGGGGTCCGTCGTGGTTGCGGGGGAAGGGAGTCCCGCGACCACCACAGAAGTCCGCTCGTCCAGATGATTCAAGGCCAGCGTGATCCCGGGCGTGTCGCAGCCGTCTGGCACGCTGACGCCATGCCCCCCGAAATGCCCCCCGAAATGCCCCCCGAAGTGCCTGCCACGTCCGGGCCCGAGCTGAGCGACCAGACCTACCGCAGCATCGATCTCCACCAGATCGGTGAGCACCGCTGGAAGGCGACCAACCGCCGTGGTGGCGGCGTCTCGATCGGCCCCGGAGACGATCCCGACTTCACCCCGGTCGAGCTGCTTCTGGCCGCTCTGGTCGGCTGCGGGGCGGCCGACCTCGACTACATCGCCGGCAAGCGGGCGCCGTTCGAAACCTTCCTCGCCCGCGCCGAGGGCCACAAGATCCGCGACGAGCAGGGCACTCACATGGTGCAGCTCAAGGTCACCTTCGACGTGACCTTCCCCGAGGGCGAGGGCGGTGACGCGGCCCGCGAGGTGCTTCCGCGCACCCTTCAGCAGATCCAGGATCGGCTCTGCACGGTAGGGCGCACGGTCTCGTTGGGCGAGCCGGTGGCCTATGTCGAGGGCGCGCTCGCGCCTGCGCCCACCTTCGACCCGGGCGCGTCGCCGGTTGATGGACAGAGCGGGCCGAGCGACGGGTGAGCACCCGGCACTGGCGAGAGGTGCCGCGGCAGGACGGCCGACGGTTCGTCGTGACCGGCGCCAGCGGCGGCATCGGCCTCGAGACCGCGAAGGTGCTCGCCGACCGGGGTGCGAGTGTGGTGATGGCGGTCCGCAGCCTCGAGCGCGGTCGGGCCGCGGCGTCTGCGTTGCATGGTGACGTCGAACTGGGTCTTCTCGATGTCGCCGATCTCGCCTCGGTGCGGGCGTTCGCGGACACCGTGGGGGAGGTGGACGTGCTCATCAACAACGCGGGGGCGCTCGCGCTGCCCCGCGACACCTCGCCGGACGGCGTAGAACTGCACCTGGCGACCAATCACCTCGGTCACTTCGCGCTCACCAACCTGCTGTTACCCCGGCTGACCGACCGGGTGGTGATCGTCGGCTCCCCGTCGCACCGACACGGTCATGTCGACCTCGACGATCTGGCCTGGACCCGGCGGCGCTACCGCCCCTACTCGGCGTACGCCGCCTCCAAGCTGGCCAACCTGATGTTCCTGGCCGAACTCCAGCGGCGGCTGACCGCGGTCGGATCGACGCTCCGCGCCACCGGCGCCCATCCCGGCTCGACGGCGACCGGGATCACGGGCTCGACCGGCAGCCGGGTGAAGACCTTCGTCGGGAAGTACGGCATCAAGTTGGTCGGGATGCCCGCGTGGCAGGGCGCCTTGCCCACGCTGTACGCCGCCACCATGGATGTGCCCGGCAACACCTACGTCGGCCCGCACCGACTGGGCGAGATGAACGGCTGGCCCACCGGCGTCGGCCGCAGCCAGGAGGCTCTGGACCCTGATGCTGCCAAGGCGCTGTGGCTGGAGTCGGAGCGGTTGAGCGGGGTGCGCTTTCCGTGGTGAGAGTTTTGTCGGCTAGCCGATGAAACTCGTGCTGGGACGACGAAACTTCATCGTCCAAGCGAGAGTTTTGTCGGCCAGCCGATGAAACTCGCGCTTGGACGATGAAGTTTCGTCGTCCAAGGTCGAGTTTCGTCGGCCAGCCG
>DOWL01000250.1:0-235 GCA_003519585.1 Nocardioides sp. | reverse complement strand
TGTCGGCCAGCCGATGAAACTCGCTGGGAGGCCGGAACGCCGGTCAGCTCCAGCTGATGGTCTTGATGGTGACTTCCTCGGCCGGGGCGGTCATCCCACCCGGGCCGGGGATTGTGCCCTGGGCGGCCAGGTCCTGGATCGGCTTGAGCGAGGCCTCGTCGACCGTGCCGAAGACGGTGTAGTCGGGCGGCAACGGCGAGTCGTCGTAGACGATGAAGAACTGCGAGCCGTTGGT
>DOWL01000101.1:15688-15811 GCA_003519585.1 Nocardioides sp. | reverse complement strand
GGGCCACCTGATCACCGAAGCGAGTCGGTTCGACGCCGTCCAGCTGAAGAAGCTCGGCCGACGACTCCTGGAGGTCGTCGACCAGGACGCCGCGGACGCCCACGAGGCGAAGCTGTTGGAGAA
>DOWL01000101.1:15299-15465 GCA_003519585.1 Nocardioides sp. | reverse complement strand
GTCCACGGCCGGTTCGTCCTCGACTCCACCACCGGCGCGGCGCTGCGGAAGATGATCCTCGCGATCGCCGCACCCAAACACCAGGCCTCGCAGGGTCCTTTGGGTGAGCGGAAGCCCACTGCGGAGCGGATGGGGCGGGCCTTCGGTGAACTCATCAACCGCTACC
>DOWL01000101.1:4813-15193 GCA_003519585.1 Nocardioides sp. | reverse complement strand
GGCCGGCGGTCTCAACGCCACCCTCGTGGTCACCATGACCCTCGACACCCTGATGGGTGGCCTCAAAGCAGCCCAACTCGACACCGGCCAGACCATCTCCGCCTCCCTCGCTCGCCGGATGGCGTGCGAGGCGGGGATCATCCCCGCCGTCCTCGGCGGCAAATCCGAGGTCTTGGATCTTGGTCGGTCGCGGCGGTTCCACAGCCGGGCTCAACGGATCGTCAAGCTGCTTGAGTCCGGTGGCTGTCAGGTCGACGGCTGCGACGCCCCACCCGGGCTGACCCACATGCACCACAAGATCGAGTGGTCACTCGGTGGCCGCACCGATATGGACAACACCATCATGATCTGCGGGCCGCATCACGCCCGAGCGCACGACCCCACCTACCACCTCAAACCGATCCCCGGCGACAAGTTCACGTTCCAGGGGCGCACGTGAGACCAGACCCGACCAGTGGTCGAGCAGGTGCCATTCCCGCGGCGGTTTCGACACCGATCGGCGCTGGCGCGCCTCCGGGCTCAACCACCGACCGGCGCTGGCGCGCCTCCGGACTCAACCACCGGTGGTGAACGGGTGCTTACCCCGCGGCGGTGGTCGTTCAGACAGTCAGACTCCGAGCGAGTGGTTGTAACGCTCGAGCAGGTCGGCGAAGTGGGCCAACTCGTCGGCGGTCCAGTCGCCCAACTGCTCGTCGAGCCACTTGCGGCGATGCTCGGCGACGTCGGCGAGCCGGCGTACGGCGTCGTCACTGGCGGCGACCAGGGTGGCTCGGCCGTCGGCCGGGTCGGGGGTGCGCTCGACCAGGCCGAGCTCGTCGAGGTGCTGGAGCTGCCGGCTCACCGCGCCCTTGTCGATGTTGAACTTCTCGACCATCGACGAAGCTCGCACGGGTCCTTGGTCGACCAGCCAGGTGAGCATGAGGTACGAGGCCGGCTGCAGGTCCTCGTGGACCGCACGAGCCCGCTCACCGATCACCCGCTTGACCCGGCGGATGAGGACCCCGACCTCGCGTTCGAGGTGACGCAACGACTCGGGTCGCGACGTATCCGTCATCGCGCACCTGCTCCGATCGGGTCGGTGGGCTCCACCGCACCATTGTGACCGATCGCCGGTTGCTCGCGGTCGAGCGTCGTCCGCAGCGGGACCTCACGGATGAAGAGGACGCAGATGAGGGCCAGCAGCGCGAACGGCGCCGCGACGAGGAACAGGTGGCCGGTCGCCTCGCCGAACGCTCCTTCGTAGACGGCCCGCACCGGAGCCGGCAGCTGGTCGAGAGCGGGGATCGACCCGGTGCTGTGACTCGCGTCGATGCCCAGCGCGATCAGTCCTTCGGTGACCTTCTGGGTCACCTGGTGGCTGAGGACCGCGCCCAGCACCGAGACACCGATCGAGCCGCCGAGGGACCGGAAGAACGCGACGAGCGAGCTGGCCGCCCCCATGTCTGCCTGGGCGGTGTTGTTCTGGACCGCGAGGACGAGGTTCTGCATGGTGGCGCCGAGGCCGAGGCCCAGGATCCCCATGAACATGCCGACCTCGGGAAGCGGCGTGGTCGCGTCGATGGTGCCGAGCAGCGTGACTCCGACGACGACGAGCACCATTCCGCCGACCAAGTAGCGCTTCCACAGACCCGTCGCGGTGATGATGCGGCCGGTCACGATCGAGGAGACCAGCAGGCCACCCACCATGCAGATCGACATCAGGCCGGCCTCGGTCGGCGACATGCCGCGGGCGTTCTGGAAGTACTCGCTGAGGTAGACGGTCGCGCCGAACATCGAGACGCCGATGAGTACGGACGCCGCGGTCGCCAGAGCGGTGGTGCGGTCCTTGAACAGCCGCAGCGGGATGATCGGTTCGACCGCGACCCGCGCTTCGACGTACAGCGCCGCGGCGATGAGCAGCAGCCCAGCGAGGATGAGCGCCGCACTGGTCGGCGAGACCCAGCCGAACTGCTGTCCGGCCAACGTCACCCAGATGAGCAGCACGCTGACGCCCCCGACGATGAGGGTCGCGCCGAGGTAGTCGATGTTCACGTCGCGCTTGACCACGGGCAGGTGCAGCTTGGCCTGGAGGACCAGGAACGCCACGACGGCTATCGGCAGGCCGACGAAGAAGGTGCCGCGCCAGCCGAGCGGCGAGTCCACGATCAGCCCACCGATGAGGGGGCCGGAGACGGTGGCGACGGCGAAGACCGCGCCGATGTAGCCGGAGTAGCGACCGCGCTCCCTCGGGCTGACCATGGTGGCGATCACCACCTGCACCAGCGCGGTGAGGCCGCCGACACCGAGGCCCTGGACCACGCGGGCGCCGATCAGCACCTGCATGTTGGGTGCCAGCGCCGCGATGAGAGAGCCGATGCTGTAGATGACGAGCGCCGACTGCACCAGCAGCTTCTTGCTGAACAGGTCGGCGAGCTTGCCCCAGATCGGGGTGGTGGCAGTCATGGCGAGCAGCGTCGCGACCACGACCCAGGTGTAGCCGGTCTGGCTGCCGTGCAGGTCGTTGACGATCCGGGGCAGCGCGTTGGTGACCACGGTGCTCGACAGCATTGCCACGAACATCGCCAGTAGCAGCCCCGAGAGCGCCTCCAGCACCTCGCGGTGCGACATCTGACCGGAGGCCTCCACGGGGGCCTCGTCGAGGGCCTGCCCTGCAGCGAGGTCAGCGGTGGGTGGTGCGGTTTGGGTCACGGAGGCTCGATTCGTCACGCTCGACATAAGGTTGTCAGGGTCAACCGTATTCCAGAAAGTTGACATCCTGCAACCAATGAGACGGCAATCACGTCCGCCGCGCCGCAGACGCTCGGGCGTTATGCAACCCGTTCATTGCATATCACTCAAACCTGGGCTAGCGTCTCATGCAACCAATTGATTGCATATCACCGAGGAGACGACATATGCCCGACATCCTGCATCGCATCGGCGTCCTGGCCCCGCTCGACCACGTGCACCGAGCCCTGGCCACCCGCGAAGGCCTGAGCGGCTGGTGGACCACCGACACGACCGGGGACGGCGAGGTCGGAAGCAAGATCGCCTTCCGCTTCGGCGAGGCCGGCGGCTTCGACATGGAGGTGCTCGAGTCCGATCAGACGGGGCACATCCGCTGGCGGGTGATCGAAGGCCCCGAGGAGTGGATCGGCACCGAGGTCGACTGGCGCCTCGAACAGCGCGACGACTTCACGATCGTGCTCTTCGAGCACGTCGGCTGGCGCGAGGCCAACGAGTTCATGCACCACTGCAGCACCCGCTGGGCGACGTACCTTCTCAGCCTCAAGGAACTCGTCGAGACCGGGTTCGCCCACCCGTTCCCGCGCGACGTACCGATCAGCGACTGGACCTGAGCACCACCACGAAATGCAGCAACCCGCAGGCGTGGCCCCACTGTGGGGGCCGCACCGGGGGACGTTCCCGGTTCGCCTGCGGGTCGGGTAGCTGCTTGGGTTTCGCCAGCAGCTCGGGGACTGGCTCCAGCCCCCGTGATGCTGGGGCTGCTAGCGGGCAGCCACCTCACGCGTCCTGAAAGAACTCATTCTTCGGACCACCTCCTTTCCCGTGTACGGCGAGCCTAGGTCGGCGAGCCGGACCGGGCAACGACTTTCCTGGGTTCGCCCGCTCGTCGAGTTTCGTCGGCCAGCCGACAAAACTCTTGCCTGGACGACGAAGCTTTGTCGTCCAAGCGCGAGTTTCGTCGGCCAGCCGACGAAACTCCTCGCTCGTCAGGCCACCGCCGCCGCGAACTGCGACTGGTAGAGCCGGGCGTACGCACCGCCCGAGGCCAGCAACGACTCGTGATCGCCCTGCTCGACGATCTTGCCGTCCTCCATCACCAGGATCAGGTCGGCGTCGCGGATCGTGGAGAGCCGGTGCGCGATGACGAACGACGTGCGGTCGGTGCGCAGGGCGGCCATCGCGTGCTGGAGCAGCAACTCGGTGCGGGTGTCCACAGACGAGGTGGCCTCGTCGAGGATCAGCAGCGAGGGGTCGGCCAGGAACGCGCGGGCGATGGTGAGCAGTTGGCGTTCGCCGGCCGACAGGTTGCCGCCGTCCTCGTCGACCAGGGTGTCGTAGCCGTCGGGCAGCGAGTGCACGAACCGGTCGACGAACGTCGCCCGCGCGGCTTCGAGCAGTTCGTCCTCGGTGGCGTCGGGGCGCCCGTAGAGGATGTTGTCGCGGATCGTCCCGCGGAAGAGCCAGGTGTCCTGGAGCACCATGCCGATCCGGCCGCGCAGCGCCCAGCGCGGCATCGCGGTGATGTCGGTGCCGTCGAGGGTGATCCGGCCGCCGTCGAGCTCGTAGAAGCGCATCACGAGATTGACCAGGGTGGTCTTGCCGGCGCCGGTCGGCCCGACGATCGCCACGGTCTGCCCGGGGCGCGCGACCAACGACAGGTCCTCGATCAGCGGCTCGTCCGGGTCGTAGCTGAACGACACGTGCTCGAAGCGCACCTCGCCCCGACCTGGCGCGGGGGCATGGTCGGTGCTGTCGGGGATCTGCTCGTCGGCATCCAGAAGCTCGAAGACCCGCTCGGCCGAGGCGACGCCCGACTGCAGCAGGTTCATCATCGAGGCGACCTGGGTGAGCGGCTGCATGAACTGCCGGGAGTACTGGATGAACGCCTGCACCTCGCCCAAGGAGAGCGTGCCATGGGCGACCCGGAGTCCGCCGACGACTGCGACCACCACGTAGTTGAGGTTCCCGATGAACATCATCACCGGCATGATCAGCCCGCTGACGAACTGCGCCTTGAACGACGCCTGGTAGAGCTCCTCGTTCTCGACCGCGAAGGTCTCCTCGATCTCACGGCGGCGGCCGAAGACCGAGACCAGCGCGTGGCCGGAGAAGGCCTCCTCGATCTGGGCGTTGAGCTTGCCCGTACGCCGCCACTGCGCGATGAACTGACCCTGCGAGCGCTTCATGATCTTGGCGGTGGTGAACATCGACAGCGGCACCGAGACCAGAGCGATCAGCGCCAGCAGCGGAGAGATCCACAGCATCATCGACAGCACCGCGACCACCGTGAGCACGGAGGTGAGCAGCTGGCTCATGGTCTGCTGGAGGGTCTGGCTGATGTTGTCGATGTCGTTGGTGACTCGGCTCATCAGCTCGCCGCGCGGCTGCTTGTCGAAGTACTCCAACGGGAGCGCGTTGACCTTGTCCTCGACGTCGGAGCGCATCCGCCGCACGGTGTTCTGGACGACGTCGTTGAGCAGGTAGCCCTGACCCCACGCGAGCACCGAGCCGCCGACGTAGATCCCGACGGCGAGCAGCAAGGTGTTGCGGACCGCGTCGAAGTCGACCGACTCCTGGGCCAGGAAGGCGTTGAAGATCAGGTCGGTGGCGTGGCCGAGCACCCGTGGGCCGAAGGCGAGCAGGAAGGTGCTGACCACGGCCAGCCCGAGTACGGCGTACGCGCGGTTGCGTTCGGGAGTCAGCCGGCGCAGCAGCCGCTTGGCCGACGGCCCGAACGTCATCGCCTTCTGGCCGACCATGCCGCCGCCCATCGGGCCGCGACCGGGACCGCCCATCGGAGCCTCGATGCGCTCGGTCTGCTTCATCGCCGTGCCGCCCTTGGGCGGGGGCGCGGTGGTCGTCATGCTGCCTCCTCCGCGGTCAGCTGCGAGGTGACGATCTCCTGGTAGGTCTCGTTGTCGGCGAGCAGCTCCGCGTGAGTGCCGTGGCCGACCAGCCGGCCGTCCTCGAGCACCAGGATCAGGTCGGCGTCGCGGATGCTGGAGACCCGTTGGGCGACCACGACGACGATCGAGTCTCGGGTCTCGGGCCGGAGCGCGGCGCGCAGCCGCGCGTCGGTGGAAAGGTCGAGGGCGGAGAACGCATCGTCGAACAGGTAGATCTCGGGTCGGCGTACGAGCGCGCGGGCGATCGCGAGTCGCTGTCGCTGACCGCCACTGACGTTGGTCCCGCCCTGGACGATCGGGGCGTCCAGCCCCTCGGGCATCCGCTCCACGAAGTCGCGCGCCTGCGCGACCTCGAGAGCATGCCAGAGCTCGTCGTCGGTGGCGTCGTCCTTGCCGTGCAACAGGTTGCTGCGGATGGTCCCGGTGAACAGGAACGCCTTCTGCGGCACCAGACCGATGCGCGACCACAGGTGCTCCGGTTCGATGTCGCGGACGTCGAAGTCGTCGACGCGCACGGTCCCCGACGTCGCGTCGAAGAGCCGTGGCACCAGGTTGACCAGCGTCGACTTCCCGGCGCCGGTGGAGCCGATGATCGCGACCGTCTGGCCGGCGTGGGCTCTGAGGCTGACGTTGCAGAGCACGGGCTGCTCGGCGCCGGGGTAGGTGAACGAGACGTCGTCGAGCTCCAGACGGCCATGCGCGGGGAGCTCCTGGACGCCGTCGCGCGGGGGCGTGACGCTGGGCTCGGTGTCGAGCACCTCGCAGATCCGGTCGGCACAGACGGCCGAGCGGGGGATCTGCATCAGCATGAACGTCCCCATCATCACGCTCATCAGGATCTGCATCAGGTAGCTCAGGAACGCCGTGAGCGCACCCACCTGCATCAGCCCGTCGTTGACCCGGTGGCCGCCGAACCAGATCACCGCGACGCTCGAGATGTTCACGACGAGTATCACCAGCGGAAACATGGTGGCCATCCACCGGCCGGCCCGGACCGAGACCTCGGTGAGGCCGTCGTTGGCATCGGCGAACCGCTGCCGTTCGCGGGGTTCGCGGACGAACGCCCGGACCACCCGGATGCCGCTGATCTGCTCGCGCAGGATGCGGTTGACGTCGTCGATGCGGGACTGCACCTGGCGGAAGCTCGGGACCATCTGACTGACGACGAGCCCGACCGAGAGGAACAGGGCCGGCACCACCACGGCGAGCAGCCAGGAGAGGTGGAAGTCCTCGCGGATCGCCATCACGATGCCGCCGATCATCATGATCGGCACCTGTACGGCGAGCGAACAGGTCAGCAGCGCGAGCATCTGCACCTGGGTGACGTCGTTGGTGTTGCGGGTGATCAACGACGGCGCACCGAACTGCGCGACCTCGCGACCCGAGAACGAGCCGACCCGGTGGAAGACCGCACCCCGCACGTCGCGGCCGAAGGACATCGCCGTACGCGCCGAACACGCCACCGCGATCACCGAGCAGACGATCTGGAGCAGCGAGACCGCGAGCATCACCCCACCGATGCGGACGATGTAGTCGGTGTCGCCGAGCGCTACGCCGTTGTCGATGATGTCGGCGTTGAGGCTGGGCAGGTAGAGCATCGCCACGGTGGCGATGAACTGCAGCACCACGATCGCGGCGAGCCAAGGCCGGTACGGCGCGAGGTAGGTGCGCAGGAGCCGGATCAGCATCAGCTGTCCCTCCCCTCGTCGCGCAGCAACCCGTGCAGGAGGGTGTCGACGATCTCCTCGGGGGTCAGCAGATGGCCATCGGCGATGTGCGGGTGGCTGCCGGCGAAGGTGAGCAGCCGGAGCCGGTGCACGAAGTCGCCGGCGGGCACCGACAGCCGCACGCGGTCGGGCCCGATGACGCCCTCGAGGAGGGCGTGGACGTAGTTGCGCATCTCGACCGCCTCGGGGCTGTCGTGGACGTGGTCGGCCGGGCGGACCATCCCGACCTTCTTCATCAGCTCGAAGGTGGCGCGGAACCGCTGCTGCAGGATCGAGCTCAGCTGCACCAGCCGGACGTGCAGCGGCTGGTCGAGGTCGATCTCGGCGATCCGGTCGACGAGAGCACCGGGCTCGAAAGCTCGCGTGATCGCGAGCTCGACCAGCTCCTCCTTGGACTCCACGACCCGGAAGATCGTGCCCTCGGCGACCCCCGCGGCGGCCGCGATCTGCCGGGTGGTCACTGCCCGCCCGTGCTCGCGCAGCAGGGTCAGGGTGACGTCCACGAGCTTGTCGCGACGTTCCTCAGGCGAGAGCGGTCGGGCTCGCTTCCGGCGTACGGCGGTCTGTTCCACGCCAATAGCGTATGAGTGAGTGCTCACTCATACAAGTCGATACTTCGTCAGGTGGTTGCCGTTGTCTCTCCGAGGGCTGCTGGGGCTGCCGGGGCGGCGTCCAGCGAACCGAGCAGCGCCCGCAGCCGGTCCTCGTTGCGTTCGAGGACCTCGAGGTTGACGTCGGCGGCGCCGGGCTTGCCGTTGCGGTACTCGAAGGGGTTGTCGAGGTCGCGGATCAGGCCGACGAGATAGAAGAGCAGGTAGGCGATCAGGCCGACCAGGCACAACGTCGGGGCGAGCATCTCCATGTCGGTGAAGATCAGGATCAGCGCCAGCAGGAAGGCGGTGACCTCGGCGATCAGGTAGCCGGCGGCGACGTACGACGTGCGGCGCATCGTGTCCATCCGGATCACGAGTTTGCGGATCGCGGCCTGCTCCGACTTCAGCCGGGTCGTGAACCCGGCCTGGATCGCCGGCGCGAAGACCCGGAACGGCCCGTTGAGGGCGCGGATGTCGGAGAGCACGTCGTCGAAGCCGCGGTCCTGCATCAGCCACATCCGGATGGAGCGGCTGATCTCGATCAACTGCTGCAGCGTGGTCTTCGCCTCGGGCAGCTTCAGCTCGTCGTAGGTCTTCAGGCACTCGTCGGCGATCGTCTCGAGGCTGGCGGCCACCTCTCCGGGAAGTCGCTCGGCCTCCTTGAAATCACCCGCGGTGCCGGCCAGCAGGAAGCCGAGGATGAACACCTCCGCCGCGATCGCCCCGGCCAGCAGCGGGCTCAGATCGAGCCACTCGGCGCCGAGCGCGTGCACGATGACCTTGAGCAGCACCACGGCTGCGGCGAACGGCAGCGCACCGAGCAACAGCCGCGGATTGCCTCGGAACAGGTGCTTGGTCACGAACGTCGAGGCTATGTCGGCGCCCACCTGGCGCCCATGGTCCGTGTGGGCCATATGAGCCGGGACAGCTGACCCGGGCCCCTAGGGCCGCCTACGGTGCGAGCCGCTCGGTCCGCCACCCGTCGGAGGTACGCCGGTAGACCAGCCGGTCATGCATCCGGCCGGGGCGTCCCTGCCAGAACTCCACCGACTCGGGGCGCACGAGGTAGCCGCCCCACTCCTCGGGCGTCGGTACGTCGGCGCCGGCGTACCGACCCTCGGCCTCGTCGTACGCCGCCCGCAGTTCGTCGCGTCCGGAGACCACGTGCGACTGATGGGAGGCCCACGCGCCGAGCTGGGAGCCGCGCGGCCGGACCGCGAAGTAGGAGTCCACGGCGGCGCGCGGCAGCGGGGCGGCGGTGCCGTCGACCCGGACCTGACGCTCCAGCGGGTGCCACGGGAACAGCAGCGCGCACCGTGGGTTGCCGGCCAGCTCGGTGCCCTTGCGGGAGTGGAGGTTGGTGTAGAAGACGAAGCCGTCCTCGGAGACGCCCTTGAGCAGCACGAGTCGTGCGCTCGGCGCGCTCTGTTCATCGGGCAGGGCCGCCGCAGCGGTGGCCACGACCATCGCATTGGGCTCGTGCAGCCCTGCCGCGTGCGCCTCGTCGTACCACCGCCGGAACATCGCGATCGGGTCGGGCAGCAGGTCGCTCTCGGCCAGTCCGCCGCGGGTGTATTCAGCGCGAGCGGCGGCGACCGAGTCCAGTGCATCCTGGTCCATGGACGTTCAACATACGGGCCCCCGCGCATCGCCGACGAGGTACGGCACAATGCGCCGCATGGCTGAGGACGGACCCGAGGTACACGAGGGGCTCGAAGGCGTGATCGCCTTCCGCACCCAGATCGCCGAGCCCGACAAGGAGGGGTCGGCGCTCCGCTACCGCGGCGTCGACATCGAGGACATCGTCGGCCGGGTGCCGTTCGAGAACGTCTGGGGCCTCCTGGTCGACGGCAGCTACGACCCCGGACTGCCGCCGGCCGAGCCCTACAACATCGCCATCCACACCGGCGACGTCCGTGCCGACGTCCAGGCGTCGGTGGCGATGCTCGCGCCGATGCTGGGCATGGGCCAGACCTACGACATCAGCGACGAGCAGGCTCGCCTCGACCTGTCCCGCGTGGCTGTGATGGTGCTGTCGTACGCCGCGCAGTCCGCGCGCGGCCTCGGCAAGCCCGTCATTCCGCAGAGCGACGTCGACCAGGGCCGGACCCTCGCCGAGCGGTTCCTGATCCGCTGGCGCGGCGAGCCGGACCCGGCCCACGTCAAGGCGATCGACGCCTACTGGTCGTCCGCGGCGGAGCACGGCATGAACGCCTCGACGTTCACGGCCCGGGTCATCACCTCGACCGGTGCCGACGTCGCGGCCGCGTTCTCGGGCGCTATCGGTGCGATGAGCGGGCCACTGCACGGCGGCGCGCCCTCACGCGTGCTCGGCATGATCGAAGAGGTCGAGCGTACCGGCGACGCCGACGCGTACGTCAAGCAGCTCCTCGACTCGGGTGAGCGGCTGATGGGCTTCGGCCACCG
>DOWL01000101.1:2208-4760 GCA_003519585.1 Nocardioides sp. | reverse complement strand
GAAGGACAAGAAGTCCAACACCCGCCTCATGGGCTTCGGGCACCGCGTGTACCGGGCCGAGGACCCGAGGGCTCGGGTCCTGCGCCGCACGGCACGCGACCTGGACGCGCCGCGGTACGAGGTCGCTGAGGCCCTGGAGAAGGCGGCCCTCGCCCAACTCCGCGAGCGCCGTCCGGATCGCGTGCTGGAGACCAACGTCGAGTTCTGGGCCGCCATCGTGCTCGACTTCGCCGAGGTCCCCGCCAACATGTTCACCTCGATGTTCACCTGTGCCCGCACCGGTGGCTGGTCGGCGCACATCCTCGAGCAGAAGCAGACCGGCCGGCTGATTCGCCCCTCGGCGATCTACGCCGGGCCGGCCGCCCGACCAGCCTCCGACGTCGACGGCTGGCAAGCGGCCTGGGCGGACTAGCGCCCGACTCGACTCAATTCAGCAGCCCTGAGGTCGGCCGCGCGGCTGGGCAGGTCGGACAAACGTAGACAGTCGACCCTTTTCCGAACTCACCGCGGCCACCGCTGCGTTTGCCGAGGATCGTCGGCACCAGGTGCCGATTTTGCTCGGCAGTCGCCGCTCGCCTCGGACAAACGTAGACAGTCGAGCATTTTCCGAGGTCGGCGCGTACCAGAGCACAGTCATGGGCCGTTCAGCTCGCTAACTGGGGCGTCACCAGGTCGACGTAGAAGCTGGTCAGCCCTCGACCGCCGGCCTTGGAGAGCGAGATGTGCATATGGTCGCGGTGCCGCAGGGTCTTCGAGCAGCGCTTCTTCGACCGGCAGCCGGAGGAGAGGTACCGCTCCTTCTCGAACTGGTGGTAGGCCGGGTAGTAGTGGTCGTTCCAGATCACGTACATGATCCCCATCCGGCGGGCCAGCGCGTTCTCGTTGCCGGCCGCGTCGGTGGCGAACGCCGCGGACAGGAAGGCGCGGGCCAGTGTGCGGTCGGCCGGATCGGCAGCGTCCAGGGTCCAGTCGACCGCGCGGCCGTCCTTGTGCTCGGAGGTGCTCGAGCCCGTGCACGGGCGGTTCACCGCGCCGCCGCCACCGCCGTACGTCGCGACCAGCCACACACCGAGAGCGACCGTGCCGGGCTTCGGCTTCTGGGTGCAGGTGCGCTGCGGTTGGTAGCCGGCATAGTCCTCGATCGGCAGGCCACCACCGTCCACGGCCGCGACAGCCGGGGACGACGCGGTCAGGCCGGCCGCCAGACACACGCAGGCGGCGGCCGCGACGAGGAGGGCACGCATGGCACCGGACCGTACGTCGGGCGAGCCGATCCCGTCGGCGAACGGAAAAAAACTGACCGTTCGGTGTTCAGCGACGGCGTGTCGTACTGGACAGGTACGCCATCCCGCGGGGCGAGACCTCGTAGCCGACCGGGAACGAGACGGTCAGCCCGAGGTTCTTGAGCTTGCGCACGTCGATCTTGAACGGCGCCGTCTCGCGGCCCACCAGCTCCGCCAGGTCGGGCGCCCGACGCTGGGGGTGCTCGCGGATCAGCTCGAGGTAGTGCAAGGTCCACGCGCCGTGCGACGACGCCCGGTCCAGCCGCTCCAGCCGACGGTCGAGATCGGCGACGTCCTCCTCAGTCAGCGAGTCCGAGGAGCGCAGCGCGACCCGCGGGTCGGGCCCGGCGTAGGCCAGCTCGATCCGATAGGTCTCTCCCTCGGGCGCCAGCCGGCGCCGCAGCCGCTCGGCGTCGGGCCAGCCGGCGAGCTGTGCCTCCTCGTCGGTGATGTCGTCCGCGGACACGACGGTGACCGAGTCGACGCGGACCATCCCCGCGCTGGTCGTGAACACCTGGCCCGGCTGCACGTCCTGACGCCGCCAGCGCCGGAACGCCAGGCTCACCGAACCGTCGGCGACGCCCTGCGCCACCTTCATCGGCAGCAGCAAGGATCAGACCATCCCTTCGACCGCGTCCTTGGACTCCTTCAGGCCGAGGCCGGTGTGCTCGCGGTAGACCTTGATCGCCTCGATCAGCTTGCCGCTCTCCTTCAGCCGACGCACCTCGCCCAGCCACTCACCGCCCGCGGGCAGCACGCCATTGGTCACCGTGGCCGGGTTGCCGGCGTACGGCACCGCACCGCCGGCGGCCACGGCACCGCTGGTCAGCACGGCCACCTGTCCCTGCAGCGAGGCGACCGCCGCCTCGAGCTTGGTGATGCGGTCGGTGAGGTGGTCGAGGTCGACCTGGTCCTGTGCCGAGCCGCCCGACGAATGGCCGAAGATGCCCACCCCCACAAGCTAGCCGAGGATCAGGCGAGTGGCTTGGCGAAGCAGCGGTTGAGCGGTGAGTCCCGGTAGATGCCGAACGACGGGATCGGCGTGTAGCCGGAGGACTTGTAGAGCGCGATCGCCTCGGGCTGGGCCGAACCGGTCTCGAGGATCATCGCTTCGGCCCCGGCCTGCGCCGCTGCCGCCTCGAGATGGGCGAGCATGATGCGGGCCAACCCACGGGCGCGGGCCGTGGGTACGACGTACATCCGCTTGACCTCAGCAGTGTGGCGGGGGCCGAACGCCTCCACCTCGTGGTGCATCCGCCAAGCGCCGGG
>DOWL01000101.1:1846-2070 GCA_003519585.1 Nocardioides sp. | reverse complement strand
TGTCACTGCCGGGGTGCGAACGCGGTCGAAGTCGAGGTAGCCGACGTAGAAGCTGCCCTGCGGAGGCTCGAACATCAGCGGGTCGAGGGGGGTCTCGTCGGGGCCGCCGTAGCGGACGACGTACTCCGCCTGCACCTCATCGATCAGCAGCATCGCGTCGGGGTGACCGTAACCCACCCGGACGATCTCTAGTGCCGCGAGTCGAAAGTTCTTGGGCGCTTCGC
>DOWL01000101.1:584-1715 GCA_003519585.1 Nocardioides sp. | reverse complement strand
GTCGAAAGTTCTTGGGCGCTTCGCGCACTGAAGCCACGCACCTCGCTTCGTTGCCGAAACTCGCTGGACGTACAGGTAGAGCGTCGTTCCGGCGCCTCGCGATGCGCGCACCTTGAGCACGCCAAACGTTCAACAACTTCCGACTCACGACACTAGCTCAGTCAAGCGCCGCACCACACCGCTCGCAGCTCTCGAGCGCCTCGGGGTTGCGGGCCAGGCAGTCGGGACACCACTGGCCGCGACCGTCGTCGCGGGAGACGACCAGGCACGCCACCGCGAACGCGACCAGCACCGGCCCAACGACGAGTCCACGGGCGTTGCCCACCAGCCCCCAGACCGTGAAGCCGAGCCCTGCGAGGCCGACGAGGATGCCGCCGACCAGGAGCACGCGCTGCAGCCCCGCCTGGTCGAACGCGTGCCGGCGACGCATGTGGACTCCTCGGTTCCGTGGGGGCGAGCGGCTGCCAGAATAGGAGGCGTGACCGACGCGCTCCGGATCCCCGCCGACCTGCTTCCCGCCGACGGACGGTTCGGCGCCGGGCCGTCCAAGATCCAGACCAGCCATCTCGACGCGCTGGCCGCCACCGGCAGCTCCCTCATGGGCACCTCGCACCGTCAGGCTCCGGTGCGGAACGTCGTCGGCCGGGTGCGCGAGGGTCTGGCCGAGCTGTACTCGCTGCCCGACGGCTATGAGGTGGTCCTCGGCAACGGCGGCGCGACGTCGTTCTGGGACATCGCGACCTTCGGCCTGATCGAGCAGAAGAGCCAGCACCTGACCTTCGGCGAGTTCTCCAGCAAGTTCGCGACAGCCGCTAAGGCCGCGCCCTGGCTCGACGACCCGTCGGTGATCTCGAGCGAGCCGGGCTCGCGGCCCGACGCCGTCGCCGAGGCCGGCGTCGACACCTATGCCTGGGCCCACAACGAGACGTCAACCGCGGTGATGGCTCCCGTCGTCCGCCCGGCGGGCGCTGACGCCGGTGCGCTGGTGCTCATCGACGCGACCTCGGGCGCGGGCGGGCTGCCCGTCGACCTCGCCGAGTCCGACGTCTACTACTTCGCGCCCCAGAAGTCCTTCGCCTCCGACGGTGGGCTCTGGCTGGCGACCTTCTCCCCCGCCGCGATCGAGCGGGC
>DOWL01000101.1:0-441 GCA_003519585.1 Nocardioides sp. | reverse complement strand
CGAGCGGGCCGAGCGGGTGGCCGCGTCGGGCCGCCACATCCCGGCGTTCTTCGACCTCCCGACCGCGATCGGTCAGTCCCGGCTCAACCAGACCTACAACACCCCCGGCGTCGCCACGCTCTTCCTGATGGCCGAGCAGCTCGACTGGATGAACAGCCAGGGCGGACTCAAGGGCATGGTCGAGCGCACCACCCGCTCCTCCGACAACCTCTACGGCTGGGCCGAGGCGTCCGAGAGCGCCTTCCCGTACGTCGCGGACCCCGAGCACCGCTCGCTGGTGATCGGCACCATCGACTTCAACGAAGGCATCGACGCCACCGCGATCGCGGCCACCCTGCGCGCCAACGGCATCGTCGACACCGAGCCCTACCGCAAGCTCGGCCGCAACCAGCTCCGGATCGCGATGTACCCCGCCATCGACCCCGACGACGTCGCCGCGCT
>DOWL01000222.1:17992-18401 GCA_003519585.1 Nocardioides sp. | reverse complement strand
CGAGCCACATGGTCTGGAACTCGGCATCCGGAGCGTCTGCTAAGGCCTGCATGTCCTCGGCACTCATCATGCCGGGCATGTCGTCCATGCCTTCTATCTCTGGCATCTCGCTCATGTCGTGACCGGCGTTGGTGTGGTCCAGCGACGTCTCAGGGACTTCCTTGCCCCAAGCTGTCAGCCAGTCGACCATCGTCTCGACCTCGGGCGCTTGCGCGTCCCGGATCTCGGTAGCGAGCTGTTGCACTTCCGGATCGAGCGTCCGTCCATCTGTGAGCGTGACCATCTGAATGGCCTGGGCGTGGTGCGGGATCATGTCAGTCGCGAACGTGACATCGGCGTCGTTGAAGACGTCGCCGTTCGAGGCTGTTTGGCTGTCAGAGCTCTGGCTTGCAGTGTCGCTGTCTGAGTC
>DOWL01000222.1:4526-17828 GCA_003519585.1 Nocardioides sp. | reverse complement strand
TCTTGCAGTGTCGCTGTCTGAGTCGTCGCCACAGGCAACGAGTCCGAGGCTCAGAGCGACCGTGGCTATCCCGACGGCGATGCATCGAGTGGCGTGTCTGGCGTGCATTGGTGTCTCGCTTTCAACGTTGATGGGTAGGCATGCATCAGCACCAGGCCGTCCTGCCAGTAGTCGGCAGGTGGCCTGGAAGTGGCGCCTGTCAGCAGCGCTGAATAGAGAGTTGGTACAGGTCGGGTGGATCCGGGGCGCGTGCCAGCGCTGGGATCGCTGTAACGAAGGTGCGGAACCTGTACAGCCAGGCTCGCTGCTTGTTGGTGATGCGTAGAAGCCAGAGCAAGAGTGCAACGCCCAGGACAGCTAGGCAGAGGCCCATCGACCCCATGTTGTGCTCCATCGGCGCACTGACTATGGCGTCGAGTTGGTCAAGCGCTCCTACTGCCGTGGCGTTGTGCTCGACGGCCGACATGGCAAGCGTTGGCATGTCTTCCATGTATCCATGTCCGGACGTGCCGTGCTCTGACAGACCGTGCATGGCGAACAGACCCGCGAGCGCTGCGAGCATGACGAGCAGGCGACCGACTGACGCGCATACCGGCCGCCGAGACTGCGTATTGCTCGACCTCATCGACATCGAGTCTATGGTCGGGCCGGAAGGCTGTCAGGTCGGAGCAGTCGGATCGTCGACCACCTCGGATGGACAGGAGACTGGGTCAGCCTCGGAAGGCCTTCGCCGTCAGCACACAGGACTACTGGTCATGCTCCTCAGTGGGAGGCAACAGATCGTCGAGGGTTGGTGTCTTGGCGGTCGAGGTAATGCTCTCAAGTGCTGCGTTCAGCGATTCGAGTCTCGCGCGATCACCTTGGAGCACGGCAAGAACTGTCTGATCGTCCGTCTCAGCGAGCGTTGCCACATCTCCCGAAAGAAGTCCGGCCTCCAAGAGTCCGCGGTAATCGTCGCGGGTGAGGTCTGCGCCCGCACGCGCGAGCTCAACGCAACCTTGGGGCACGCCTAGCTCCAGTCGAGTGCTAGATCGCTGCACTCCTGATTCAGTACGGCCGTTGGATGGAGGACGACCGCTATTTCCATGATTGTCTCGACGACATCGCGCGTTCGGTTGACCACCGCGCCGATAGGCCCGCTGGCATTGCGATCGAAGTAGTGCTGCATCACGAACGCCTCGATCTCGGCCATGCGTACACCGTTGACCCAGAGCAACGTCGCTAACGTCTTCTTGGCGCGAGCGGCAACTACCAGTGCTTGCGTGCCACCCGCTGAGAAGGCATCGATGACTGACCTAGGTGTTCTGACCACGGACGTTAGGTACGGCGTGTCGTAGTGCTCAACGACGAGCCGGGCGAGACCGTCAGGATCCGTCCAACAGCATTCGTCGAGGGTCTGGAGCTGCTCGTGCTCATCGTCGGTGAGGATCGCTGGGAGGCCGGCAAGCGAGACCACCTCCACGCTCTGCCCGTAGTGCTCTACGACGGCAAACATGGCGCGGGCCAGCCGAGCGGATTCTGAGGCGCCGAGTGCGTCGTACGCCGCGATCGCGGCCCGGCAGTTCGGTTCGCCCCAATTGCACAGGAACTGCATGAAGCCGCCGTTGTAGATGTCGGCCTCAGCACGCCAGAGCACGACCAGTTCACGATCGCGGGCGGCAAGCCGTTCGGCTGCCAGCCGACCTGCTTCAGGCCGTCCAGCGCGGCCTCGTAGAGCCGGTCCTGTAAAAGACTCCACACAGTCACGACGCCCGAAGTAGTGGATTCGACCAGGCCGGGCCAGTTCACGCCGTGCTCGTCTTCGGTCAGCGCCCACCGCTGCCGCTGCGCCGGCTCCGCCTGCTCCAACCGGACGTACCGACGGATAGGCTCGGCCAGTCGCACCCCGTTGGCAAGCGTCAGTTCGACATCGGTCTCCGTGACGGCGACCTCCGCGATGCGGTACTGGCTCATCTCGCCCCGCATGGCACCATCAGCAACGGCTCACTCGCAACTCGAGTGGAGTGAAAGCGACGGTGTGCAAACCGGCGGCTCTCACTTCCTGTACGAGCACAGTCCCCTGGATGTCCGGGCCGTCAAGCAGGCTCGGCAGGAAAGGTTCGCCCGGTCTCGACGCAAGGACAGCGCCTTCGCCGCGGTACGCCAGGCGGCGCACGACCTGGCGGCCGCAGGCGAGACCATCTTCAACCCCGCCATGGTCCAGAACCGGGTGCGTGAGCTCGGGTTCGACTACATGCCGACGACCCTGAAGCTCGCACTACGGGCCGAAGCGCTCGCAGAGCACGGCGAACTGGCCGCCCTGCGGCCCGGCCTATACAGGCTGCGGACGGCGAACATTTCTGCGGCAGCTTCGGCAGCTGCGACGGAGCAGGCCGGCAGAACGAGGGCTACGGAGCCGGTGCGGGTCGCGTTGCGAGAGCTCTTGCCCGAGGGGCAGCGGGGCGCAGCGACGCGGCGCACGGCCGTGGAGGCGTACCTCGCCTAAGCGGGCATCCCGTACTCCGGCAGGTCGGTCCGGGTTGCCATCGCTGAGCTCATCGCTGAGCCTGAGGCGGAGTTTGGCCGCGTCGGCGCAGGCGACATCGTGCGCCTGCGCCCGCCGCGGTAGCCCTGGCTATCCCCGGTGGGAGGGCTGCTCCAACCTCACTCGTAGGGGTTGGTCGGCGCAGATACCGGCTTGATCGAGCTGGCCTGAAGTACCGGGTCAGCATCTCCGGAGCTGTCCTGTGCCAGGTGGCCAGTAACGGTGACCCAGACGTCGTCGTGACCTCTCGCCGCTGGAACGGGCACACCCTGTACCCGGATGGCAGATACGAAAGCGTCAGCTGCGCAGCAGGAGATGTGCAGCCGAACGAGCTCCCAGCCCGAGTCGGTGCGCAGCACGAAACCGGTCAGCCGCACAGTGCGGCCCGACAGAGACTCGCCGCCGTTGTGCGCCGCCCGGAGCCGAAAGTCGTACAGCGAGATTGTCGACGTACCGGTGGCCGGCAGAGCCGAAAGGCTGTACGTCGCCGGGCGCCGTCGCCAGCCAAGGGATACCTAGCAGGCATAGCGCTGCGCCGGCCAGAAGTAGGGGGACGGCCATGCCGGGTCGGACGTAGCGCACGTACGTGCCGTCGCAGACGGTCCACGTCAGGTACGTGCCGAGACCAAGAATCAGCATCGGGTGCAGTCGCTGCTTCACAATAGGACGCTCCCGACGAGCAGCGCGGCGCCCAGGCCGACGACGAACGTAGTCGGGGCGAAGAAGGCAGCGAAGCGCGAGCCGAAGCTGCCCACCTGCGTCGTGATCAGTTTCAGGTCGACCATGGGGCCGACGACCATGAACGCGAGCTGCGCCAGCGGGTGCGGGGTGAGGCTGGCTGCCACGAATGCGTCTGCTTCGGAGCAGACAGCGATGAGCACGGCCAGCAGCGCTAGGGCGAGCACGACCACAAACCCGGAGAGCCTGCTGAAGATCGAGTGTGGGAGCGCAACGTTCACGGTGGCGGCCAGCGCAGCGCCGATGATCAGGTAGCCGCAGGCGGGGAGAAAGTCGTGTCGGAGCGTCGCGAGGAGCCCGGCGTCGTGGCTGTGGCTCGACGTGAGAATCGTGGGCTGGGGAAGCCAGCGGGTGCCCGTGCGCAGCCAGAGCCAACCCATGGTGACGGCACTCAGCATGGCTGCGGCGAACCGGGCCAGCACCATCTGCGGGTGTCCGGGAAACGCGACCGCGGTCGCGACAAGGACGACAGGGTTCACCGCGGGTGCTGCGAGAAGGAACGTCAGCGCGGCAGCTCGAGGCACCCCGTGGCGCATCATGCTGGAGCTGACCGGAACGGAAGCACACTCGCAGCCGGGCAGAAGCATGCTTGCCAAAGCCGCGGCGGGAACGGCGCGAACTCCCGACCGGGGGACAAGACGTTCAACGACGCGTGGCGTGGCCAGCTTGCTGATCGCGACACTCACCACGGCGCCCAGTACCAGGAACGGCAGCGCCTGGATCACGACGGCAAGAAAGACGACGAGCCAGGCCCGCACCGCGGCAGGCAGGGCCGCCGACCCAAACGCCGGGGCGACGACCACGCGGACGAACGCCAGAAGCAGCAGCCCTTCTCCAACTCGGAGGGCTTGAGCGCCCGCCCGCTTGGCGTTGAAGACGCCGGATCGTGGTGAGGAGATCTCACCAGACTCCAGCGGGGCGTGAAGATCGGTGCTCACCGCGGTCCCCTATCTGTCAGGTCCCGCAAGAACGTGCCGGCTCGGCGACAGGCGACATCGCTACTGTTCGGCTGCTCGCACCCTATGTGGCCGGAACGATCACGCGCGGCACCCCGTCCGATGCGGTGCGCAGACGCCGCGGCGGGCCGGCACCCCGGCGCGGACTACGGGCCGCTTGCCAGTTGCTTGAGATAGTCGTTGAGCCAGGCCACCGCCTGGTCGAGGCTGAGCACTTCGAGGCCCTCGGCAGCGTCGCCGTACAACTCCGACCAATTGGGTCCCGCGACCAGAACGGGCGGCCAGGTGTGCTCACCGCGGAAGCGGAACAGCCGCTGCGTGGTCTCGCGAACCAGCGTCATGTCGGCGCGCGGAACGAGCAGCTGAAGGTCGACCAGGTCATGTGCGCGGTCGCTGCCGGGCTCGGTGCAGGCGTGGAGCTTCTGGCTGATCTGGTGGTGCAGCGGGAGCACGCGAACGGGCTCGGGCTCGGGCAGGCCGAGCTCGGCAAAGATCTCAAGGACCTCCTCGGACATCTCAGTCTCGGCCGGTTCGCTGGTGGTGGCCTGGAGTTCGTCGTGCCCGATCTCGAGCTCGACGCTCATGAACGTCTTGCCACGGAAGGTCAGCTTCACCCGAACCGGCTGCATGACGTACGAGGCTGGGACGCGGTCGAGCAGGTCCCCGGGCGCGCGTTGCTCGCCGGCGATCGCGCTGCCAGAGAAGGGTCCCCAGCCGCCCTTCAACCGCTCGTTGAGCTCGGCGATGAACGCTTCCCGGTCGCCTCGGAAGGCAGTGTCCAGGTCCGGCGTCTCCCGCGTGACCCGGTCACCAAAACGGAGCTTCAGGCCTGTGCCGCCCTTGATGGCCGAGTCGGGCAGCATCTGGGCGACGATGACGTTGCCGACGAGCGCCTGGATGCGCTTGACCGTGGCACCCCGGCGCTTTGCCGCGGAGCTGATTGCGCCGCGCAGCTTGTTGACGTTGGCCGGTGCGATGTCGCCCGGGTTCTGGGCCGCGCTCACGCGGTGTCCCCTTCCTTGCCGGTGGGTGTGCGTCGGGACTTGCGGCCGGCGCTGTTGATGGTCTGGGTCACCTGGTCGAGGTCGGCCGCGCTGATGAGGCTGCGTGCCCGGGCCTGCTGTGCTGCATCGAGCAGGCGCTCGGGCATGACGCGTCCGATGCTGGCGATCAGGGCAGCGGTGATGGACATGGAGGGGATGCCGTCGACGGCGTCACGGTCGGCCTCCGGGACCCGGCGCCGGACGACGTCGATGGTGCGAGGAAGCTCTTGCCGGACCCGGCTCGGAGAGGGCACTGCGACCTTGATCCGGCGCAGGTTGACCTGAGCGAGGTCATGGGCGGCCAGGACCGCCTCGTCGGCCAGGACTGCGTCGCCGCCGACCAGCGCCACGGCTTCTGCGAACTCGTCAAGTGCCCCGCGGGGCATCTCGGTCATGCGGTACACGCCCTTGCCGAGCCTCTCGAGGGCGCCGCGCTCAGCCAGCTGCCTAACCGAGACCTCGGGCACGCCGGCAGCACGCGCGGCGTCGAGCGTCACGACGCCATGCGCGTCGAACGCCAGCTCCCGCAGAATCTGCCTGTAGGTCACCGCAGCCCCTCCCATGTATCCAAAACCGTAGCAGTTTCGCTACGGTTTTGGATAGTGCGGGGCGGAGGTCGCGCAACACTCAGGCCGGCAACGAGACATCGCCGGGCGCCCGGCGCCGGATCCGGCAGCGAGTGACGCCCTCCTTCGAGCATCGCGGGCCGGTGAAGATCAGCACCGCCTGGCGCCTGGCGCCCGGCGCCGGCATCGAGGACGCCAACTACAAAGGTGGATTCACGTCGATGGCGCACACAGTCCTGGCCATGACCCAACAACGGAACACTCCAGTGGAGGCTGGGTCAGGGGAAGCGGAACGGACCGACGTTCTCGGACCAGCGATACCGGTAGACGACCTGCTGTACTACCGGCTGAAGGTCTGGCTCGTCGTGGAGTTCGGGGACTACCCCGAGGAGATCGACCACCACCTCGACCTGCTCGACCGGCGCGGCGCCCTGTACGCGGCCGCCACGCTCGAGAACACCCGATGGGAGCGCCTCGACCTGTACTTCGGCGTCGTCCGACACGTCGTCACGACCCAGTGCACCGGCGGTCCGCCGCCGACCGACATCGAGGGCTGGCTGGCCGCCGGCCGGCCAGACTCCGACCACGTCCTCGACGTCGCCTGGGACCAGCTGAACGAGCGCCGCTACGGCGGCCGGGCACTGCCTATCACGTCGCGGTCCGCCGACACGCTCGCTGCCGACCCCGACCGGGCCGCCAGCGTCCTGAAGATGGACCAGCTCATGGCAGACCCGCGCTACACCGGCATCCTCGCCGGCTACGCCGACGTCTCGAAGTTCATCGAGGACGTCAAGTTCGAGTTCCCACCGCTCACCCCGCCGCCGACTGCGTAAGCACCCGGTGAACCTCCACCGCCGGCCGGGACACCTTCGTGGTGTCCCGGCCGGTCGTCTGTCCCGGCGCCCCAGAAGCTGTCTAGCGCGCCATCGAAAGTGATTGATGGGAGCGAGGCCGTAAGCACCCTGCCTCCACGTGCACGACCCAACTGAAGACACCCCCACCCCGCGCGCTCCCCAGAAGAGGCCCCGAGGCCGCAGCCGGCGACGCACCCCCGTCACGCTCGCCCAGGCGCAAACCGTGCCGATGGACGCAGCCGCCCACACCGACACGCTGAACGCCCTGTGCGCCCTGCCCACCCACGCCCTCCACGCCAGCAACCCGGTCGCACCGTCGTACCCCGCAGGTACGTTCGCCCCGGAGGACAGCACCCCCGCCGCGGCCCCCATCCCGATCAACTCCAAGGGCCGCACCAAGCGCACCGACGCCGCCTGAGGAACCGATGACGAACCAGACCCCCAAGCCCCGCTCGACCACGGCCCTGCCCGGCAACGCCGAAGCCCCTGCGCAACCTGAAGGAGCGTCGCACCGCAGGCACGGCAGTCCCGGCGGCTACCAAGCGGGTAGCCATCTACCGACGGGCCTCGACCGACGAGGACAACCAGCCGTTCTCCCTCGAGATCCAGCTGGCCAAGGGCACCGCGTGGACCGAGACCCAAGCTCCCATGGAGCTCGTCGAGGACTACTGCGAGTACGCCTCCGGCAAGAACATGGACCGCCCAGAGTTCCTCCGGATGCTGGAGGACGCCGCACTCGGCAAGTTCGACCACCTGGTCGTCTACAAGCTCGACCGCCTGTCGCGGAACCTCGCCGACATCCTGCGCTGCATGGCCTACCTCGACGACCTCGGGGTCACGTTCTCCTCGGTCACCGAAGCACTCGACACCACCACACCCCTCGGGCGGATGTTCCTGCAGATCCTCGGCTCGTTCGCCGAGTTCGAGCGCGAAACGATCATCGAGCGGGTCGTGCGGGGCATCGAGGCCAAGGTCGCCTCCGGCAAGCCCAACGGCCAGGTCGGCTACGGACTGCGCACCGACGCCGACGGCGTCATCGAGCGCGACCCAGACACCTGGCCCGTCGTCGAACGCATCTTCCGCGAGTACGTCCACGAGAACCTCGGCCAGAAGACCATCGCGCAGAACCTCAACCACGCAGGTCATGCCGGTCCCGGAAAGGGCAAGAACGCGCGCCCCTGGTCGGTCTCCGCAGTCTCTCGCGTCCTGAGGAACCGCGCCTTCATCGGAGAGCTGAAGTACCGCACCATCTGGCTCGACGGCGCCCACGACCCCCTGATGGACCCAGACCTCTTCGAGGCCGCACAGCGCCGAGCCGACCTCCGTTCCACCCAGGCTGGCGCCACCGCTGTGCGCAGCGACTACCTGCTCTCCGGCCTCGTCACCTGCGGCCACTGCGAGGGCGCGTACGTCGGCAACAAGGGCCGTAGCCGCACCGGCGAGAACTTCCGCTACTACTCCTGCGCAGCCGCCCGGAAGTTCGGCCGCGGCCATTGCCCCAACAGTCCGAGCCTGCCGGCCGACGAGCTCGAGAAGGCCGTCGCCGACGCCCTCGTCGCGACCTACGGCGACGGCGCGCTCTTCATCCAGGCGATCGAGGCCTACCTCGCCAAGATGGCCGACCGCAGCGCTCCGCTCATCGCCGAGCTCGAGTCCCTCCGCAGCACCGTCGCGGACCGGAAGCGAGTCCTGGCTCGCTACCAGGCCGACTACGAGGCTGGGTCCCTACCGGCCGTCCTCTACAGCGAGCGGGCCAGCGAGATCCAGGCGCAGATGCTGAAGGCGGAGGAGCGCGCCCTCAACATCGAGGCCGAGCTCGCCGACGCCGACGGCGCGACACTGCCCTCCGACGACGACCGCGACCACATGCACGGCCGCATCGCCGAACACATCTACGACGGACCGATCAAGACGCGCCGCGACCTCTTCCACGCGCTCGTCGCGCGCCTGGAAGTCTTCGAGCTCACCGACGTCCGCCCGACCTTCAAGCTCGCCGGGCCGCACCTGCTCGCCCCGCCACCCGAGCGAATCGAGGCCGGCACCAACACGGACAGCGTCCAGGCGCTGCTCGCAGCCATTCGCGCAGAAACGCGAAAGGACCCCTCCGAGGAAGGGTCCTTCGACGTGGCAGACGGTATGCGGTTTGCACACCGTCGCACTAAGTGGAGCTGAGGGGACTCGAACCCCTGACCCTCTGCATGCCATGCAGATGCGCTACCAGCTGCGCCACAGCCCCTTGCGTGTCGCCCGGTGGGCAACTCGCGGAATCTTAGCCAACGGCCGGTGGTGGGGAGAAATCGGGCGGCACCGTGCGGTTGTAGGCACGCAACCGCCACGGCTCGCTGGCGGACCCGCGGCGCAGCACCGCCCAGCCGCAGTTGTCCATGCCGCGCAGGGTGAGCGCCTGCCCCGCCGGCCAGCCCAGCATCGCCGCGAGGCCGGTGCGGATGGAGGCGCCGTGGGAGACCACGACGGCCACGCCGTCGGCCGGGAGGAGTTCGGCAACCTCGGTCAGCGCCTCGGTCATCCGCGCGATCACGGCGACGTCCTTCTCGGCACCGGCGACGGCGTCCCAGTTCGCCCGCGCGAACTCGGCGTACTCCGCGGGGTCGGCGGCCTCGAACTCATGGTGCAGCAGCCCCTCTCGTGGGCCGAGAGAGTATTCCCGCAGCCGGGCGTCGTACGTCGCGTCGAGGCCGCACGCCGCGCCGACGTACGCCGCCGTGTCGCGCGCCCGGTCGGAGTCGGAGGACCAGAGGACGGCGGGCGCGAGCTTCGCGAGCACCGGTGCGGCCGCCCGAGCCTGGGCGTGCCCGAGCTCGTCGAGCTGGGAGTCGGACTGCCCCTGGATCCGGTGCTCGGCGTTCCAGTCGGTGCGGCCGTGCCGCAGGAGGACGAGGTCGGCCAAGTCAGCCGCGCTCGGTCGCGGTGACGTCGGCGGGCAGCGGGATGGTCGGGCAATCGCGCCAGAGCCGCTCCAGCGCGTAGAACTGCCGCTCCTCCTCGTGCTGGACGTGTACGACGATCTCGCCGTAGTCGATCAGCACCCAGCGGCCGTCGCGCTCGCCCTCGCGGCGGATCGGCTTCGCACCGATCTCGCGCAGCTTGTCCTCGACCTCATCGACGATGGCACGGACCTGGCGGTCGTTGGTGGCGGAGGCGAGCAGGAAGGCGTCGGTGATGGCGAGCTGGTCGCTCACGTCGAAGGCGATGATCTGCTGCGCGAGCTTGTCGGAGGCCGCTCGCGCCGCGGTGACGACGAGTTCGACGGCGTGGTCGGTGGCGGTCACTGTGCTCCCGAGGGATAGAGGTGGTGCTTGGCGATGTATTGGACCACCCCGTCGGGGACGAGGTACCAGACCGGTTCCCCCCGCCGGGTCCGGGCCCGGCAGTCGGTGGAAGAGATGGCCAGCGCGGGGATCTCGACCATCGTGACCTTGTCGGCCGGGATGGCGGCCAGCGTCTCCGGATCCATCTCGTGGCCCGGCCGGGTGCAACCCACGAACTGCGCGAGCTCGAACAGATCGTCGGCCGAGCGCCAGGTGAAGATGTCGGCGAGCGCGTCGGCCCCGGTGATGAAGTAGAGCTCCGCGTCCGGCATCGCGGTCTGCAGGTCGCGGAGTGTGTCGACGGTGTAGGTCGGCCCGGACCGATCGATGTCGACCCGCGAGACGCTGAACCGCGGGTTGGAGGCGGTCGCGATCACCGTCATGAGATAGCGGTCCTCGGCAGCGGTGACCTCGCGGTCGGACTTCTGCCACGGGTCGCCGGTCGGGACGAAGACCACTTCGTCGAGGTCGAACCAGGACTGCACCTCAGAGGCCGCGACCAGGTGTCCGTGGTGGATGGGGTCAAAGGTGCCGCCCATCACGCCTACCCGGCGGGTCACGGGATGCCCAAGGTCAGGAGTGCTCGCGCCCGCCGCCGAAGGCGACCAGGGCAACCATGAGGGCCAGCAGAATCGCCAGGACGGCCCCGCCGATCGCGAGGCTCAACGCGACGTCGACTTCGGGCCCGAAGCCCAGGATCTGCGCGGTCATGGCCTCACCCTACCCAGCCGTGCCGTCACCTCGTGTGCCCGTCCCCCACCACGACGTACTTGGTCGAGGTCATCTCGGGCAGCCCCATCGGCCCTCGCGCGTGGAGCTTCTGGGTGCTGATGCCGATCTCGGCGCCGAAGCCGAACTCACCGCCGTCGGTGAACCGCGTCGAGGCGTTGACCAGCACCGCTGCGGAGTCGACGGCGGCCACGAACCGCCGCGCCGCGGACTGGTCCTCGGTCACGATCGCGTCGCTGTGCTGGCTCGACCAGCGACGGATGTGCGCGATCGCCTCGTCGAGATCGGGCACCACCCGGGCCGAGATGTCGAGGGAGAGGTACTCCTCCCCCCAGTCGTCGTCGGTGGCTGGCACCACACCGTCGTACGCCGCGAAGGCCGCATCTCCGTGCACCGTGACGTCCGCGCGCTGGAGGGCGCCGATCACCTCCGGGAGGAAGGCGTCGGCCACGTCGGCGTGCACCAGCAGCGATTCGGCGGCGTTGCACACGCTGGTCCGCTGGGTCTTGGCGTTGACCACGATGGCCAGCGCCTTGTCGAGGTCGGCGGCACGATCGACGTAGACGTGGCAGTTGCCCACGCCGGTCTCGATCACCGGCACAGTCGACTCCTCCACGACCGACCTGATCAGGCCGGCTCCCCCACGCGGGATCAGCACGTCGACCAACCCGCGG
Organism: Nocardioides sp.; assembly: GCA_003519585.1. Taxonomy (GTDB): domain Bacteria; phylum Actinomycetota; class Actinomycetes; order Propionibacteriales; family Nocardioidaceae; genus Nocardioides. The sequence continues at coordinate 6,415 of DOWL01000222.1, read as the reverse complement.
GCCCGCATCAGCGCCTTGACGGAGTCGTGGGAGTCGCCGGGCACCAGTTGCACGACATCTGCGTCGAGCCCCGCCGCGACCGCCGCGTCCCGCAGGATCGCCACGATCGCTGCGTTGGACGACCGTGCCGAGGACGAGCCGCGCAGGAGTACGGCGTTGCCGGACTTGAGGCAGATCCCAGCGGCGTCGGCCGTGACGTTGGGGCGGGCCTCGTAGATCATCCCGACCACCCCGAACGGCACCCGGACCTGCCGGAGTTCGAGTCCATTGGCCAAGGTGCCGCCGCGGACCACCTCGCCGACCGGATCCGGCAGTGCCGCGACCTCGCGCAGCCCACGCGCCATGTCGTCGAGCCGCTGCGGGGTCAACCGCAACCGGTCGACGATGTTGGCCGGCGTACCTGCCGTCTCGGCCCGGGCCACGTCGTCAGCGTTGGCGTCGAGCACCTCGCTCCCCCGGGCCAGCAACGCCTCGGCCATGGCCAGGAGTGCGGCGTCCTTCTGCGCCCGGGTCGCCAGGGCGAGGCCGTGGCTGGCCTCGCGGGCGCGCCGAGCGACGTCCAGCACGGCTTCGGTGGTCACACGCGCGAGGATAGTTCCGAGGAGGAATCGCCGTGCCCGTGTACTTGCAGGCTGGACTCTGGGGCCTGGCCGCCGGATGCATGCTTGTGGTCGGCGCCGCGATCGCGTGGTTCTTCAACGTGCACCGACTGGTGGTTGCTGGGGTGATGGCGTTCGGCGTCGGGGTCCTCTTCTCCGCGCTTGCCTTCGACCTGGTCGACGAGGCGGAGCAGTCCGGCGGGCTGCCGGCCACCGTGCTGGGGCTGGCCGGCGGCGCGATCGCCTACGTCGTTGCGAACGTGTTGCTGGACCGTCGCGGTGCCGGCCGGCGCAAGAGCCAGGGGGACGAGCAGAAGTCCGAGGAGGACCAGGCCGGCAGCGGCACGGCGATCGCGGTCGGCGCCCTGCTCGACGGCGTACCCGAGTCGATCGTGCTCGGCCTCTCCCTCCTCGGCGGCCAGGGGGTCACCGTCTCCGTGCTCGCGGCCATCGCGATCTCCAACCTGCCCGAGGGGTTGTCCAGCTCGGCCGGCATGAAGCGCAACGGGAGGAGCGCGCGCTACGTCTTCGGGGTCTGGGGCGGGATCGCGCTGGCCAGCGGCATCGCCGGACTGGTCGGCTGCCTGGCCCTCGACGGCGCTCCCCCGGCGACCATCTCGCTGATCACCGCGATCGCCGCCGGAGCGATCCTGACCATGATCGCGGACACGATGATCCCCGAGGCGTTCGCGGACACCCGGCTCTGGACCGGACTCATCCTCACCTTCGGCTTCATCGTGGCCTTCACCTTGAGCCGGGCGACGTCGTGAGTGAGCCACTCCACTTCGTGGTCAACCGGCACCACGCGACCACGCTCCACTTCGATCTGCGGCTCGAGGTGGCCGGCCAGCTCGTGTCGTGGGCGGTGCCGAAGGGACCGACGCTCGATCCGGCGGCCAAGCGGCTCGCGGTGCGGGTCGAGGACCACGAGCTCGACGAGCACCTGACCTGGGAGGACGAACGCAAGGTGGTCTGGGACACCGGCCTCTACCAGCCGGCCACGGACCCCGGCCCTGCGCTCGACACCGGTCATCTTCGCTTCGCCCTCGCCGGACACAAGCTCCGCGGTGCCTTCGCGCTGTCGCAGACGCGAATGGGTGGTGACGAGCGCAACTGGATCCTGGTCAAGCTGGACGACGAGTACGCCGTCAGCGGCCACCTGTGGACCGCCGAGGACCACGGCTCGGTGCTGAGTGATCGGTGGCTGGAGGTCGACCGCGAGGGAGGCTGATCGTAGTGTCGAACGGTGACCTCCGAGCCCGAGCCGACTGTCTCCGTCGACCTCAGGCG
>DOWL01000222.1:299-4478 GCA_003519585.1 Nocardioides sp. | reverse complement strand
CTGTTCATGGACTCGCTGCGCGGGGCGGGGGGGGGGGGGGGCGGGGGGGGCGGGGCGCGGGGGGGGTGGCCCGCGGCGGCCCGCCCCCCGCGCCCCCCCCCGCCCCGCGGGGCGGGGCCCGCCGGACCGCCACCCGTCGGGCCGCCACCGATGTCGCCCCCGCCCTCGGCGCCGCCGCGACACGTGCTGCCGCCGCCCCCTGAGCCGCGGCCGAAGCAGCCGGTCGACCGGGTGCGGCTGCTCAGTGCCGGGCTCGCGGTGCTGGTCATCGGCCTCACGGTGCTGGGCCTGGCCTACGAGGAGAACGGCGTACGCGCCTACGACACCTATACGACCTGGGCCATCTTCGCCACGGTGATGGCCGCGGCGCACCTGGTCCCGCTCGTGTGGACGAGCAACCCCCGCCGGGCCTTCGAGGTCGCGGCGGTCGCGACCGGCGGACTGGCGTTCTACTGGGCAGCGCTGGTGCTGCGAGACATCGGCACCGGCACCAGCTTCGCGCTCACCCTTGCCGTGTCGCTGGCGGTCGCGAACTGCCTGGTGCTGCGCACCCGCCGCTAGTGGTCATCCCCGATCAGCCCTTGCGCTTGATGACGTCCTCGGTCGCCGCCGGCAGCACGGTCTTGAGGTCGCCCACGACACCGAAGTCGACGAGTTCGAAGATCGGAGCCTCCTCGTCCTTGTTGATCGCGACGATGGTCTTGGACGTCTGCATGCCGGCCCGGTGCTGGATGGCACCGGAGATCCCGGCCGCGATGTAGAGCTGCGGCGAGACGGTCTTGCCGGTCTGGCCGATCTGGAAGCTGTGGGGGATCCAGCCGGAGTCGACCGCGGCGCGGGAGGCGCCCACGGCACCACCGAGCGCGTCGGCGAGCCCTTCCACCGGAGCGAAGTCACCGCCGGTGCCACGCCCACCGGAGACCACGATGGCGGCCTCGTTGAGGTCGGGACGACCCGTCGCCTGCCGCGGCTGCGAGGCCACGATCTTGGCGCCCTTGGCCGCTTCGGACACCTCGGCGGTGAACTCCTCCACCGCCCCGGCGCCGGCAGACTCCTCGGGAGCCGCGGAGTTGGGCTTGACGGTGATGATCGGGGTGCCCTGGGTGACCTTGGCCGTCACGGTGTAGTTGCCCGCGAACACGCTCTGCGTGGTCACCGGTCCACCGTCGCCGGACTGTACGTCGACCGCGTCGGTGATCAGCCCGGAGCCGAGCTTGATGGCCAGCCGGCCGGCGATCTCCTTGCCCTCGACGCTGGACGGGATCAACACGGCGCCGGCCGACACCTTCTCGGCCAACTGCTGCAGCGCTTCGGCCTTCGGGGCGACGAGGAAGCCCTTGATCTGGGCGTCGTCGACGACGTAGACCTTCTCCGCGCCGTACGCGGCGACCTTCTCGGCCACCTCCGAACCCTTGGTGGCCTCGCCGATGAACACCGCCGACGGCTCACCGAGCCGCTTGGCGATGGTCAGCAGCTCGTAAGTCGGCTTGCGGACCGCTCCGTCGACGTGGTCGACGAGGACCAGAACCTCAGACATCTACCCCAACACTCTCTTCCGGGTCTCAGATGAGCTTCGCTCAGATGAATTTCTTGGAGGCGAGGAATGCGGTCAGCGCAGGGGCGCCCGAACCGTCCTCGTCCTTGACGATCTCGCCGGCACTGCGCGGCGGACGAGCAGTGGTGTCCTCGACCGCGGACCAGGCCACGGACAGTCCGACCTGGCCGGCGTCCACGCCCAGGTCGCCGAGCGACCAGGTCTCCAGCGGCTTCTTCTTGGCCGCCATGATCCCCTTGAACGACGGGTAGCGCGCCTCGCCGGACTGGTCGGTCACCGACAGCACGATCGGCAGGGTCGCGCCGATCACCTCGGTCGCCACGTCACCGTCACGCTTGATCCGCACCTGGTCGCCCTGCGTCTCGACCACCGAGGCCATCGTGACCTGCGGCCACGCGAGCCGCTCGGCGAGCATGGCGGGTACGACGCTCATCGCGGCATCGGTCGAGGCCATGCCGCACATGACCAGGTCGACCTTGGTCTCGGCAGCGGCCTTCTCGACCGCCTTCGCGAGCACCAGCGACGTGGCGATGGCATCGGAGCCGGCGATCGCGTCGTCGACGACGTGGATGCCCTTGTCGACGCCCATCTGGAGCGCCTTGCGCACCGCGTCGACCGCCTTCTCGGGGCCGACACACAGCGCCGTCACCTCGGTGTCGTCACCCGCCTTCTCCTTGAGCTGGAGCGCTTGCTCCACGGCGTACTCGTCGAGCTCGGACAGGAGCCCGTCGACGCCGACGCGGTCGACGGTGTTGTCGCCCTCGAACTTGCGGTCGGCCGTGGCGTCAGGGACGTACTTCACGCAGACAAGAATGTTCATGGTGATTCGGAGGTTACCGCCGTGTCACTCCGAGTTACACCGGCTCGGAGCGAGGGGTACCTCACATCAGGGGCGGATCAACCGCTCCAGCATCCGGCCCACGATCAGCCACACGATGGCGCCCAGACCCCAGTTGAACAGAGCGTTCTTGGTCTCGGCGTTGTTGCCGGTGAACTCCTTGACACCGTTGTCCTTGGAGAAGATTCCGAGGTCGACGCGGTTCGCGCCCTCGAGGACGAAGTTGACCAAGGCGTTGTCGCGATTGGCGTCCAAGGCGATCAGCAGCGCGCCGACGGCGAGGAACAGCGCGGCCACCAGGAACACCAGCCACACGATCTGGGCGAGCACCTCTCGGAGCCGGTTGATCGTGATCGCCCCACGACCCGGGGACCCCGATCGACCCGAGGCCTCTGCCGCGGCATCGGTCTTCTCGGCCATGTCTCCCAGTGCCCCCTTCTAGCGACGTTCGAACTAGCGACCCTCGAATCTCGCCTTGCCCGGACCCTGCTCGACGAAGGATCGCATACCGATCGTGCGGTCCTCGGTCGCGAAGAGCGCCGCGAAGTGGGTGCGCTCGATCTCCAGACCGGTGTCGAGGTCGACTTCCAGACCCCGATCGACCGCCTCCTTGGCCGCCCGCAGCGCCTGCGCGGCCGCCCCCGTGAACTGGGCTGCCCACGCCACCGCCTCGTCGTACACCTGTTCCTTGGGTACGACGCGGTCGACGAGCCCCATCGCGAGCGCCTCGTCGGCTCTGACGAACCGTCCGGTGTAGATCAGTTCCTTGGCCCGGCTCGGGCCGACCAGCCGGCTCAGCCGCTGCGTGCCACCGGCCCCCGGGATGATGCCGAGCAGTACCTCGGGCTGTCCGAGCTGCGCGTCCTCGGCCGCGAACCGTACGTCGGCAGCCAGGGCCAGCTCACAGCCACCGCCCAGGGCGTAGCCCGTGATGGCCGCGACCACCGGCTTCGGGATCCGGGCCACCGCCGTGACCGCGGACTGCACCGAACCGCCGAGCCGCACCATGTCGGCGTACGACAGCTCGGCCATCTCCTTGACGTCGTTCCCCGCGGCGAAGACGCGCTCGCCGCCGTACAGCACGACCGCGCGTACGTCGTCTCGCTCGGTGGCTTCGGCGGCCGCCTCGCGAAGCTCGGCCTGGACCTGGAAGCTGATGGCGTTCATCTTCGGTCGGTCGAGGCGGATGGTGCCGACTCCGTCGGCAACGTCAAGGGTCACGTACTCGCTCATGGCCGCGATTCTGCCCTCCCTAGGATGAGCCGGTGCCCCCTGGCCAATGGCGATCCCGCGACCAGACCGCTGCTGTATGGCCCGGGCGCAACTGGCCACTCGGCGCGACGTGGTCGGAGGAGGCCACCAACTTCGCGGTCTGGGCGCCGGAAGCGCGGGCGGTCCACCTGTGCCTGATCGACGACGAAGGTTGGGAGACCAGCCATCGACTCACCGAGCGCTCCCTCGGGATCTGGCACGGCGCGGTCCCCGGGGTGCGGCCGGGGACCCGCTACGGCTATCGGGTGGCCGGCACGTGGGCTCCGGCGATGGGGCTCCGGTTCAACTCGACCAAGCTGCTCCTCGACCCGTTCGCACGAGCGGTCAGCGGGGACCTCGCGGTCGACCCGTCGGTCTTCGGCTACGAGCAAGGGGCCCCGGAGCTCCCCAACGAGGTCGACTCGGCGCCGCACGTACCCCTCGGCGTGGTCGTCGATGACCATTTTGACTGGCAGGGCGATGTCCCGATTCGGCGTCGGTGGCGCGACACCGTCATCTACGAGCTGCACGTCAA
>DOWL01000222.1:0-210 GCA_003519585.1 Nocardioides sp. | reverse complement strand
ATCTACGAGCTGCACGTCAAGGGCATGACCCAGCTCCACGACCGAGTGCCCGAAGGGTTGCGCGGGACCTACGCCGGTCTCGCCGCACCCGCGGTCACCGACTATCTGCGCGACCTCGGCGTCACCGCGGTCGAGCTGCTGCCGATCCATCAATTCGTGACCGAGCCGGCGGTCGCCGCGCGCGGACTGGTCAACTACTGGGGCTACAAC
>DOWL01000174.1:6449-20321 GCA_003519585.1 Nocardioides sp. | reverse complement strand
ACTTCTGGTTGCTGAGCGCCTTGATCGGGGTCGTGTAGAAGCACTTGCGTCCGGTGGTCAGCGCGAGATGGATTGCGAACTCGCCCACGACGGTCTTGCCCGATCCCGTCGGCGCCGCGACCAGCACGCCGCGCCCCTCCTCGATCTCGCGGCAGGCGCGCAACTGGAAGTCGTCGAGCGGGAAGTCGTAGAGGGCGCTGAAGTCGCGGACCACCGGGTGGTCCTTGTGCCGTCGGTGCGCTGCGTACCGCTCCGACGGGGAGAGTTCGTCGGTGCTCACTTCCCCAGCCTACGGACCATGGCTATCGACTTCGGCTATGTGTAGACCGTCAAGGCTCCCGGGGCGCTCTCAACGGTCAGCGGGAGCGCCCCGAAGCGCTCGCCATCGGCGTACGTCGTGATGCCAGGACTCGCCACGGTCACGGAGCGCACCCGGTGGTGTTCGTACTGCGGGTGAGTGACGTGGGTGCCGTTGAAGAGCTTCGGATAGGTCCGCACCAGCCCGCCGCGGCTCATCGGCTTGATGATCACGACGTCGAGCAGCCCGTCGTCGAGCACGGCACCCTCGGTGATCCGCAACCCGCCGCCGAAGCTGGGGCCGTTGCCGACCGCGACCAGCATGGCTTCCAGGGACTTCTGCTGACCGTCGAGGTCGAGGGTGTAGTGCAGCGGCTTGAAGACCCGCAGCTCGGCCAGGGTGGCGAGGTTGTAGCGCATCTGCCCGCGCGGCCAGGTCATCCGATTGGCGCGTTCATTGACGAGCGCGTCGAAGCCGGCGGCCAGCACGGTGGCGAAGTACCGGCTGCCGGACCGGGCCAGGTCGACCACGCGGGTCTCGCCGGCCACGACCCGGTCGGCAGCGGCGCCCGGATCCTTACGCGGAAGATCGAAGTAGCGCGCCACGTCGTTGCCGGTGCCGGCGGGGATGATCCCCAGCGGCGTGCCGGTGCCGGCCACGGCCTGGACTCCGAGATGGACCATGCCGTCCCCGCCGACCACCACCAGCGCCTCGGCCCCTTCGGCCAGTGCGGTCCTGGCCAGGTCCAGCGCCTCGTCGGCGTCCTGCCCACTGAGGTCGCGCACGGTCAGCCCGGCGCCCCGAAGCCGCTCCAGGGCCGCCACCCGGGCCTTGGCTCCCTTGCCCTTGCCCGCCGTCGGGTTCGTCAGCAGGGCGATCTCGCGGGCCACGGGGCGAGACTAGAGGGAACGCCCGGGATCGTGGCGGCACCGAGCCGGGGCACTGTGCTCCGCCTTGCTCAGTCGGAGTTGATCCAGATGTCGCGGTAGGTCGGCCTGCCCTGGGCGGTGTCGATGTTGAACCCCTCGATCTGCGAGCCGCGCATCTGCGCGGCCCCGCCGTACCACCCCGGGACCACGGGCAGATAGGTCGTCATGATTTCCTGCTCGAGGTCGTTCCAGGCCTGTGGCTGATCCTCCACCGGGAGCGTGGAGATCTCCTCGATTCTGGCGTCGACGTCGGGGTTGCTGAACGCTGAGAAGTTGTAGCCGAAGCCCACAGTGTCGAGATCGGTGGAGCCGAACACGATCGGGATCCACGTCGAGCCCGAGGGCCAGTCCGAGCAGCTGCCGAACGGGCGCAGGTTGACTTCGTTGTTCACGTCCAGGCGTTGCGCCGCAAAGTCGTCCGAGGCCGCCGCAATCGGGGTGACCGTGAATCCAGCGGCCTCCAGCCCTTTCACGAGCACGTCCTTGGTCGCCACGAGGGGCGGGATATCCGGCGCGAACAAGAATTTGATCTCGAAGCCTTCGTTGCCGCTATCGGCCAGGATCTGCTTCGCCTTCTCGGGGTCGGTCTCGAACGGGCCGTGACCCTCGACCGGGTTGTACTCCTCCCGGCCCGGGATCCCCGGCGGCATCAGGTTCTCTGCGGGGATCGCGTTGACCCCCGGGATCAGCCCGGTGCCCACGATCAGATCGTCGTACGGCAGCGCCCAGGTCAGCGCTTCGGCGATGGACGAGTCCGGCACTGCGCGCTGGTCCACCGCGAAGTACGACGTGCAGGGCTTGCCTCCGGTGACCAGGCGGCCGGTCTCGTCCATCTTCTGGTAGTCCTGGGCCAGGACATCGTCGTAGCTGATGGTGGTCTTGGCGTCACCGGAGTCGGCGAGCAGCAGTTGGTCGATCTGTTCAGGCAGCTGGCCGGACTTGAACACATAGGAGTCGGGGTAGGCCGTGCGAGCCGGATCGGTCTCGGGGTCCCACTGGTCGTTGCGGACCAGGACGAGCGACTGGCCGAGGGTGTATTGATCGATCTTGTAGGGGCCTGTCGAGAGCGGGTGCTGGGCGTACTTCGCCGGGTCGTTGATCGCCGGGTCGGTCGGAATCGGACCCATCGCCGGCATCGCTGCGTAGTAGGGGAAGTCTGGGAACGGCCTGGCCATCTTGACGGTGATCGTGTCGCCGTCGACCGAGACCGCCTGCTGATCTCCGTCGGGGTCGGAGTACGGGCCGCCGTACTCCTCGCCGCCGAGGAAGAAGTGCGTGCTGTACAAGAGCCCCGGACCTTCGGAGAACGTCTGCGCGTCCATCGACCGCTCGATGCCGAAGGCGACCTCGTCGGCGGTCACCGGGTCGCCGCTCTCCCACCTCACACCGTCTCGAAGCGTGAATGCCCACTCCGTGTAGTCGTCGTTCGGCGTGCCCAGGTCGGTGGCCAGATCCGGCACCAACACCATCTGCCCGCTGTCCGGATCGTAGGAGTACTGCGTCAACTGCCGGGTCACCAGCGCGGCCATCAGCGTGATCGTGTCCGTCGCATAGTTGTCGGTCGGGTCGATCGAGCCGCGCAGGCCCATCGAGGTCAAGACCGTGACGGTGCCGCCCTCCTCAGCGCCCTCGATCGTCTTCGGCCCCTCGCGGTCCGGGTCCTGGCGTGACCCGGTGTTGGCCAGGTTGGCCGTGTCGAGGCTCCCCGACGCGTCCGGGTCGCCCTCGCTGCGATCGTCACCACCCCCACACGCGCTGAGGACGAGCAGCGTCGCCACGCCGATGAAACCTGCCAGCCTCCGTGTGTCCATCGACCCGCCATTGCTTGACCGGTCCCCATGTCCAACGCCATCGTCAGCGGAAATCCCTCGTCTCGACAAGGGTGTTTGACCGTCCTGGTGAGCGTCTGTCTAGACCACTTCAACTCAACCCGAGACGCACCGACCAGCGCGCGGGGTCTGCGCCGACAGCTCGCGCCACCCGCGTGAACACCTCGAGGACGGAGTCGGCCGACCAGGACGTCCCCGGCGCGGCCACGGTGGCCCGGCCGTCGCGGGTGATGAGCAGAACCTGACCGTGTCGCCAAGTCTGGTGCACATGGGTGCGCGTCGCCTCGTCGAGGACCGACGCTGGGTAGGCCTGGTCGACGGCCAGGAGGTCGCAGCCGAGCCGGGCACCGGACTCTGCGGTGAGCGTGCCGGCCACCAGGTGACCACTGAGGCCGCGCTCGCTGGTCCAGGTGACGTCGTTCTCACCCACCCAGTCGGGCAGGTCGAACGGGTCGAGCTCGGTCACAGGGTCGAGACCTCGTCGTCGTCCCACTGGTCGGTCGAGTGCTCGCCCTTGCCCCGGGCCCGATCGACCATCCGCGCGATGATCTCGGCGGCGAAGAAGAGGATCAGCATCGGGACGGCCAGGAACAGCATCGAGAACGGGTCGGTCGAGGGTGTCCCGACCGCGGCGAAGACGAAGGTGCCGATGATGATCCAGGGCCGATAGCGACCGAGGGCCTTGCCGGAGACGACGCCGGCCAGGTTGAGCATGATCACGAACAGCGGGATCTCGAAAGCAATGCCGAAGATCAGCAGCATCCGGCTGATGAACGAGAAGAACTGCGTGAACTCGACCAGGTTGGTCACGTCGTCGGGCGTGAACCCGATGAGCACCGTGAGGGCCTTAGGCAGCACGTAGTAGCCGATGGCGACGCCCGCGAAGAACAGGGGGCCGGCGATCGCGGCGAAGATGCGCGTCCACTTGCGCTCGTTGGGGTTGAGGCCCGGGACGATGAACGCCCAGATCTGGTAGAGCCAGTACGGCGAGGAGCCGATCAGCGCGGCCAGGCCGCAGAGCTTGAGCTGGAAGGTCAGTCCGGCGGCGACGCCATTGAGCACCGCCTCACTCTGGGTGCCTTCAGGAAGTTGGGTCTTGGCCTGCTCGTAGGGGTCCAGGATCAGCTGGTAGAGGTCCTGGTAGAAGTACAGCGCGATGACGAACGCGAGCAGGACGACCAGCGTCGACCGAATGATCCGGGCGCGCAACTCGCGCAGGTGATCGGACAGCGCCATCCGGCCGTCCGGGCCCACAGGGTGCTGCGGGCTCCCCCTGAGGAACCCGGCGAGGCGCTTGATCAACGGTGCCGCAGAATCGTCGTGACGTCAGGCCGTGTCGGGCCGCTGGAGCTTCTCTGCCTCCGCGTCGAGTTCGGCCTGCCGCTGGGCGAGGTCGCGCTGCTTGGCCTCGAGCTCCAACTGGGCCTGAGTCTTGGTGGACTTGGTCGCGTCGTCGTCGTCATCGTCGTCGTCCATCAGGCCCTTGGTCTCGGCCTTGAAGATCCGCAGGGCCCGGCCGCTGCCACGGGCCAACTCGGGGAGCTTGGAAGCCCCGAAGAGCAGCACGATCACCAAGACGATCAAGATCAGCTCGGTGGGGCCGAGATTGGCGATGTACGGCGCTGTCATGGGTGTCCTCACAATGTCGGTGCAGTCGTTACAACAGTACCTGTCTCCGCGCCATACAGGCTGAGGGCCCGCTGTGCGGCACTCCGGAACGTCTCGGCGTACGCCGAGGGTGACAGGACGCGTGCATGCGGGGCCAGGCGCAGCATCAGCCGGGTCAGCCACCGCTCGTCGGCGACGAGCAGCACGACCTCCATCCGTTCCTGACCCACCTCCCGGATTTCCTCGACCGGGTAGTACGAGGTCATCCAGCGCGCTTCCGGCTCCAGCAGGATGGTCACCGCAGTGACGTCCGAGGACTGGCTGAAGATGCCGTCGCCCAGGTCACGGGGGCCTTCCTGCGGGGTCTCGACCGGCTCGTCGAGCACCTCGTCCCGGTCGATCCGGTCGAGCCGGAACAGCCGTGGCGCCTCCGCGCTGTGGCACCAGGCGTCGAGGTAGAGGTGTCCTTGGGCGGTGACCACACCTCGGGGGTCGACCACCCGCTCGGACTGCTCGTCACGACTGGGCACGTAGTAGGACAGCCGGACCCGGCGACCGCGGTCGGCCGCGGTCTGGAGTCGGCTCGCCAGGAGTGCGAGATCGGCGTCGGCGGCGTTGGTGCCGGGGTCGATCCGAGCCGGGTCGATCCGAGCAGCGGCCCCGCCTTCGGCCGCCGCCGCCTCCAGCTTGGCCAGGGCCCGGTCCAGCACCTCCCGGGTGTCGTCCTTGGCGCCGTTGCGCAGAGCGCGTAGCGCCACGATCACCGCGGAGGCCTCCGTGGGACTCAGCCGCAGGGGGCGGGCGAGGTAGTCGGCGTTCGACACCTTGATGACGCCGTCGGCGCGAACGCCGTCCGGCCCCTCCAGCGCGTCGATGTCGACGTCGATCAGGTCGTCCGGGTAGCCACCGGGCAGGCCGCACATGAACAGCACCTTGAGGTCGCGGAACAGCTGCTCCGGTGCGACACCCAGCGCTCGCGCGGCCTCGTCGACCCGCACCTCACCATGCGCGTGGAGGTACGGCACCAGGGTCAGCAGCCGCGCCACCTGATCCTTGGCGCTGGCCGGAGGGGTCACGCCTCGACTCCCTGTTCGACTTCCAGCGCATCGCGCAGCCGCTGTGCGACGCGCTCGCGCAGCGCCGGCGGCTGTTCGACGTACACGTCCGCGCCGTAGCCGAGCACCTCGTCGGCCAGGCCGACCGACCCACGCTCGGGCACCAGCCGATCCCAGGTCGAGTCGGTGTCCGGTCCGGGAACGCCCTCCTCGACCAGATCGGCTCCCCTCCGCAGCGTGTGTCCGGCTCCCTTGCGGACCAGCAGTTCGGCGCGGGTGGTCGAGGGCTCGGGTGCGAGCCTGCGGGCCACCTCGCTGACGTCGGTCCCGGCCGGGATCTCATACGAGCTCGGACCGCCCTCCTTGCGAGCCCTGCCGTGGACGCGCGAGAGCCGGAAGATCCGCTCGGCCTGCCGGTCGATGTCGAAGCCGACGACGTACCAGCGGCCCGAATAGCGGGCGACGCCCCACGGCTGGAGGTGGCGGGTGCGGACCTCGGAGTCACCCGATCGCACGTAGTCGAAGACGACCGGTGTGCGCTCCTGGGTGGCTTCCCAGAACACGTCGAACGACGGCTCGTCGGCGCTGAGCCGGGGCTCGACGATGTCCAGAGCACTCAGGTCCACGTCGACTCCCAGCGCGGTGAGCTTGCGCACCGCCTCCGTGGTCGCCTCCGCGAGCCGCGCGTGCTGCCAGACCTTCGTGGCCAGGCCCACGACAGCGGCCTCGTCGGCGGTGAGGCTGACGTCGGGTAGCGCGAACTCGTCGGGCCGGATCCGGTAGCCCGGTTCGTCGTCGAAGAACGCGTCCATCTGGCCCACTTCGATGGGTACGCCGAGGCTGCGCAACTCGTCCTTGTCGCGCTCGAACATCTTCTCGAACGCTTCAGTGGTCGAGTCGGGGTAGAGGATCTCCCGTATCCGGTCTTTGGCGACGTAGTGCCGCTGGACCAGCAACATGATCAGCAGGTTGAGCAGTCGTTCGCTCTTCCCGGCAGCCACACGGACGATTCTGTCACCCCGACGCCGCCGCTCCGCGCAGGACTCAACGTGGATCCAGGCTCATCCAGGCTCAGGCTGCGCCGAGGATGTCGATCATGAAGACCAGCGTCGCGTCCTTCGGGATGCCGCTGTCGGGCTGACCGTCGGCGCCGTAGCCGAGCTCGGCCGGCACGGAGAGCACCACGCGCGAGCCCACCGGCACGCCTTCGAGGCCCTGGTCCCAGCCCTTGATGACAGCGCCAGTGCCGATGCTGAAGGTGGTGGGCGCACCGGTGCCGGTGTCGCCGAAGTTCTCGTCGAACGGCTTGTCCTCGCCCCAGGCCTGGCCCAGGTAGCGGACGGCGATCGTCTGACCCTTCTTGACCCGCGGGCCGTCGCCCTTGATGAGCTGGACGCGGCGCAGGTCGTCGGTCGGCTCGGGCGCACCCTCGAAGTCGAAGCCCTTGATCACGCCCTGCTTGTTGAGCTTCGGCTTGGGCATCCAGCTCGGCTCCGGCGACTTCGTACCGGACGGCTCGTCGGCCACCTTCGACACCAGGTCGACGATGACGAGCACCGTGTCCTCGTTGCCGATCCCGATACCGCTGTTGCCGGCCTCGCCGAAGGCCTCCTTGGCCGAGGCGGTCACCGCGATCCGGGACCCGACGGTGGCGTCCTTGATGGGTGCGAGGAACTCCGGCAACTGGTCGTTGACCGTCAGCATCTCCGCCTTCTTGTCGGCGTAGGTGCTGTAGGTCTCCTTCTTGACCGAGCCGTTGCCGATCCAGAGCTGTGCCATCACGTTGTCGTCGGCGGCCAGCGCCTCGCCATCGCCCTTGGTGATCGTCTCGCTCTCGATCTTCCCGGCGTCCATGGCGGTCTTCCACTCCACCTCGGGCGCCGTGCCGACCTCGCCGGAGATGGTCACCGCATCGAGGCGGTCGGAGGTCTTCCCCGCGCCGGGGAACGGCTCGTCCGAGCCGGAGTCGTCGCCACACGCGGTCAGGAACAGCGCGCAGCAGGCGATGAGAGCGGGGAACAGGGCGAGCCGTCGGGCAGGAAGCACGGGCGGAACCCTAACCGGCGACCCTGAGAGTTTTCACATCGCTGATCGAGCCTGTCGAGACCTCCGCCGGGACCGTCCCACTCACGTTCCAGCCTCGGCTGCGGCATGTCTCGACGCGCCGCAGCGACTTCGTCCCTCAGTCGCTGCGCTTGCTCGACCTGACCGCGCTCACGCCGACCGCTCGTTCCTCGCGGTCGGCTGCGCGGTCACATCCCATCAATAAGGCGCTGCACGCGCTCGTCGTACGCGCGGAACGGGTCTTTGCACAGGACGGTGCGCTGGGCCTGGTCGTTGAGCTTGAGGTGCACCCAGTCGACCGTGAAGTCGCGGCGGCGCTCCTGGGCCCGGCGGATGAACTCGCCGCGGAGCCGAGCGCGGGTGTTTTGCGGTGGGACCGACTTGGCCTCGAAGATCTTCAGGTCGCTGGTCACCCGGGCCACCGCGCCTCGCCGCTCGAGCAGGTAGTAGAGGCCTCGCCCTCGGTGGATGTCGTGATAGGCCAGGTCGAGCTGGGCGATCCGGGCGTGGCCGAGAGGCAAACCGTGCTTGGCGCGGTAGCGGTCGATCAGCTTCCACTTGATCACCCAGTCGATCTCGCGGTCGACCAGGCCCAGGTCGTCGGACTCGACCGCCTTGAGACCGCGTTCCCACAGGTCCAGCGCCCTCTCGATCGTGGGCGTGGAGATGCCGCGCCGGTCGACGAAGTCGCGGGCCTTGGAGAGGTATTCGGACTGGATCTCCAGTGCGCTGGCCTCGCGACCGTTGGCCAGCCGCACCTTGCGCTGGCCGGTGACGTCGTGGCTGATCTCGCGGATCGCCCGGATGGGGTTCTCCATCGTGAGGTCGCGCATCACGACGCCCTCCTCGATCATCCGGAGCACCAGATCGCACGAGGCCACCTTGAGCATGGTCGTGGTCTCGCTCATGTTGGAGTCGCCGACGATGACGTGGAGGCGGCGGTACTTCTCCGCGTCGGCGTGCGGCTCGTCGCGGGTGTTGATGATCGGCCGGGACCGGGTCGTGGCGCTCGAGACGCCCTCCCAGATGTGCTCCGCGCGCTGCGAGACGCTGTACGACGCGCCGCGCGGTGTCTGCGTGATCTTCCCGGCACCGACCACGATCTGGCGCGTGACCAGGAACGGGATCAACACATCCGCCAGCCGGCTGAACTCGCCGGCCCGCCCGACCAGGTAGTTCTCGTGGCAGCCGTAGGAGTTGCCGGCGGAGTCGGTGTTGTTCTTGAACAGGTAGATCTCGCCGGCGATGCCCTCGTCGTGCAGCCGCTGCTCGGCGTCGAGGAGCAGCCCCTCGAGGACCCGCTCCCCCGCCTTGTCGTGGGTGACGAGCTCGACGACGTCGTCACACTCGGGGGTGGCGTACTCCGGGTGCGACCCCACGTCGAGGTAGAGCCGGGCGCCGTTGCGGAGGAAGACGTTGCTGCTGCGGCCCCAGCTGACGACCTTGCGGAACAGGTAGCGCGCGACCTCGTCGGGGCTCAGCCGGCGCTGCCCCTTGAACGTGCACGTGACGCCGTACTCGTTCTCGATGCCGAAGATCCGCCGGTCCACGCCACAACCCTACGGCGCCGACGGTGGTTGAGCGTGGATCCGGGCTCAGTCGTTATCAGGCGGCGGAGCTACGGGAGGCGCGACCGGAGGAGGCGCGACGGGATCCTGCAGCGGTGGCGCGTCGCCACTCTCCTGGTCGGTGGGATCCGTCGGGTCATCGGGGTGCGCGTCGGTGGCGGCGGTCCCGGGCGGGTGTTCGGCGCCCTCCTCGACCGGATTGGACTCGGTCGGCCCGCGGTCACCGAGCAACGCCTCGAGTCGAGAGGGACCGATCCGGCTGAACTTGCGCGGCTGGGCACGGGTGCGGTCGAGGACGGCGACCTCGAGGTCCTTGACCGGGATCACCCGATCGTCGGGCTCGCCGCGGTCGTTGGTGGAGCGGCCCAGCGCGGCCACCGCGAGCGCCAGCGCGTCGGTGAGCGGCGCGCCCTCGCGGTAGTGCTCCGCGAGGTAGCCGGCCACCACGTCGGCGGCCCCACCGATGACGGCGTACCCGTGCTCGTCGGCGACCTGCCCGTCGTAGGTGAGCCGGTAGACCTGGTCGGCGTCGGCGGTGTCCCCGATCTCGGCAACGAAGATCTCGACCTCGTAGGGCTTCTCGCCACCGCTGGAGAAGATCGTGCCCAGGGTCTGGGCGTAGGCGTTGGCCAGCCCACGACCAGTCACGTCGCGACGGTCGTAGGCGTAGCCACGCATGTCGGCCAGGCGTACGCCGGCGATCCTGAGGTTCTCGAACTCGTTGTAGCGACCCACTGCGGCGAACGCGATGCGGTCGTAGATCTCGGAGATCTTGTGCAGTGCCTGCGAGACATTCTCTGAGGCCAGGAGGATGCCGTCGGCGTACTGGACGGCGACCATCGAACGGCCCCGGGAGATGCCCTTGCGCGCGAAGTCGGCCCGGTCCTTCATCAACTGCTCGGGCGAGACGTAGAACGGCATGCTCATGCCTGCGCACCCCCCGCGCTGTCGTCGGCCGAGCCTGTCGAGACCAGCGGTGCGGCCGGACCGTCGGGCCGGATCATCCGGGCGGCGATCACTCGATCGGCCACCGCAGCGACCTCGTCGTCGGTCAGCCGTCGGCCACCCTCCGCCGAGATCACCTGCACCACCGGGAAGATCCGCCGGGTCAGGTCGGGGCCACCGGTGGCCGAGTCGTCGTCGGCCGCGTCGTAGAGCGCCTGGACGACCACCTCGACCGCTCCCTGGAGGTCGAGGTCGGCGCGGTAGAGCTTCTTCAGCGCACCGCGCGCGAACAGCGACCCCGAGCCGACCGAGTGGAACGCCGTCTCCTCGTAGCGGCCGCCCGTGACGTCGTAGCTGAAGATCCGGCCCTGGCTCGCGTCGAGGTCGAAGCCGGCGAAGAGGGGCACGACGGCGAGGCCCTGCATCGCCATCGCGAGGTTGCCCCGGATCAGGGCTGAGAGGCGGTTGGCCTTGCCGTCCATCGAGAGCGTGGTGCCCTCGATCTTCTCGTAGTGCTCCAGCTCGGTCTGGAACAGCCGGACCATCTCGACGGCCACTCCCGCGGTGCCGGCGATGCCGACCGCGGAGAACTCGTCGGCAGGGAAGACCTTCTCGATGTCGCGCTGGGCGATGATGTTCCCCATCGTCGCGCGCCGGTCGCCCGCCATGACAACGCCACCTGGGAAGGTCGCGGCCACGATCGTGGTGCCATGGGGTGCGAGGTCTCCGGCGTTGCCCTGGGGTACGGCGCGGCGCGCGGGCAACAGCTCTGGAGCCTGCTCGGCGAGGAAGTCGGCGAACGACGAGACGCCGGGCTGGAGGAAGGCGGCGGGCAGCCGGGGATCGCCCCCGTTGGACCGGCTCACTGACCGCCCTTCTGGATGAACGACTTCACGAAGTCCTCGGCGTTGGTCTCGAGCACGTCGTCGATCTCGTCGAGGATCGCGTCGACGTCGTCGTCAAGTGCTTCCTTGCGCTCGGCGACGTCGCTCTCCGTGGCGGCTTCGGTGGTCTCCTCCACCTCCGACGCCTTGCGCGGCTGCTTCTGCTCCTGGGCCATGCCGAAACCCTATCGAGTGAACAGTGAAGTCCACGACGAAGGAGTGGACTTCGCGTCGTGAACGAAGGTTGAGCAAGCCCTGCGACCGAGGGACGAGGTCGCAACGGGCGCGTCGAAACCACCGCAGCCCGTGCTGGGACTCGCCCGAGTGCCCGGGCTGCGGAGGTCTCGACAACCTCAGCCACCGTCAGCGGGTCAACTCCGCGACCAACGCCTCGGCGGTGTCGGAGCGGTCCAGCAGCTCGCCCACATGAGCCTTGCTGCCGCGCAACGGGTCGATGGTCGGCACCCGCTGGAGCGACTCGCGGCCGGGCAGGTCGAATATCACCGAGTCCCACGAGGCGGCGGCCACGGCGGAGGCGAACTTCTCCAGACAGCGCCCCCGGAAGTACGCGCGGGTGTCCTCCGGCGGATCGTGCATGGCGGCGTCGATCGAGGCCTGGTCGAGCAGCCGCTCGATCCGGCCGGCGTCGGCCAACCGGTGGTAGAGCCCCTTCTCGGGCCGGATGTCGGAGTACTGGTAGTCGATCAGCTGCAGCTTGGCGTCGTCCCAGTCCAGGCCGTCGCGCTGGCGGTACTGCTCGAGCAGCTTCAGCTTGGCGACCCAGTCGAGCTCGCCGGCGCAGAGCATGGGGTCGCGCTCGAGTCGGTCGAGCACCGACTCCCAGCGGGCCAGTACGTCGAGGGTCTGGTCGTCGGCGTCGGCGCCGAGCCGGTCCTCGACGTACTTGCGGGCCAGGTCGAGGTACTCCAGTTGAAGCTGAACGCCGGTCAGCGTCCGCCCGTCGGCGAGCGTGACCGTCTGCTTCAGCGTGGGGTCGTGGGAGACCGCCCGGAGGGCGGAGACCGGCCCGTCGATCGTGAAGTCCTGGGTGATGAAGCGGTCCTCGATCATCGAAAGCACCAGCGCGGTGGTCCCGACCTTGAGGTAGGTCGACACCTCGGCCAGGTTGGCGTCGCCGATGATCACGTGCAGCCGGCGGTAGCGCTCGGGGTCGGCGTGCGGTTCGTCGCGGGTGTTGATGATCGGCCGCTTGAGCGTCGTCTCCAGCCCGACCTCGACCTCGAAGAAGTCGGCACGCTGGCTCACCTGGAATCCGTGCTCTCGGCCGTCCTGGCCGATGCCCACCCGGCCGGCCCCACAGACCACCTGCCGGCTCACGAAGAACGGCGTCAGGTGCCGCACGATGTCTGCGAACGGCGTGGAGCGTCGCATCAGGTAGTTCTCGTGGGCGCCGTAAGAGGCACCCTTGTTGTCGGTGTTGTTCTTGTAGCAGACGATCGGATTGCCGCCCGGCAGCTGGCCGGCCCGGCGGGCGGCGTCGAGCATCACCTGCTCCCCCGCCTTGTCCCAGCGCACGATGTCGCGGGGTGTGGTCACCTCGGGGGTGGAGTACTCCGGGTGGGCGTGGTCGACGTAGAGGCGAGCGCCGTTGGTGAGGATGACGTTGGCCAGCCCGAGATCCTCGTCGGTGAGCTGGGTGGGATCGGCGATCTGGCGGGACATGTCGAACCCGCGAGCATCGCGCAGCGGCGACTCCTCCTCGAAGTCCCACCGCGCCCGGCGCGCTTTGACGGTGGCCGAGGCATAGGCGTTGACGACCTGCGAGGACGCGACCATGGGGTTGGCCAGGGGCTGGCCGACCACCGAGATGCCGTACTCCACCTCGGTGCCCATCACGCGTCGGACCGACATGGTGCCAGCGTACGGGTAGGGCCGGCCTAGAAGGGGAGGCCGCCCTGGCTACCCGGTGGGTTGTGGGTGCCGCCCTGTGCGGTGCCGAGCCCCTTGGCTGACTCGTGAGCACCACTGGTGCGGTAGCCGACGCCGCGAGCGCGGCCGCTGCTCCACCAGGCCAGGGCTAAGAGCACTGCTGCACCGACAGCCACCAGCACGACGACCAACGCGGTATTCACCTCAGAACCCACTCGGGCCCGGATCAGGCGCGACGCTGCCGGTCACAGTGGATCCCGTGGCGTGCCGCTCGGCGCGGGCACCGTCAGGAGCTCGGCTGAGCCGCCCGTTGTCGTTGCTCCGGCGGCGCCGCGAGCCCAGCGCCCCGAGGCCGAGCAGCACCAGGAGGACGACGCCGATGCCAATCCACAGACCCATGATGATGACAGCTCGCTAGAGATACTGACCGGTGTTGGGAACGGTGTCGATCGAGCGGCCGGGCTCGGTGCCCTGCTTGCCGGTGATGAGCGTGCGGATGAAGACGATCCGCTCGCCCTTCTTGCCGGAGATCCGGGCCCAGTCGTCGGGGTTGGTGGTGTTGGGGAGGTCCTCGTTCTCCTTGAACTCGTCGACGCAGGCCTGCAGCAGGTGCGAGACGCGGAGACCGTGCTGCTTGTGGTCGAGGAAGTCCTTGATCGCCATCTTCTTGGCCCGGTCGACGATGTTCTGGATCATCGCCCCGGAGTTGAAGTCCTTGAAGTAGAGGACTTCCTTGTCGCCGTTGGCGTAGGTCACCTCGAGGAAGCGGTTCTCCTCGGTCTCGGTGTACATCCGCTCGACG
>DOWL01000174.1:2780-6371 GCA_003519585.1 Nocardioides sp. | reverse complement strand
TCGGTGTACATCCGCTCGACGGTCGCCTGGATCATCCCGCTGACGCAGGACTCGCGGTCACCGCCGAACTCGGCCACGTCGTCACCGTGGAGCGGCAGCTCGGAGGTGAGGTACTTGGAGAAGATGTCGCGCGCCGACTCGGCGTCCGGGCGCTCGATCTTGATCTTCACGTCGAGACGGCCGGGCCGCAGGATCGCGGGATCGATCATGTCCTCGCGGTTGGACGCGCCGATGACCAGGACGTTCTCGAGCGTCTCGACACCGTCGATCTCGCTGAGCAACTGCGGGACGATGGTGTTCTCGACGTCGGAGGAGACACCCGAGCCGCGCGTGCGGAACAGCGAGTCCATCTCGTCGAAGAACACGATCACCGGTGTGCCGGCGCTGGCCTTCTCCCGAGCCCGCTGGAAGACCAGGCGGATGTGCCGCTCGGTCTCACCGACGTACTTGTTGAGCAGCTCGGGGCCCTTGATGTTGAGGAAGTAGGACTTGCCCTCTTGGCCGGTCTTGGCGGCGACCTTCTTGGCCAGGGAGTTGGCGACCGCCTTGGCGATCAGGGTCTTGCCGCAGCCGGGCGGGCCGTAGAGGAGCACGCCCTTGGGCGGCCGCAACTGGTGCTCCTTGAACAGCTCGGGGTGGAGGTAGGGCAGCTCCACGGCGTCCTGGATCGCCTCGATCTGACCGCGCAGGCCACCGATCGACTCGTAGGCGATGTCGGGGACCTCCTCGAGGACCAGCTCCTCGACCTCCGACTTGGGAACCTTCTCGTAGACGTAGCCGGCCCGAGCATCGAGCAGCAGCGAGTCGCCGGCGCGGATCGTGTCTGAACGCAGCGGCTCGGCGAGCCGGACGACGCGCTCCTCGTCGGCACTCGCGATGACCAGGGCCCGGTCGCCGTCGGCGAGCAACTCCTTGAACATCACCACCTCGCCGACCTGCTCGTAGTCGAGGGCGGCGACGACGTTGAGGGCTTCGTTGAGCATGACCTCCTGACCACGGAAGAGGTGGTCGAGGTCGACGCTCGGGCTGACATTGACCCGGAGCTTGCGGCCGCCGGTGAACACGTCGATCGAGTCGTCGTCGTTGCGCCCGAGGAACGTGCCGAACCCAGCCGGGGGCTGCGCCAGCCGGTCGACCTCCTCCTTGAGCTTCATGATCTGGTCGCGCGCCTCGCGCAAGGTCTGGGCCAGCCGCTCGTTTTGAGAGGTCACTGCCGCGAGGGAGCGTTGGGCGTCGGCGAGCCGTAACTCGAGGCCGCGCGAACCGGTGGGCGCGTCGCTGAGTCGCCGGCGGAGATCGCTCACCTCAGCTTCGAGGAAGCGCACCTGGCTCGCGAGTTCGTCGGGGGTCCTGCCCCCTCCTGCAACACTGTCCGAAGTCATCGGGTGTCACCTCCTGTGACTCAAGACCCTACTCGCGCTCCGACGTCGGCCAAGGGGTATTCCACGCGGTGTTGATCACGAATTGACCACGCGCGCACAGCTCGGCTGGAGACGGATCAGTCTTCGAGAGGCTCCGTGGCCGCCTCGGGCGGTCGTGGACCCAGGTAGTCCGGTCCGTAGGCACCCGGCGCCGGGCGACGCTTCTTGAGGGGCGCCCGCTCCCCCGGAGCCATCCGGCGGGCGGTCACCAGGAACGCGGTGTGCCCGATCATCGAGTGTCCCGGCCGTACGGCGAGGCCCTCGACGTGCCAATCACGGACCAGCGACTCCCATGCGGTGGGCTCAGTGAAGCCGCCGTGGACCCGGACCGTCTCGACGAACCGGGACAGCTGCGTGGTGGTGGCGACATACGCGCAGACGATCCCGCCCGGCCGCAGGGCCGCCGCCGTGGCCTCCAGGCACTCCCAGGGCGCCAACATGTCGAGGATGACGCGGTCGGCGCGCTCGCCTGAGGCGGGCAGTTCGTCGGCCAGATCGCCCAGGCGCAACGTCCAGGCGGGGTGGCCTTGACCGTGCTCGTCGAGGCCGAAGAACTGGCCGACGTTGCGCCGAGCCACCTCGGCGAACTCCTCGCGCCGCTCGTACGACGTCACCCGACCGCCGGGCCCCACCGCGCGCAGCAATGAGCAGGTCAACGCGCCCGAGCCGACCCCGGCCTCGACGACGTGCGCACCGGGGAAGATGTCGGCCATCGCCACGATCTGCGCGGAGTCCTTGGGGTAGATCACGGCCGCTCCGCGCGGCATCGAGATCACGAACTCCGAGAGCAGCGGGCGGAAGACGAGGTACTGCCCACCCCCGGACGAGGTGACCGTGAAGCCCTCCTCGCGTCCGATCAACTCATCGTGCTCGAGGTGCCCCTTGTTGGAGAAGAACCGCTTGCCGGGCTCGAGACAGAAGTTGTGCCGCCGACCCTTCCCGTCGACCAGGCGCACCCACTCGCCGGTCCGCAGCGGGCCGCGGTGCACCCCGGACCACTGGTTGCCCTCGTGGGGGTCGCCCCCGTGGGAGGACTCGCTGACGTCGGCCACCCGGGGAACCTACCGAACCCACCGAGTCGAGCCGACCCAGGGACGTCTCAGCCCGGTGCGGCTCGGAAGGCTCGGTCGACGTCCTCGGTGGCGAGAACGCCGTAGACCGTCCCGTCGTCCTCGAGCAGGAGGTACTCGGTGGCCGGGGTGCGGGTGATCGCGCGGATCAGCTCCTCCCCTTCGATGCCCGCCGACAACGACAGCCCGCCGTCCACGCCCCGGGCCACGGTGGAGACCGCGAGCCACGGACGCCGCTCCTCGGGCGTGGCGACCAGCGCCGCCTCGTTGACCACGCCGACCGGCCGGCCGCTCCCGGTCACGGTGACGATCGCACCGGCCTGGGCCTCGCGCGCCCGGCGCACCGCCTCGGCGAGCGGCAGGTCCTCGGGGACCTGGAGGGTACGGCGGGGGCGGGTGGGGGGGGACCGGGGCCGGCGACCGGGCGGGGGGGCTCGCCCCCGCCGCCGCCGGGGGGGCGCCGGGGGGCGCGCCCGGGCCTGCCCGGAGGGGGCCGTCCCGCCCAGGGTGGCCGGGCCCGCCATACCGCCGGCCAGGCCGACTGCGATTTGGCCGACGCTCTGGGCCAGCAGCGCGCGATGGGCGTCGTGGCGCAGGCCGGTGGTGGTGTCGGCCAGCACCGAGGTCAACAGCGTGTTCAGCGAGCACAGCACCGCCAGGGCGAAAGCGGCTTGCAGGATCAGCGGCCAGGGCAGTGCCAGCCACGCGCCGAGCGCGCCCGCGGCAGGCCGGAACTCGGACAAGGCGGGCATCGCGCCGATGACCCAGTGCTGCGGCACGACGGTGGGACCATTGGCGTGGACGATGATCTGAAACAGCGCCGTGCCGCCGATCAGGCGCCAACCCGCGTTCAGCGCGAGGGTGTCCAGCCGCGCGGCATCGGCATGCAGGCGCTTTGTGGTCTCGGCCTGCCAAACCCTGTCATCCAGCGCCTTGGCGCCGATCTCCAGCGCGGGGCCAGAAACGCTCCACGGTCCCGCCAGTTCCGCAGCGCGGGCGAGATGCACCGGGTCACCGATCAGGAACCCCAGCCGCACACCCGCCAGCCCGTAGAATTTGCCAAAGGAGCGCAGCACCAGAAGGTTCCCGCCCGCACGCGT
>DOWL01000174.1:1249-2613 GCA_003519585.1 Nocardioides sp. | reverse complement strand
GCCCCGGGTGCGGGTCGGCAAAGCTCTCGTCCGCGATGACCAGCCGCGCATCGATGCCGATGGGGTCCGGCGTGCCGCCATCGGGGTTGTTTGGCGTCACCACCACGGCCAGATCGGCGCCGTTAAGGGCGTTCGGGTGATGGACTTCCTCCACCCGCCAGCCCTGCGCCCTCAGCGAAGCCGCGTGTTCGTTATAGGTCGGCGCCAGCACACGGGCCAAACCGGGCGGCGCCAGACGCGGGTAAAGCTGGATCGCCGCCTGCGCGCCCGCGACGGGCAGGATGCGGGCAGGATCGGCGCCATAGGCGCGCGCGGCCGCGCCGATCAGGGTCTGGTGCGCCGGGGCGGTGGGCAGGGCGGTCCAGGTCTCGGGGGCGAGAGGTGGCACGGGCCATGGGCGGCGGTTGATACCGGTGCTGAGGTCGATCCAGTCCTCGCCGCCGTAAGCCGCGCGCGCAGCCGCCAGATTGCCACCGTGGTCCCTCACCATCCCGCCCCCGCAACCAGTGCCACCAGCACGGCCAGCGCCACCATCGCCCGCCGATACAGGGCCAACCCCCGTGCCAGATCACCGGGCACCGGGTCAGGTGCTGCGCCATTCACCCAGGGTTCCTGCGCCACCCGTTCGCCGTAAACGCGCGGGCCGGACAGCCGGATGCCCAGCGCCCCTGCCATCGCGGCTTCGGGCCAGCCGGCGTTGGGACTTCGGTGGTGGCGCGCATCGGCGGCCATGCAGGCAAGGGCTTCGCGGGGCCGCGCGGACACAAGGGCGAACAGCAACCCCGTCAACCGCGCCGGGATCAGGTTCACCAGATCATCGATCCGCGCCGAGGCCCAGCCAAAGTGCAAATAGCGGTCGTTCTTGTGGCCGATCATCGAATCCAGCGTGTTGATGGCCTTGTAGGCCGCGATCCCCGGCAGCCCTGCGACAACGCCCCAGAACAGGGGCGCCACGATGCCGTCAGAGGTGTTTTCCGCCAGCGATTCCGTTGCTGCGCGGGCGACTCCCGCGGTGTCGAGGCGGCTGGGGTCGCGCCCGACGATCATCGCCACGGCATTGCGCGCGCCGTCCAGATCGCCCGCGCCAAGCGGTCGCGCCACCGCCGCCACATGATCGTGCATGGACCGGATGGCGACCAGTGGCCAGGCCAGAACCCCGGTCAGCACCACGCCCGGCCACCCGGTGGGCAACGCCCAGACCGCCAGCCCCGCCGCACCCGTCGCCGCGCCAATGACCGCCAGCGCCGTCGCAACCCCCTTGAGGCGCCGCGCCGATCCTGTGTTCAGCACCCGCTCCAGCCCTGAGATCAGCGCGCCCAGCCATGTCACCGGATGCCCGATGCGCCGGAACAGCGCATCGGGCC
>DOWL01000174.1:820-1125 GCA_003519585.1 Nocardioides sp. | reverse complement strand
TGCGGCCCAGCCGATCAGCGCATCCAGCGCCATGGCGATCAGCATTGCGGCGGCAAAGCTCATGTGCTGCCTCCGGGGAAATGGATCACGCCAGTCATCCCCGCTTCGCGCAGGGCAGCGGCGGCATGGGGCGGCACCGCACCGGGGGCAAAGATCATCCCGCGCGCGCTGCCGGTGTGGGCGATCAGCCATCCAGGCGCACCAAGGTCATGGGCCAGCGCTGCCGTGGGGTCGCCCGCGGGGCCACGATGAGCCAGCGTGCGCCGGGCGGATTCGGCGGCAAGCGCGGCCATCCGGGGCAGATC
>DOWL01000174.1:0-716 GCA_003519585.1 Nocardioides sp. | reverse complement strand
CCTCGGCCAGGGTGCGCGCGCCCTCGCCCAGAAAACCGCCGACCACCTCGAACCGCGGCAGCGGCGGCAGGGCACGCAGCACCTCCCCCTCGCGCGGGGCGAACAACAGGCGCTCGGGCGCAGGGAACATCAGAGGGTCGCTCGCCCCTTCGGCCAGAACACAGGCGCGGGCGAGGTCCTCGGGCGCACCCTCCCAGCCCAGCACGCGGGCGACCGCAACCAGTGCCGCGGTTGACGAGCCCGCGCCGCCGCCCAGCGGCATGTCGGCGCTGAGCGCGGGCAGCGCCGCAGGCACCGGCAGGCCCAACGTCCGGCACAGCGCCTGAACACGGCGCGGACCGATCAATCCGGGCGTCCCCTGCCCGCCGCTGCGGACCGCCAGCACCGGACAGGGCAGCGAGACCAGCGCGAGCCGTCCTTCGACCCGCCCTTGCAGCAACTCGCCGAAATGCCCGGCGATGCAAAGGCGTGGCGGGGCTGTCTGGTCGGTGGTCAGGCTCACATCCGGGTCCGGGCTTTGGCGCGCGGGCTTTGGCGCGGTCGCGGCAACCTAGGGCGCGACCGCCGTTGCGGCAAGCCGAAAGCAGCGGGCTAGGCAGGGGGGCAACGCGGTTCTAGGCTGGTCAGGGTCATGGGGGAGACAGCGATGCAGGCGGATGTTCTGGTGGGGGGTGCGGGGCTGGCCGGACTGGTCGCCGCCTGCGCCGCGGCGGACC
>DOWL01000171.1:39973-40291 GCA_003519585.1 Nocardioides sp. | reverse complement strand
TCGACGCCGACCCGCTCGCGGTCGGTCAGGACTCGGCCGAGACCGGCCACGCGCTCCGAACCATGTCTGTCGCGCTCACCACCGTCGGTGGCCGCGTCGTGCACGCTGACCTCTAGCGCGCTCCCACCGCCGCGACCACGAGATCGGCCACCGCCTGCTGTTCGGCGGCGAAGGGATGGAAGACCGCGGCGAGCCCGGGCTTGGTCTGGGCGCCGTTGACCCAGGCGTCCTCGCCGGCGCAGATGTCGTGCCCATCGCTCGCGGTCATCACATCGACGAAGCCGGCCTTCGCGTTCTCCGCGGCTCGCCGCATCGCGG
>DOWL01000171.1:39394-39832 GCA_003519585.1 Nocardioides sp. | reverse complement strand
ACGTCGTCGAGCCGCGCCAACCGATCGCGCACGTACGAGTAGTCGCCGCTGGCCAAGGGCAGTTCGGGGCAGGTGCCCTGTGCGGGGACCAGTTGTGGGTAGCCGACCACGAGCACCTCGGCCCCCGGAGCGCGGCGCCGTACTTCTCCGAGCACCGTGGCCAGATCGGCGCCGATGCGGTCGGGCAGCGCGGCGGGGTCGACGCCGGCCCGCTCGCTGCGGTCGCGGCAGGGCGAGCCGATGGGGTCCTCCACGGCGAGGGTGCTGCAGCCGACCATGGTCTCGAAGAAGAACCCGTCGTCGTTGTAGCCGAGCCCGACGGTGACCAGGCGAGTGTCGCCGGTGACCGCGTCCAGTTGCGGCGGCCAGCCGGCCGCGCCGTTCTCGGTCTGCGGGCGGGTCGCGTTGCGGGTGCGGGCTCCGGCGCAGCTCACGTCT
>DOWL01000171.1:39058-39242 GCA_003519585.1 Nocardioides sp. | reverse complement strand
CGGCCACGAGCCGCGGGTAGTTGTCGTTGACCTGCCCGCAGACCGCCGCCAGTCCGTCCACGGTCGCGCCGCTGCCGGTGCCCGCTGTGTAGGAGTCGCCGAGGGCGACGTAGCTGCCAACGTCGCGGCCCGGGTCAGGGGCGTCGTCACAACCGGCGCTGCCCACGACCAGGCAGCCGAGCGC
>DOWL01000171.1:28800-38953 GCA_003519585.1 Nocardioides sp. | reverse complement strand
CCACGACCAGGCAGCCGAGCGCCACCCACCCCGCCGACCGCCGCATGTGGTGGACGCTAGCCGGGTGGATGGGTCACCGGATATCCGGTGACCCCTCCGCTTATCGGCCGAGATCTCGCCCCAGAAGCTCAGCGGTCCCCGGATATCCGGTGACCCCGACATCCGAGTACGCGGCCAAACCGGACTGGCAAGGATTCTGACCCGATGTCAGGCAAGCGCGAGGGTGAGTGCGAGGACGGTGTCGGGGTCCTCCAGCCGGTCGCCGTAGAGGTCGCGCAGCTGGCTCATGCGGTAGCGGACGGTCTGCGGGTGGACGAACAGCGCCGCGGCGATGTCGTCTCGGCGGCCCTGGTGGAGCAGCCAGGCGCGCAGGGTGTCGGCGAGCTTCTCCTGGGCACTCGGTTTGAGCTGCTCCAACGGGGCAAGCGCGCGGGCCCGTAGATCGGCAAGGGCGGACTCGTCCGCGTGCAGCACCAGCCGCGGCAGCTCGGCCTCGGTGTCGAGCTCGACGCCGAGCTCCCGGGCGCGTAGGGCGCGGTCGACGGAGCGGCGTACGTCGAGCCAGGGGACGGCGGGTCCGGCGATGGAGCCTCGGCCCTCGATCGCCCGCAGCAGCGGGATGCGGCGGCGCGCGTGGGCGTCGGGGACCAGCAGGAGAGCGCCGCTGTCGAGGCCGGGAGCCTCGGCCGGCCGGACGGTGCCGGGTGCGACGAGGCCGAGCACCGGTCGCACCTGCGACTCCGAGACCAGGACGGCCGTGAGCGTGGTGGGCGGATCCCAGCCGGCGCGTTCGGCGGCTTCGGTCACCTCCTCGGCGGGGGCGCCGGCGAGCAGGAGTTGGGCCACCCGCTCGATCAGCCGCTGCCGGACCCGGCCGGTGGTCTCGGTCTCGTCGGTGTGACCCGCGACCGCGGCGGCGGACAGCTCGTCGATGTAGGCGAAGACCAGCTCGGCGAAGTCGGCGAGGGTGTCGGCTCCCAGCCCGTTGCGTACGGCGGTCGTGGACAGCTCGCGCCACGAGACCCGCGCGCCGATCCGGAACGCCGCCAGCAGCGCGTCGGTGGTCCGGCCGCTGCGCGCCTCCCCGCGGCCGAGTTGGTACGAGCCCTCCACGGCGGGGGCGGTCGGAGTGCGGAGGTCTTCGGTCCGGCCGCGGCTGGCGAGGGTCAGGAAGCCGCCGAGCGCGAGCTGCACGGCGTTGCGGATCGTCTCGCCCATCGGCCCGGAGAAGGCGCCGCGATAGCTCGGCACCTCGGCCACGATGGCCGCCACGACCCGGTCGGCGACGGCGGAGAGCTGGCCGCGCATCTCCTCGACCGCGGCGGGGGACAGCTGCAGAGAGTGGTCGGAGGTGCGGATGTTGTGCGGAGTCGGGAGCATTTTGTCTCCTGCGAACAAATGTGACGTGTTCGTTCACGTCCACCGGACATGGTTCATCGTACGCGGATAGGGGACTCTAGAGTCATGGCCTCGATCTCCGCCTCCGGACCCGTGCGCGGTCGCGCCTCGGGCCCCACTCTGCGGAGCGCGCTGCGGCGCGTGGCCGAGGCCGCGGTCACCCCGCTCGAGCTCGACGACGTCTTCGACGTCTTCCATCCCCTGCGCGGCGGCCGCGACGATGCCGGACTGCGCGGCCGGATCGTCTCGGTCACGCCCGAGACCGCAGAGTCCGCGACCATCCTGGTCAAGCCGGGCCGCGACTGGGCCGGCCACGTGCCGGGGCAGTACGTCCGCGTCGGGGTCGACGTCGACGGCGTCCGCCTCTGGCGGACCTACTCCCTCACTCACGGACCGCGGCGCGACCGTTGCCTCAGCTTCACGGTCAAGGCGATCCCCGGCGGCGTCGTGTCCAACCACCTCGTGCACCGCGCTCGGGCCGGGCAGATGATCCAGCTCGAGCAGGCCGAGGGTGAGTTCGTGCTCCCGGTCCCGATCCCGCGCAAGCTGCTGCTGGTGACCGCCGGCTCGGGCATCACGCCGGTGATCGGCATGCTGCGCAACCTGTTCTCGCGCCGCGTGCCCGCGGCGACCGACATCACGCTGGTGCACGTCAACCAGTCGGAGTCCTCGGCGATCTTCCGTGACGAGCTCCGGGCCCACGGCACCGCAGGCAACCTCACCCTCGTCGAGCGGTACGACGACCGGGACGGCGTGCTGGACGTCGAACTCCTCGACGAGCTGGTGCCCGACCTCGGTGACCGGCTCACCTACGCCTGCGGTCCCGCCGGCCTTCTCGACGCGCTCGAGAAGCACCACGCCGACCGGGGCCTGGTGCTGACCACCGAGCGGTTCCGCCCGGTCCTGGTACAGCCGGGCGATGGAGGCACCGTGACCTTCGCCGACGGCCGCGAGGTCGAGTCCGACGGCGCCACCCCGATCCTCGACGCCGGCGAGGGTGCCGGCGTCCTGATGCCCAGCGGCTGCCGGATGGGCATCTGCATGGGCTGTGTCGTGCCGATGAGGTCCGGCGCGGTCCGCGACCTGCGCAACGGCGCGCTCACCGTCGCCGTACCCGGCGAGACCGGCCCCGAAGGGGTCCCGATCCAGACCTGTATCAGCGCCGCAGCCGGCGCCTGCCACATCGATGAAGGAGCTCGCTCCCGATGACCACGATCACGAAGAAGCCCTTACACGGCGAGACCAACCCCACCGCCCACCTCACCCCCGAGGACATCGAGCTGCTCGGCATCGAGCTCGACGCGATCCGCCAGGACGTCCTCGACGACCGCGGCGACCGCGACTCGGCGTACATCCGTCGGGTCATCTCGGTGCAGCGCCGGCTCGAGCTGGGCTCCCGCGCGGTGCTGCTCGGCTCCGCTTTGCCGCCGCTCTGGGTGCTCGGCACCGTCGGCCTGTCGGTCGCGAAGATCCTCGAGAACATGGAGATCGGCCACAACGTCCTCCATGGCCAGTGGGACTGGATGCGCGACCCCAAGATCCACTCCACGACGTGGGAGTGGGACATGGCCACCCCGGCGGAGCAGTGGAAGCACTCGCACAACGAGGTGCACCACACCTACACCAACATCGTCGGCCAGGACAACGACCTCGGCTACGGCATCATGCGCGTCGACGAGGAGCAGCGCTGGCACCCGATGTACCTCGCCCAGCCGTTCTGGAACTTCCTCAACGCCTGCTTCTTCGAGTACGGCATCGCGGCCTACGACCTCGAACTGGGCCGCAACCTGCGGATCCCCAAGGACAAGCGCCCCGCGGAGTTCAAGGACAACGTGCGGAAGGTGCTCGGCAAGATCCGCCGGCAGGCCACGAAGGACTACCTCGTCCACCCGGCGCTCGCGCTGCCGTTCGGTGCCTTTGTGCCGACCCTGGCCGCCAACTTCACCGCCAACGTGGTCCGCAACCTGTGGAGCCACTCGGTGATCATGTGCGGCCACTTCCCCGAGGGCGTCGAGACCTTCGAGCGGGCTTCGATCCCCGACCACGAGACTCGCGGCGAGTGGTACCTCCGCCAGATGCTCGGCTCCGCCAACATCTCGGGCTCGAAGGCGATCCACCTCATGAGCGGCAACCTGTCGCACCAGATCGAGCACCACCTCTTCCCGGACCTGCCGTCCAACCGGTACGCCGAGGTAGCGCCCAAGGTGCGGGCGCTGTTCGAGAAGTACGACCTCAACTACTGCACGCGGCCGATGCCGCAGCAGGTCTACTCCGCCTGGCACAAGGTGGTCCGGCTCTCGCTGCCCAACGACTGGTTGGCCACGACCAACCGGTCGAACGTCGTCGACCAGGTCAAGCTGCTGTGGGGTATGACCACCAAGGGCCCTCGGGCCCGCCGGGCCGGTAGCGCGCGGCTCAAGCAGTTGGCGCGGAAGGTCGCGCCGGCGGCCTGACGTCATACGTCCAGATCGCGGGGACGCCCGTGGCGTATGACCTCCCGCGGGAGGTCAAACGCCTGGAGACCCTGGGCGCTCGCCTCGTATGACGTCCTCGCCGGCCACGAGTGATGAGTTCTCCGGCTCGCCTCCGTCATACCTACGAAAGGCGACGACGAGGAGGATGACGTGACGAGCGTGGAGTTGCGGGTGGACGACGTGGACGTGACCAGGCTGGATGACATCGACGAGCTGGCGTTCTCGGGGCTGGCGGAGCGGCACCGGCGCGAGCTGCACGTGCACTGCTACCGGATGCTCGGGTCGTTCGAGGACGCCGAGGACACCGTGCAGGAGACCTTCCTGCGTGCCTGGCGGCGCCGGGAGACCTTCGAGGGGCGCGCGACGGTGCGGGCCTGGCTCTACCGGATCGCCACCAACGCCTGCCTCGACCTGCTGGCCAAGAGCCGCCCGGAGCCGGCCACCGGTGGTGAGGTGCGGTGGCTGCAGCCCTACCCGGACCGGCTGCTGGACGAGCTACCAGCGCGCGACGCAGACGAGCCCGAGTCGGCCGCCGTGGCGAGGGAGACGATCGAACTGGCGTACGTCGTCGCGGTGCAGCACCTCGCACCCCGACCGCGGGCGGTGCTGATCCTGCGCGACGTGGTCGGTTGGCCGGCCAAGGACGTCGCGGAGCTGCTCGGCGACTCGGTCAACTCGGTCAACAGCGCGCTCCAACGCGCCCGCGCCGGCATGCGCGAACACCTCCCCGCGGAGCGCCAGGACTGGGGCGGCGCCGAGGATGACGCGGCGACGCGCGAGCTGGTCCGCCGTTACACCGAGGCCAGCGTGGCTACCGACATCGACGCGATCGCCGCGATGCTGCGCGACGACGTCCGCTGCTCGATGCCGCCCACGCCGGGCCTGCAGATCGGTCGCGACGCCGTCGTGAAGGAGTGGGTCGACAGTTGCTTCCAGGAGATGAGCGGCCTGCGCGCGGTCCCGACCTCCGCCAACCGGCAGCCCGCGATCGGGGTCTACCACTGGCACGAGCAGGAGGGTGCCTATCTGCCGCTCACCGTCGACGTACTCCGCGTCAGCGGGGGCGCGATCGATGAGATCGTGACCTTCCACGCCGACCGGTTCCCGTCGCTCGGGCTGCCCGATCGGCTACCCGCCTGATCAGTCTCGTACGCCGAACAGCGACTCGCCGTGCGTGTGCAGCGCGTCGTAGGCGTCGGCGAAGGTGGTGGGCACCGGCGCCTCGGGTTCGTAGCGGGCAAGAAGCAGGCCGATCAGGCTCCGTGCCGGTGAGGTGAGCGGATTGTTCGCGTGCGAGCCCGTGGGTGGCTCGGTCGGCTGCGCCTCGGGGTTCTTCGGCACATAGACCGGGGTCACGTCGGGCCACAGCGCGGGCTGCCGCGGCGTCTCCAGGTGTACGGCGTTGCGCAGGCTGGGCGCCTCCGCGTCGCGGTAGGTGAGCGGTTCGAGGCCGTGCTGGTCACAGAGCGTCTTCACCAGCGCTCCGTGGTGCATCGGATCGTTGATGACGCTGCCCGCGCGGGTGTACGCCGAGACCGCGATCGCCGGCACCCGGCCGCCCAACCGGTCGAAGGTGAAGTCCCACTCGCCCGGCTCCGGCTTGCCGGAAGGCGGTGTCGCGGTAGGTGGCGGCACGTGGTCGTAGATCCCTCCGTGCTCGTCGAAGGTGACCAGCAGCAGGGTGTTGAGCGCGTTGGACCCGGCCGTGGACGCACCGGCCCGCACGGCGCCGTACACCTCGGCCAGCAACGCCTCTCCGGCCCGCATGTCCGACATCGCGGAGGAGTACGGCGGATCCCCGGGCTTACGCTCCACCTTCACCTTCGCCTCGGGCGGGTGCATGTCGTTGTGGTCGAAGACCATCCGGGGCTCGATGAAGGAGTAGACGGGCAGGTTGCCGGTGCTGGCGTCCTCGTGGAACTGCTCCATGCTCCGGAAGTTCGTCAGCCAGTAGTCGGCGAGCACGGGCGCGTGCAGCATCCCGGTGAGCGACACGACCTGCTCGGCGTCGTAGTAGACGCGCCAGCTCAGCCCCGCCTCTTCCAGCCGGTTGAAGATCGTCTCGCCGTGGTCGGCGGTGAGCCACTTGCTCATCCCGCCGTTCTCGTCGTTGGTGACGAAGCCGTGGGACGTGCTCGCGTGGAAGAACGAGCGGTTGCAGAAGGTCTGCGAGGGTACGGCGCAGTGCCAGTGGTCGTAAACGGCGAACGAGCGCGCGAGCGTGCTGAAGACCGGCAGCATCTCCGGGCTGAAGCCACCCATCACCGCCGCGTAGTTCTCTGACGTCGGCTCGATGCCGTGTTCGGTGCGCAGGTGCAGGTCGTAGTCGAGCACGAAGCCCGACATGGTCGGGGTCAGGTTCGCGGCGTCCGCGGGAGCGTTCCACGGCGGGTGCCAGCCGTGCTGGCCGTTCTGCGGAGGGTCGATGTTGCCGAACCACTGCGTGTTGACGTGGGTGTAGAACTCGCCCGGATCGGGCTCGGGCTGCGACATCACCCAGTCGGTCGAACCCTCGTAGACGTGGGCGTCGACGCGGCTGCCGTCGGGTGCCAGGTTGTGATGGTCGCCGTGCTGCAGCCCCTCGAAGGCCTGACCGCGCGGCGCTCCGTCGGGGTAGAGCCGGCCGAGGACGTGGTCGAAGCTGCGGTTCTCGAACATCAGCACGACGACGTGGTCGAAGCCGGGCTCCGAGCGGGCCGGCAGCGGCTTGAAGCCGTAGACGTCCTCGGGGTTGTCCTGCCCGGGCAGATGGCCCTGCGCGGCCGCGAGCGCCCCCGCCGCGCCGAGGGTGCCGACGGCCGCGGCGCCCAACCCGGCCCGGCGCAGGAACCGCCGACGCGAGGTCCCTGAGACCTCGCCCCCCTCGCTCATGCCGTCACCCTAGGGCGTGTCAAGCGCGCCCGGGTGCCGCTACTCGTCGCCGGTCAGATTGAACCCCTGAAGCCGCCTCGCCGTGCCTCGTACGCCGAGCACGAACACCCCCACGAGCGCGATCAGTGCGTAGGTCAGGGGCAGGTCGTCGACCAGTTCGGTCGAGGCGAC
Source organism: Nocardioides sp. (assembly GCA_003519585.1). Lineage (GTDB taxonomy): Bacteria > Actinomycetota > Actinomycetes > Propionibacteriales > Nocardioidaceae > Nocardioides. The sequence goes on along the minus strand of DOWL01000171.1, from coordinate 32,039 downwards.
CCAGTCGACCACCTCGGACGACCACCGCGTGATGCTGAGCCAGCGGATGCCGTCGAGCAGGCCGCCGAGCAGCCCCTCCCAGATCAGCAGGTAGATCAGCCCGATCACCACGGCATGCCGGGTCAGCACCGAGAGCCAGGAGAACACCGCGCAGTACGCCGCGCCGCCGAGCAGCGATGCGAGGAAGAAGCCCAGGGCGAACGACGGCGACCCGGGCAGGAGGACCAGCCCGGCCATCCCCATCGGTACGGCGCCGAAGGCGAGCACGGAGCCCAGGGCGACCACCAGCTTGGAGGACACGATCGTGTAGCGGGAGACCGGCTTGGCCAGCAGGTAGGCGATCGACCCGTCGTCGATCTCGGAGGCCAGCAGCCCCGAGGTGGCCAGCAACGCGACCAGCGGCACGACCACCGCAAGGCCGAGGTTGTAGACCACGGCCTCGGCGGAGTCCTGGTCCTCGCCGACCAGGGCCCGAACCAGCACCGCGAGCCCGACGAGCACCAGAGGCAGCACGAAGAGCAGTACGCCGCGCCAGCGGCCGAAGAGGCTGCGCGCGCCGAGCCGGACCACGGTGCGCGAGACGGGCCCACGGACGGGCCTGGAGACGACGCTCACGACGACACCAGGTAGGCGAAGACACTCTCGAGGGACTCGTCGGTGGGAGTCACCTCGAGGAGCCGGACGCCGTGCTCACGCGCCAGCCGGGGGAGCACCAGGCTGAACCGCCCGAAGTCCGAGGCCTCCACCTCGATGCCACCCTCGGACCGCAACCGCACGCCGCGCACGGACGCGTCGCCGAGGAGCACCGAGGCGAGCAGCCGGTCGCCGTCGGTCCGGAGCACGAACCGGTTCGGCCGGTCGGTCATCAGCCGACGGATCGCGCCGAAGTCGCCGGACGCGGCATGCCGCCCCGACACGACCACCTCGATCTGCCTGGCCACCTGCTCCACCTCCTCGAGGATGTGGGAGCTGAACAGCACCGTGCGCCCTTCGGCACCCATGGTGCGGAGCAGCTCCATCAGGTGGATCCGCTGCCGGGGGTCCATGCCGTTGAACGGCTCGTCGAGCAGCAGCACCTCGGGGTCGTGCACCAGGGCCGAGGCCATCTTGACCCGTTGCCGCATCCCCTTGGAGTACGTCGAGATCGAGCGGTCCTGCGCATCGGTCATCTCGATCACCGCCAGCGCCCGCTGGGCCGCGGCGCCGGCGTCGGCGAGCCCGTGCAGCTCGGCCATCGCTACTACGAACTGCCGCCCGGTGAGGTAGTCGAAAAGCGCCTCCCGCTCCGGCACCAGACCGATCCGGCGATAGACCTTTTCGTTGCGCCACAAGGGTTCGCCGTCGAGCGTGACCGTGCCGGTCGAGGGGGCGAGGAAGCCGGACATCAGCGCGATCAGCGTCGACTTGCCCGCGCCGTTCGGCCCGAGCAGACCGGTCACGCCGGGTCCGATGGTCATCGAGACGTCGTTGACCGCGACGACGTTGCGGTACCACCGTGACACGTGGTCGATCCGGATCTCGGTCATGGGCTGACCCTCCGGTAGCGGGCGATCAGCGCGACGACGGAACCGCCCGCCATGACCACGACGGCGGCGACATACAGCAGCCCCATGGCGTCGCTGCTCGGCGGTGCCGGGGTGGCCCGGGGCGAGTCGAAGAGATAGTGCTGCACGCCGTTGACGAGGGTGTACGGCGAGAAGATGCCGGCGACCTCGCCCACCGTCTCGTTGCCGGTGGCGACGGAGATGCCCTGAATGCTCGCCACCACCGTGTAGCTCACGAGCAGCACCACGATCACCGCTGCCACTGCCATCCCGCGCCGGACGGTGAGTGCCGACACCAGGGCGGCGAGCCCGGCAAGTAGCACCGCGAGGAGTGCCGCGCCCACCACGGCACCGAAGAACCGGGTGGTCTCGCGGCCGACGGGGAGGTCGGCGAGCAGCCCGCCGGCGTACATCAACAGCAGTGGCGAAGCGATGAGGACGAATGTCCCCGCCGCGAGCGAGGCGAGTCGGACCAGCACGTAGACCGTGCGGCGCATCGGCCGAGCAAGGTAGAGCGTGATGGTGCGAAACCTCAGGTCCCGCGAGATCAGCACGGGCGCTTGGGCCGCGACGAAGACCGAGATGAGCAACTGGGTGGTGAGTGGGTAGGTCGAGTAGGGGACGATCTGCGCGTCGAGGCCGAGCAGGTCCTTGGCCTGGACGAGGACGCCGACCAGGATCAGCGCCGGGAGCAGCATCACGCCGAACAGGCCCATCGGCAGCACCTTGGAGCGGCCGGATCGGCCGAGCCCGAAGGTGTTGCGCAACCCGGTGAGGAAGAACGACCAGGCGACCGCGCGCTCGCCGAGTCGCGGGCCGGCGTAGGGCCGGTAGCCGAGATCGTGGATGACTCCGGTCGGCGCGCGTGCCGGCTCAGCTGGCTCAGACGGGCTGGACACTGCCGGCGCCTCCCTCGCGGAACACGTCCTCGATCCGCTGGTGTCGCTCCTGCATCCGCACCAGTCCGAGGCCGAGGTCGACAGTGAGGTCGCGGACCACGTCGGGGGTCCGCTCGTCGGCGACCACCACCTCGATCAGCTGGCCCTCGGCCGGCCGGGCGGTCAGGCCGGCGTCCACGAGCGCCTGCCCGAGCAGCCGGTCGGCGTCGGGCCGGCCCTGCACCTCGACGATCAGGCTGCCGGTCGCGTGCAGGAACTCGGTGGTGGCCGACGCGCGCAGCAGCCGGCCGCTGTCGAGCACCACCACGTGATCGCTGACCCGCTCGAGCTCCCCGAGGAGGTGTGAGGTGACCAGCACCGCGATCCCGAACTCGTGGCCGACCTTCTGCACCAGCGCCAGCATGTCGTCGCGCGAGGACGGGTCGAGCCCGTTGGTCGGCTCGTCGAGCAACACCAGTCGCGGGTCGTGCACCAGCGCCTGGGCGAGCTTGGCCCGCTGCTTCATGCCGGTCGAGTAGCCACCCATCGGCCGGTACCGCTCCTCGGCGAGGCCGACATGCCGCAGTACGTCGGCCGCTCTCTCGCGCGCCGCGGCGTACGGCAGCCCGGACATCTGCCCGAGGTGCACCACCAGGTCGCTGGCCGAGACGTCCGCGGGCAGGCAGTCGTGCTCGGGCATGTAGCCCACGAGCGCCCGGATCTCCGGGCCCTCCGTGGCCACGTCGTGGCCGAGCACTCGCGCGGACCCCGAGGTCGCCCCGACCAGCCCGAGCAGGATCTTGATCAGCGTCGACTT
>DOWL01000171.1:14507-28726 GCA_003519585.1 Nocardioides sp. | reverse complement strand
TTGATCAGCGTCGACTTGCCCGCACCGTTGGCGCCGACCAGGCCGGTGATGCCCTCGCCGATCTCGACGTCGAGGTGGTCGAGCGCGGTGACCGAGGGGTACTGCTTGGTCAGCCCAGCGGTCTCGATGACGGCCACCGAGTCAACGTAGCCTCACCCACGTAGCCTCACCCACGTGAACCTGCGGAAGGTCGTGGCAGTCGGGTACGGCGGACCCGAGCTGCTCGAGGTGCTGACCGGTGAGCCGGCCGAGCCGGGGGAGCCCGGCCCCGACGAGGTCCTGGTCGAGGTGCGCGCGATCGGGGTGAACGCGTGGGACGTGAAGTCCTACAGCGGTTCGGTGGGCGACGATCCGGACAAGCTCCCCGTCGAGCTGGGTGGGGAGTGCGCGGGGGTGGTCTTGGCGGGCGCACTGCCGGTGGGCGCGGAGGTGATCGTGCATCCGGTCGGGTCGGCGTACGCCGATCGGGTGGTCGCGCGGGTGGGCAGCTGTGTGCCCAAGCCGGCGATGCTGTCGTGGCCCGAGGCGGCCGGGTTGATGCTGACCGGCACCGCGGCCGCGCACCTCGTGCACGCCACCGGCGTCGCGGACGGCGAGACGGTGTTGCTCAACGGCGCCGCCGGCGGTGTGGGGCTGTTTGCTGCCCAGTTGGCGCGGCACCGCGGCGCGCGGGTGCTCGGCACCGCGCTGCCCGAGGACCACGAGGTGTTGCGCGAGCTGGGTGTGGAGCCGTTCGACTTCCGAGAGGACGTCGAGGGATGGGTGCGTGCGCAGGCGCCCGGCGGGGTGGACGCTGTGCTCGACGCGGTCGGCGCGCCGCCGGTCCTGGACGTGTCGTTGGCGGTGGCCCAGGACCGGGATCGAGTGGCCACGTTGATCCCGAGCCCCGCGGCCGCTCAGCGCGGGATCGCCCAGCTCGGCTTCGGTGATGGCGCCGATCCAGGGACCGAGCTGCGTGCGGCGGCCCGGTTCGAACTCGTGAAGGGTGTCGAGGAGGGCTGGTTGCGGGTGGTCGTAGCCGACACCTTCCCTCTCGACCGGGCAGCCGACGCGCACCGGGCGATGGTCGGCGCCCACGGCGCCGGGAAGATCGTGCTGGTGACATAGGTTGGAGGGATGGGCCAGGTCTCGGAGCTCGCGCCCACCGCCGTCGAGGACGACGCGATCGTCTTCCGGCTGAGTGACCCCGAGCACGCGTACGCCGACGTACGCATCTGGTCCGACGTGGAGCTTGCGTCCGACCTGTCGCTCGGCCGGGTCGACGGCGGCTGGGAGCTGACCCTCGGGCTGCCCGACCTCGATTGCCTGGAGTACCTCTTCGATGTCGACGGTGCCCTGGTCCCCGACCCCGGGAACCCCCATCAGGTCGACGGCGCCTTCGGCCCGCACTCGTGGCTGCCGATGCCCGGCTACCAGTCACCCGCGTGGCTGGAGGGTCCCGCTCCGGCGGGCGAGCGGCATCGGCACACCGTCGCCGATATCGACATGGAGGTCTGGGAGCCCGGACCCGGTCCGATGCCGTTGCTGCTGGTGCACGACGGCGCGGAGATGGACCGGTTCGGCTCGGTGGTGCGCTACGCCGCCACCCGCCCGGCGATGCGCGTCGCACTGCTCGCCCCGGGGGTCGAGCGTGACGAGCGGTACGCCGCCAACCCGGCGTACGCCGCCGCCCTGGTCGACGACGTACTCCCGGCGCTGACCGGCGCCTACGAGACGACGTACCGGCCCGTCCTCCTCGGGCAGAGCCTCGGCGCGCTGGCCGCCCTGCACGCCGCCTGGACCGCGCCGGACGCCTTCGACGGGTTGATGCTGCAGTCGGGCTCGTTCTTCACCCCTGTGCTCGACCCGCAGGAGTCGGGATACTCGCACTTCGACCGGGTGACCGGCTTCGTGGCCACCGTGATGGCCGCCCAGCAAGCCGCGCCGAGAACACCGGAGGTGGCGATGACCTGCGGCACCGCTGAGGAGAACCTCGCCAACAACCGCGTCCTGCGCGACCACCTGCGCGAGCTCGGGCTCGCGGTCAGCTGGGGCGAGGTCCGGCAGGGCCACACCTGGACCTGCTGGCGCGACAGCCTGCACCCCCATCTGGGCGACCTGCTCACGCGCACCTGGTCGGCGTGATGGACCGCCACCACGTCGAACTCGACGCCCCCGGCTTCGGTCGGTCCGGCACGGTGATCCGCTATGGCCACTACGGCCGGCCGGTGCTGGTGTTCCCGGCCGAGCAGGGGCGCGCCTGGGACTACGAGGACAACGGCATGGTCGGCGCCGCCGCCGACCTGGTCGACGCGGGCCGGTGCAAGCTCTACTGCGTCGACTCCTTCGACGGCCAGACCTGGTCGGATGCGAGCATCCCGCTCGAGGAGCGGGCCCGCAGGCACGGCGCCTACACCAGCTGGGTCGTCGACAGCGTGGTGCCCTTCATCGGCACCGACAGCCCCGGTGTCGCCGACGGCGGGCAGGGCGCGGTGGTCACCGGCTGCTCGATGGGCGCCTACCACGCGCTGCAGTTCGCGCTCACCCGCGCCGACCTGTTCCCGGTGGCGCTCTGTCTCAGCGGCAACTACGACCCGTCGCAGTGGCACGCGTGGGGCGAGCGAGGCGATGCGGCGTACTTCACCAACCCCACCGACTACGTCGGCAACCTGCACGGCGACCACCTCGACTGGCTGCGCCGTCAGCTCTACGTCGTGCTCGTGGTCGGTGAGGGTCCGTGGGAGACGCACCCGACCGGCTCGCTGCCCTCGGCCCGACAGCTCGACGGCCTACTGGCGGAGAAGGGCATCCCGCACGAGCTGGACGTCTGGGGCTACGACTCGGCCCACGACTGGGACTGGTGGCAGCGGCAGCTGGCCCATCACCTGCCGCGGTTCGTCTGACGCCGCCGCCACCACAGCCAGGCAGCGCTGGGGAGGACGACCACCGCGGCGCCTGGGGCGACGACCTTGGCGGCGGGGTCGGCTTCGGGGTCGCCGGAGGGGTCTTCCGCGGGGGTCGGGTCGTCGCAGCCGGGGTCCGGATCAGCGGTGGGTGACGGCTCGATGGTCGGGTCGTCGGTCGGGCTCGGGTCGCATGTGGGGTCGTCCGTGGGGTCTTCGGTCGGGTCGGCGGTGGGGTCGGTGCTCGGGTCTTCGGTGGGGTCTTCGGTGGGATCGGTGGTCGGGTCGTCCGTGGGATCGGGCGAGCTCGTCGGCGTCGGGGTGCTGGGAGTCGTGGGGTTCGAGCCGGTCGACGGGTCGGCCGTGGGCGAGGTCGGCGCGGCCGTGGTCGTCGGCGTGCCAGGAGCGTTGGGCGCGGGGCTCTGGTAGGTGCTCCCGGGCTCGTACGCCGCCGCACCCGTCGGGTCGATGACCACCGGTGCGCCGGTGAGCGCGCCAGCCTGCTTGACCATGAGGGAGTCCACGGTGGGCAGCACACCGGCCGCCGTGTAGTCGGCTCGAACCTGCATGACTGCCCGGGCGTACGGCGCGCCGGGGTGGTAGCGGCCCACCTGCTCCAGTGCCCGCTCCGGCTTGCGCAAGTCGCCGGGGCCGGCGCACAGGAACACCGCCACGCCAAGTGCGGCGTCGTCGAGGTCCTGCGGATCGCGCCGGCCGTCGGAGTCGCCGTCCACGGCGACCACGGACCAGGTGGAGGGCAGGACCATCATCGGGCCGACCACGCGGTCGACGGCCAGCAGGCCGTCGACCTGTCCAGCGTCGGTGTCCGCCACCCGCCGGGTCCCGTCGCGTCCGGTGAGCCGCGGGCCGAGCACCGCGGGGCGAGCGACACCCTCGTCGTCCAGCGCGCCGCCGTCGACCCGGCCGTGGTCGGAAGCGACCTTGCCGAGCGCGGCCAGCAGTTGCCAGTCCAGGTGGCAGCGCTCGTCGGCCAGGTCGATGACCGTCGACGCCCGCTGGTACGCCGACAGCGCGACCTGGGGGATGTCGCTGTAGGTCAGGGCCGGGCCACCGGTCGAGGTCGCGAGGAACGCCGCCGCACCGAACGAGGCGGTCGCCCGGCGTGCGTCGTACGTCGCCAGGATCGGGCCCGGCTCGACCTCGGCAGGCTCGGGCTCCCCGGCGGTCAGTGCCGCCACCGGCACTCGCACGGCGTACCCAGCGCTGACCGGCGTCCGCGCCAGTCCGGCCACCACAGCGACGGCAAGGATCGCCAGCACCGCGCTCGCGGACAGCAGCCGCCACCAGCGCCGTACGTCGGTCATCCCAGGGTCCCCCACGCTTCCATGATCAGAGGCCCGAGTGCCAATGTGCAGCTAGTAGATCATATTTAACCTGTTTGAGGCATGCTCAACGCCGCCCGCTGCAACCTCCGCGGGAGGGACCACCGGGGCCCTACCGGCGGCCGTCCGTCAGGTGACACGCAGGCGAACAGTGGGGGGTTCTGCTAGGACGGTGCCATGGGAGTGCCTGGGAACCCGCCGCCGCCCGGCCTGGCCGACACCGAGCTGTTCGCCGTCGATGCCTACCGCACGGAGTTCGAGGCCACCGTGACCGAGGTCGAGCGCGCGCCCGACGGCCAGAGCGGCCGGGTGGCGCTGGCCCGGACCGCGTTCTACCCGACCGGCGGTGGCCAGCCCCACGACATCGGGACGCTCCAGACCGCCGACGGGACGTACTTCGTCACCGGCGTACGCCGCGAGCGCGGCATCATCTGGCACACCATCGACGGTGAGCCACCTGCCGTCGGCGCGGAGGTCCAGGGGACCATCGACTGGGGCCGGCGTCATCAGTTGATGCGCACCCACACCGCGCTGCACGTGCTGTGTGGCGTGATCTGGGCCGACTACGCGATCCCGGTCACCGGCGGCAACATGGAGCCGCTCAAGGGCCGACTCGACTTCCCGTTCCCAGCAGCGGCGTGGGGGTCCGCCGACCTAGGTGCTCAGGTCGAGCGTCGGATCAACGAGGAGATCGCGAAGGCGCACGAGATCGTCGTCGACTTCCTGCCCCGCACCGACGCCGACGTCGACCCGGCGCTGATCCGCACCTCGGCCAACCTGATCCCCCGCGAGATCGACCCGTTGCGGGTCATCGACATCGTCGGCCTCGACCGGCAGGCCGACGGCGGCACCCACCTGCTGTCGACCGCCGAGGTGGGTCGGGTGCGCGTCGTGGGCACCGAGAGCAAGGGCAAGGACAACAAGCGGATCCGCATCGAGGTTCTCGAGGGGGCACCGGAGTGAGCAAGGACCACCTGATCGGGTTGCTGCTGGGCGCGGAGGAGGACTGGCCGCGCGCCTTCGAGGAGATCCTCCGGCGGGTCGGGCCGGTCACCGTCGCGGGGCCCGACGGGCCGCAGACGCACACGGTGTCGAGCGAGCGGCTCACCATCGAGCCGTTCCGGCTCGACGATCCGGTCCGCACCGAGCTGGTCATCGACCGGCTCGCGCACTGGTACTACCACCCGCGCGAGTGGCTCAAGAAAGCCGCGCTGGTCAACGGGACCTACCTGCTCAACAGCCCGTTCACCTTCCAGGCGATGGAGAAGCACAGTGCCTACTGCGCCCTGGTGCGGCTCGGGCTCAAGGTGCCGCCCACCACCCTGGTGCCGTACAAGAACCCTGTCGACAACGTCCGCTGGGCCTACACCTCCGAGCGCTACAACCGAGAGTTCGACCTCGACCGGGTGGCCGAGGATCTGGGCTACCCGCTCTACATGAAGCCGTTCGACGGCGGTGCCTGGCGCGGTGTCTCGCGGATCAACGACCGCGGCGACCTGCACCGCGCGTACGACGAGTCCGGCGAGATGCTCATGCACCTCCAGGCGACCGTCGACTACGAGTACTTCGCGCGGGCGCTGTCGATCGGCCCGGAGACGATGGTGATGGACTTCCGGCCCGACCAGCCGATGCACCAGCGCTACGCCGTCAACCACGGCTTCCTCTCCGAGGCGGCCGGCCGCGAGACCGTCGCGACCTCGCGGATCGTCAACGCCTTCTTCCGCTGGGAGTTCAACTCCTGCGAGATGCTCGTGGTCGGCGACGACGTCTACCCGATCGACTACGCCAACGCCTGCCCCGACGTCGCGGTCACCTCCCTGCACTACTACTTCCCGTGGGCGATCACCGCGCTCGTGCGTTGGTCGACGTACTGCGTCGTCACCGGGCGGCGCGCCGACGTCGACCTGCAGACCCGGCGCTACTTCGACGTCGCGGACGACGCGTCGCTGTCCTACGACGACAAGCTCGACCGCTACCTCGCCCTCGCCGACGAGCACTTCGAGACCGAGCGCTACTGGGAGTGGTCCGACCAGCACCTGAGGCACCTGCCCGAAGCGGTGCTGGAGTGGGTCACCGGCGACGACTTCGACCGGCTGCTGCGCGAGACCGTCGCCGCGACGTACCCACCACACGAGCAGGACGAGTTCCTCGCCCACTTCCGTGGGCTGGTCGGGCTGTGGGCGAGTGAGCAGGTGAGCCCTTAGCCCGAGTTTCGTCGGTCAGCCGACGAAACCCGTGGTTGGACGACGAAACTGCGTCGTCCAGGGTCGAGTTTCGTCGGTCAGCCGACGAAACTCTGGACAGCGCTCAAAACCGGTAGGTCGTCTGACCGTGCTCGTCGCCGAACACGAGGACCTTGTCCGGGGGCACGCGGAACACCACCGCGCCGTCGCGGGTTCCGTCGCCTTGGTCGCTGAGCTCGAAGAAGCGACCGTCGCGGACCTCCCACTCCCAGTCGCCGTCGTACTTGCGCGACCATTCGTCGGCCAGCGAGCGCAGCAGTGCCTCGTCGGCCACCCGGGTGGCGACCCCTTCGACGGCGATGTCCTTGCCGCTGCCCCACCCGGCGGCACCGAGCGGACCGGCGGTCACCACGACGTGGGGATCGTGCTCGAGGTTGCGCATCTTCTGCTCGGCGTCGCCCGTGCAGAAGAAGAACGTGCCCTCGCGCCACACGCCGCACAGCGGAACGGCGTGCGGCCGGCCGTCGCGGCGGACGGTGACGATCCAGTAGAGCTGCGCCTCGGCTAGTCGCCGGTCGATCTCCGCCCAGGCGGGGGCATCGGCGGACGAGTCGCCGTACAGCGGGGAGACGGTGCCTGAGGTCATGTCGGTGTCGACCGGGCGGCGGAGCCGGACTCATCGGTCGTACGAGCGTCGAGAGACTCGGTGGCGGTGGGTGGTCAACCTCCGATCGAGCCGGAGAGGTTCAAAGGTCACCGTCGCCCTGCCCCCGCACCGCAGAGCCGAGCCGAGTCGGACCAGGGCCGTGCGAGAGGGTGGTTGCATGCGGTTCACGGAGCGGGAGCTGACCGTCGCCCTCGAGGGCGCGGCGAAGGCGGTGCTGGCGACGCAGGACAAGACCGTCCGCAAGGGCCGCCGTACGCCCGACGAGGCCTGGCAGGCGCTGACCCGCTACCAGCGGTTCCAGCTGCTCGACGGGCTCGGTGACCAGGTGCTGCCGGTGCTCGTCTCTCTGCCGGATGTCGAGGTGGCGGTCGGCACGCGACCGACCTTCACCGACCAGCAGGTGGCCGCCGCGATCGAGGAGCGGCTCGACCCCGGCCTCAAGGGCATCCGGCGGTCCGTCTTGGTCAAGGCCCGCACCGCGCTGGTGCAGGTCGCCCTGGCCGCCGTACCACCCCGTCAGGACCCCGACGCGCTGATCGTGCCGGACCACCTGTGACGCGTCAGCCCAGCGCCGCGTCCACCACCGCCTTCGCCTCGGCCTGCACCTCGGCCAGATGCTCGGGGCCGCGGAACGACTCGGCGTAGATCTTGTAGACGTCCTCGGTGCCCGAGGGTCGGGCGGCGAACCAGGCCGACTCGGTGGTGACCTTGAGGCCGCCGATCTTCGCGTGGTTGCCGGGAGCCTCGGTGAGCTTGGCGGTGATCGCCTCACCGGCCAACTCGGTGGCGCGCACGTCGTCGGGCGAGAGCGCGGCCAACTTGGCCTTCTGCTCGCGTGAGGCGGGTGCGTCGATCCGGGCGTACGCCGGGTCGCCGTGCTCGGCGACCAGGTCGGCGTAGTGCTCGCTCGGTGAGCGGCCCGTCCGGGCCAGGATCTCGGAGGCCAGCAACGCGAGGATGATGCCGTCCTTGTCGGTGGTCCACGTGGTGCCGTCGGTGCGCAGGAACGACGCACCGGCGGACTCCTCGCCGCCGAAGCCGAAGGAACCGTCGATCAGTCCCGGGACGAACCACTTGAAGCCGACCGGCACCTCGACCATCGGCTTGCCGAGGGCCGCCGCGACCCGGTCGATCATCGAACTCGAGACCAGCGTCTTGCCGATCTGCGCCGCCGACGGCCAGCCCGGACGGGCCCCGCCGAAGAGGTACTGGATCGCGACCGCCAGGTAGTGGTTGGGGTTCATCAGCCCGGCGTCCGGCGTGACGATGCCGTGCCGATCAGAGTCGGCGTCGTTGCCGGTCGCGATCTGATAGCTGTCCTTCTGCGCCACCAGCGAGGCCATCGCGGACGGCGACGAGCAGTCCATCCGGATCTTGCCGTCCCAGTCCAGCGTCATGAACCGCCAGGTCGCGTCGACCAGCGGGTTGACGACGGTCAGGTCGAGGCGGTGCCGGTTGCCGATCTCGGCCCAGTAGTCGACCGACGCACCGCCGAGCGGGTCCGCGCCGATGCGGACGCCGGCCTCGCGGATCGCGTCGAGATCGACGACCGATGGCAGGTCGTCGACATAGGTGCCCAGGAAGTCATACGAGTGGGCGGCCCCGCGCGCCGCGGCGTATGACGTACGGCGGACGCCGTTCAGCCCCGCTCGGATCAGCTCGTTGGCGCGGTCGGCGATCACCTTGGTCGCGTCGGTGTCGGCCGGGCCGCCGTGCGGTGGGTTGTACTTGAAGCCGCCGTCGGAGGGCGGGTTGTGCGACGGCGTGACGACGATCCCGTCGGCGAGGCCGGTGGTGCGACCGCGGTTGGCGCGGATGATCGCGTGCGAGACGGCGGGTGTCGGCGTGTAGCGGTCGCGGCTGTCGACCAGCACGGTGACGTCGTTCGCGGCCAGCACCTCGAGCGCGGTCGCCCAGGCCGGCTCGGACAGCCCGTGGGTGTCGCGGCCGATGAACAGCGGCCCGTCGAAGCCCTGGTGTGCGCGGTAGTCGCAGATCGCCTGGGTGGTCGCGAGGATGTGCCACTCGTTGAACGCGGTGTTCAATGACGAGCCTCGGTGGCCACTGGTGCCGAAGACCACCTGCTGCTCGACGACGTCCGGATCCGGGATCCCCGTGTAGTACGCCGTCACGAGGTGCGGCAGCTCTACGAGGTCCTGCGGCTGGGCGGGCTGTCCTGCGCGGGCGTCGGCCATGGGGCCATCATGCCGCCCAGGGACGGGGAGGACCGGCGAGCGTATCGAAGCTCGCAGGTTCGCGGGCCGGAACCGGTGAGGTTGGTCCGTCCGATCTAAGGCGTTGTTGGACCAGGACCCGGGAGTCCTCCCGAACCGGCCCGCGGGCGCCTGTTGTCGCGTTTCCTGGACCCATGGCCCTGCTCGAACTCCCTGCGTCCGAGCAGACGCCTGTTCCCCACCTGGCGCAGCCCCATCCCGCACATCCGGCTTTGCGGGCGGTGCTGCGCCGGGTGGGCGCGAGCCTGCTCGTCGCTTGCGTAGTGCCCGGCGTGGTGTTCTACACGCTGTTCGTCACCCTCGGGATCTGGCCGGCGATCGTGGCCGCGCTCCTCTGGTCCTACGGCGCGATCGGCTTCCGCGCGCTGACCGGCCGGCGTACCTCCGGCATGCTGCTCCTCACCGCGGGCGTCCTGACGGTGCGGACCGTGATCGCGCTCTCGGCGCAGAGCACGTTCATCTACTTCCTCCAGCCGGTGCTCACCGACCTGACCATCGGGCTGGTCTTCCTCCTCTCAGCGCTGACCGCACGCCCCCTGGTGGCCCGGATGGCCGGCGACTTCTACCCGCTCACCGACGAGCTGCACGCCCGGCCGCGGGTACGGCGACTGCTCCGCCGACTCACGGTGCTGTGGGCGATCGCCCTGCTCGGCAAGGCGACCGTCGTGTTCGTGCTGCTGGAGAGCCAGCCGCTCGCCACGTTCGTGCTGGCCAAGGCGATCCTGGTGCCGATCACCAACGCCACCTGCATCGGGCTGACGATCCTCGCCGCGGCCGCCGTGGCCAAGCGGGAGGGACTGCTCCCGTCGCGGACCGCGATACTGCCTGCGTGACCCTCGAGAGCTTCCCGCGCCACCCGCTGACCTTCGGACCCAGCCCGGTCCACCCGATGCCTCGACTGAGCGCACACCTGGGCGGTGCCCAGGTGTGGGCCAAGCGCGAGGACTGCAACGCAGGTCTCGCCTACGGCGGCAACAAGACCCGCAAGCTGGAATACCTCGTCCCCGAGGCGCTCGAGCAGGGCGCCGACACCCTCGTCTCCATCGGCGGCTACCAGTCCAACCACACCCGTCAGGTGGCGGCGGTGGCCGCGCATCTCGGGATGCAGTGCGTGCTGGTGCAGGAGAACTGGGTGCCCGGGTGGACTGACCCGTTGAGCACGCAGGTCGGCAACATCCTGCTGAGCCGGGTCATGGGCGCCGAGGTCCGGCTCGACCCGGCCGGCTTCGACATCGGCTTCCGCGACTCGTGGCGCAAGGCGATCTCGGACGTCGAGGCGCGCGGCGGTACGCCGTACGCCATCCCCGCCGGCGCCTCCGACCACCGACTCGGCGGGCTGGGCTTCGCCAACTGGGCCTACGAGGTCGCACAGCAGGAGGAGGACCTCGGCGTCTTCTTCGACACCGTCGTGGTCTGCACGGTGACCGGTTCGACGCACGCCGGGATGATCGCCGGGTTCGCTGCGCTCGAGGAGGCCGGCGGCCGGCCGCGTCGAGTGCTCGGCATCGACGCGTCGGCGACGCTGGACAAGACCGTCGACCAGGTGACCCGGATCGCCCGCAACACCGCCGAGCTGATCGGCCTCAAGCGCGATCTCCGCGACGACGAGATCACCGTGCTGCCCGGCTGGGCCGGGGACGAGTACGGCGTGCCGGTCGCCTCCACGCTCGATGCGATTCGGCTGACCGGCCAGCTCGAGGGCGTCATCCTCGACACCGTCTACGAGGGCAAGTCGATGGCAGGTCTGGTCGACCTGGTCCGCAACGGCGACATCCCGCGCGACTCGACCGTGCTCTACGCCCACCTCGGTGGACAGCCGGCGCTCAACGCCTACGCCTCGTTGTTCGCTGATCCCGAACCGGCCGACTAAGGGCCTGTGGAGAGCGCCCGACGGTCCGCGTCGGCTCAGGCTACGGTCGCGGCATGACTCTCGGGCTCACGCTGCTGACGCCGCTGCTGGCGTTCGCCGGTGCGCTGCTGGGGGTCGTGCTCAACCGTTGGGGTGCCCTCGAGCTGGAGCAACGGTCGGTGCGGGAGGAGACGATGCGCAACGTGCGCTGGGCAGCGGAACTCGTGATGAGTCCTGACCCACGACTGCGCGGCCTCGGGATGGGCCAGATCCAGGCTCTCAACCAGCTTCCGGCGCTCGACGTATACGAACGGACTATGCTCTTGGCGGTCATCGATACCAGCGAGCTGTCGAGTGTTGAGGTCGAGGAGGCATCACGATGAGAGTCGTCGAGGTGACCCGGGAGCAGCAGCGCGTGTCGCAGATCAAGATCGAGATCCTCGAGAAGCTCGACCGGCCGATTCCCGACTGGACCCGTAAGATCGCCACCGCTCGTCGCCGTCCCGAGGAGGTCGACGCCGCACTCGAGGCATCCGACGAGGTCGTCGTCTACCTCGTCTGACCCCCGCGGAGGCAGCCGACAGGGCATGCTGCCACCCGTGGGGTTCGTGGTGGCGTTGGTCCTGCTGGTCGCGGGCTGGCTCGCGATCGGGCCGTGGGTGTTCGCGATCCTGCTGGTCGCGCTGTTGGTGCCGGCCACCCGGCGCCGGATGCGGCCGACCCGCTGGGTGCTCGGCGGCGTGGTCGCGCTGGTCGCCGTGGTCGTCGGCGTCGTGGTGGTCCTCCCCGACGGGCGGCTGCCGATCCCGCCTGGCGGCGGACTGCTCGTCACGGCGTCGTACGACGGCCATGCGGCCCGCCCGCAGCCCATTCCTCTCGACGTACCCCAGCACCCGGGGCTGGCGGCCAACGGCAGTAGCTCAATGCACGACGACGCGTGGGCGACCGACAGCTACCAAGGACCTGGACCGCTCGGCCAGGACCTCGAGGTCACGACCGCCTGGTACGGCCTCGAGGAGTGCGCGACGCTCGCCTTCGACCCCGACGGGCGGCTGGTGGCGCTGTGCGGCAACCGCAGCGGACCGGTCATGCACATCCTCGACCCCGAGACGCTGCGGCCCGTCGACACCCTCGATCTGCCGGACCGGAAGAAGTCGGACAAGCGGCCGTGGGAGGACCTCTGCGGCGGCGCGTACTTCTACCTCGACGCGCAGGCCCGCGCCGTGGTCGCGACCACCGATCGGCGGGTGCTCACCGTCGACACCGACGAGCTCGACCCGGTCGACGAGGTCGACCTGAGCGACGTCGTACCCGACGACGACTGCCTGGTCGCGCTGCTGCCCGACTGGGAGGGCAACACCTGGTACGTCACCCAGGACGGTCGGGTCGGAGTGGCGGGCGGCACGGCCCCGCTCGACCTCGACGGCGAGATCGCCAACTCGATCGCCTCCGACGACACGGGTGTCTACCTGGTCACGACCGAGGCGCTGTACAAGGTGGCGCTGGGCGACGCGGGTGCACCGGCCGTCCTGTGGGAGGCGGCCTACGACAACGGCAACGGGAAGAAGCCGGGTCAGTTGAGTGCCGGCAGCGGCACCACGCCGACCGTGCTGCCTAGCGGCCTGGTCGCGATCACCGACAACGCCGAGCCGCAGATGCACGTGCAGTTCTACGACGTCGCCGACGGGACGCTGGTCTGCGAGGCCGCGGTCTTCGACAACGGTGAGAGCGCGTCGGACAACTCGCTGGTCGCCGTCGGCGACGCCAGCGTCGTGGTGGAGAACAACTACGGCTACGCCGGGCCCTGGAGCACGATGGCCGGCCAGAGCCCTCCCGGCGGTCTGGCTCGCGTCGACGCCGACCCCGAGACGGGTGAGTGCTCGGTGGGTTGGCGATCTTCCGAGATCGCCCCGACCTCGGTCGCCAAGGTCTCGCTGGCCACCGGGTTGATTTACGCCTACACCACCAGGCAGTCGTGGTGGGGGGTGAGCGCGTGGTACCTCACCGCGATCGATGCCCGCACCGGCGAGACGGCGTTCTCCGTCCGCACCGGGACCGGCACCCTGTCCAACAACCACTACTCCGCCGTGACGCTCGGACCCGAAGGGTCGGCGTACGTCGCGACCCTCGGCGGGATGGTGCGCGTGCGAGATCGATAGGTCGCTGTTGAACACCCGTCGATCGCCGGTTCGGACCACGACGGGCCAAAACCTGCTCGCTGCCAGTCAGGGCTCTGACTCGGAGTCGTTGCCACCGATGGCTCGGGCGATCTGGTCGATGGCGTTGTCGAGTGCGCCGGGGTGGGCGACTGCCAGTGCTTGGGCGTGGTCGGCACCGGTCGTCCCGGCTGGTCGGGCTCGGTGGCGTGCAGGTCGGCCCAGTGCAGCCCGACCTCGACCTCACGAGCCTGGTTCGCGCGGCGGTCGCGCACCACCTGTTCGGCGGCAGCCAGCGTCTGCGCAGCGTCGAACTCCTCGACGGGCGCGAACGGGCTGGACTGGGACATGACCCAATCCAAACACCCGCCATCGACAGTCGATGGTGGCCGGAACCTGTTATGCACAAGGGTTTCCGGACCTGGCTGCACGCGGGATCGGCTGTGCGTGCAGTCCTCTCTATCGGCCTCGACGGCGGTCGAGTGAGTGCCTTCCCGGCGGTGGTTTCGACACCGTCGGCGCTGGGGCGCCTCCGGGCTCAACCACCGGTCCCGAGCCGGACCGGAGCCCATTAGTCGAGGTCGCTGAGGTCGTCGGGTACGTCTACCGCGTGCTCCCGCAGCGTCTCGAGTGGGATCAACCGCAGCACCGCCTCGTTGGTTGCGGCCAGCACGACCGGGGCGGCGGCGCCGTCGCGCTCGGCGCGTGACCAGTTGAGGGCGGTCACACACCAGCGGTCGCCGGGCACGAGACCTGGGAAGTCGTAGGCGGGCATCGGCGTGGTCAGGTCGTTGCCGATGCTGCGCTGGTGGTCGAGGAACTCGGCGGTGACCACCGCGCAGATGGTGTGGCTGCCGCGGTCCTCGGGGCCGGTCCCGCAACAGCCGTCGCGGAAGAAGCCGGTC
>DOWL01000171.1:14023-14362 GCA_003519585.1 Nocardioides sp. | reverse complement strand
GTCGCGGAAGAAGCCGGTCATCGGGTCGGTGCCGCACTCCTCCAGCTCGCCGCCCAGGACGTTGCGCTCGGTCACCCCCCAAGCATGGCTCAGTCCTCCGCGGACCGCCTGCGACCGTCCTGCGCCCGGCGCCGGTCGGTGGGCAGCTGGCGACGGTAGGAGGAGCGCCGCCGGCGTACCCTCACGGTGTCGTCGCCAGGCTCGCGAGGACCCGAGCTCCCAACTCCTGGTCGCCGTCGACGGTCACCTTGCCGGGTTCGGCCGCGCAGCGGCCACCGGCCAGCCGGATGAACGACTCGCGGTCCAGGTGCAGCGTGAGGGTCGGCTCGGCCGGCGGCG
>DOWL01000171.1:8491-13930 GCA_003519585.1 Nocardioides sp. | reverse complement strand
GCCGGCGGCGACACCCGCTGGCCGCGGCCGTTGTCGTCAATCTCGAACGCGAACGGCGGGCTGCCCGCCAGGTCGAGCACCACGCTGGTGCCGACCGGCGCGCCCACCTTCTTGGCGAGGACGTAGCCGAGGCCTTCGGCGAGGTACTCCGCGGTGTGCTTGGCCGGCGGGCTGTCCATGTTGCCGGGACGCCCGACCGCGCGGCGTACGTCCTGTTCGTGCATCCACACGTCGAGTGGGCGGTTGCGCAGCAAGGTCCGCGTGCTCCACGGCACCCCGCCGAAGATGTGCTCGGGCTTCGCGTCGCCATCGGTCGGCGGGTCGGCCAGCAACGCGGTGTGACGCTTGGTCGCCGCCTCGCGGAGCTCGTTGATGATCGCGTCGGCGCTGGCGTCGCGGCGGTTGACCACGCCGATCTCGGTGTAGAGCCCCATCAGCCCGGTCACGTGCGGAGGCTCGCCGACCTCGGCGGTCTCCTCGGGGGCGCCGGTCAGGATGCTCTCGAGGTGCGCGGTGTGCGCGGCGCAGGCCTTGACGTCCCAGCCGGCCAGGTCGGTAGGGGTCGCCCACTCTTCCTCGGGCAGCTGCTCGAGGAGGTCGAGGAAGCCGTTGACGGCCTGCCACCAGACGTCGACGTAATCCGCCAACTCCTCCCGGTCGTCGGTCCTCGCGGTCTCGGTCATGGGACCACCGTAGTGCCGCACCGCCCTTGACCGGGCCGGAAGGAGGCCGGATGCTGACCGGGGAGAGGGAGGTCGCGATGAGCGCGTGGGACGACCTGAAGTGCCGCCTCGGCAGGCACGACTATGCCGCCGCCGAGGGCGATGAGAGCGGCGCGCACCAGACCTGCACCCGATGTGGCGCCGTCCGACGAGTGCGCCAGCCACCGCCGGATACCCAGAGCCACATGCCACCGATGTAGTGAGTGACAGACTCGCGCGGTGAGCGCACGAGTCCGGGCACCCGAGCTGCGCGGCCGGGGGTGGCTCAACACGGGCGGTGCGACATACTCCATCGCCGACCTCCGCGGCCGGTTCGTGCTGCTCGACTTCTGGACCTTCTGCTGCGTCAACTGCCTCCATGTCCTCGACGAGCTGCGCCCGGTCGAGGAGAACTACGCCGAGGAGCTGGTCGTCGTCGGCGTGCACTCGCCGAAGTTCGTGCACGAAGCGGATCCTGAGGCGCTGCGAGCCGCGGTCGAGCGGTACGCCGTCGAGCACCCGGTGCTCGACGATCCGGAGCTGGTGACCTGGCAGGCCTACACGGCGCGGGCCTGGCCCACGCTGGTGCTGATCGACCCGGAGGGCTACGTCGTCGCGCAGTACGCCGGAGAGGGCCACGCGCACGCGATCGACCGGATGCTCGGCGAGCTGGTCGAGGAGCACCGGGCGCGCGGAACGCTCCAGCCGGGCGACTCGCCGTACGTCCCTCCGGAGGTGGAGCCGAGCCTGCTGCGCTTCCCCGCCGACGCGGCCTTGCTCGACAACGGACACGTCCTCGTCGCCGACGCGGGTCATGACCGCGTAGTGGAGCTCGACAGTGCCGACGACGGAGCTGCCGTCGTGCGGGAGTGGGGCGGGTTCAAGGAGCCGAACGGCGTGTGCGTGGTCGGGTCGATGGCCTACGTCGCCGACACGGTGCACCACCAGCTCCGGTCGATCGACCTGGTGTCCGGTGAGGTGAGCGTGGTCGCGGGCGACGGCCATCAGTGGATGCAGGGCGACTCCACGGAGCGGCTCTCGAGTCCGTGGTCGCTCGCCTGGTGGCTCTCGGAGGGGGACGGCCGGATCTGGATCGCGATGGCCGGCATTCACCAGCTCTGGACCTTCGATCCCGCGACCGGGGCGACCGAGGTGGCTGCGGGCACCACCCATGAGGGGTTGGTCGACGGGCCGTTGCCCGAGGCCTGGTTCGCGCAGACCTCCGGGCTGGCCACCGACGGCGACCGGCTGTGGTTGGTCGACTCCGAGACCTCGTCGTTGCGCTACGTCGAGGACGGCGAGGTGCACACGGTCATCGGGCAGGGCCTCTTCGACTTCGGCTTCCGCGACGGTCCGGCGGATCAGGCGCTGCTCCAGCATCCACTGGGCCTGACTGTGCTGCCGGATCGCAGCGTGATCGTCTGCGACACCTACAACGGTGCGCTCCGTCGCTACGAGCCGGCCACGGGGGAGGTCACCACCCTGGCGAGCGGGCTCCTCGAGCCGTCGGCGGCGTACGTCGACGGCGAGCACCTGGTGGTCGTCGAGTCGACCGCGCACCGGCTCACTCGCGTGCCGCTGGGTGCCGCCGCCAAGCGCACCGATGGCTTCAGCCACACCACGCAACGGCCGGTCGCCGAGGTCGCGGCCGAGCTGGAGCTGGTCGTGGCGTTCACGCCGCCGCCGGGCCAGAAGGTCGACGACCGGTTCGGCCCGCCATCCCAGCTGGTGGTGGATGCCACGCCGCCCGCCCTGATCCGCGACGGTCAGGGGACGGACACGGCGCTGCGCCGCGCGCTCGTGCTCGACCCGGCCGTCGGCGACGGGGTCCTGCACATCGCGGCCCGCGCGGCGTCGTGCGACCTCGAAGGTGACAACCCCGCGTGCCATATCCATCAGCAGGACTGGGGCATCCCGATCCGAATCGTCGGCGGGGCGGATGGTGTGCTCGAGCTGCCGCTCGGTGCTGCAACGTCAGCCCAGCGCCAGCATGACGGCGATGCCGAGCATGGTGAGCCCGATCAGGACGTCGAGCACCTGCCAAGCCCGGGGGCGAGCCAGTAGCGGAGAGAAGAACCTCGCCCCGAACCCCAGGCCCGAGAACCACAGCAGCGAGGCCAGCGACGCGCCCACCGCGAACCACCAGCGCCCCTCGGCGCCGTGGGTGTTGGCGATCGAGCCCACGAGCAGCACGGTGTCGAGGTAGACGTGCGGGTTGAGCCAGGTGAGGGCGACGGCGCGTAGCGCGGCCGAACGCCGGGACATCGGCTCGGGCGCGGCCGCGGCGAGTCCGGAGGTACGTCGTGCCTTGATCAGCGACGTGACGCCGTACCAGGTCAGGAATGCGACGCCGAGCCAGCGCACCACGTCGATCACCCAGCCCGCCTGCCGGATGATCGTGCCGATGCCGGCCACGCCGGCGACGATCAGCACCAGGTCGGACACCGCGCAGATCGCCACGACGACGCCCACGTGCTCGCGTGCCAACCCCTGCCGCAGCACGAACGCGTTCTGCGCGCCGATCGCCACGATCAGCGACAGGCCGGTGAGCAGGCCGGCGACGGCGGAGTCGAGCACCCCTCCACGGTAGGACTGGCGCAGGATGAAGGCCAACGAAGGTTTCTGATGATTCATTAGAGTTGCTTCATGAGCTACAACGCTGCCGGGGTCGAGGCCCTGGTGGCCATCGCCGACCACGGCACGTTCGACGCTGCGGCGCGCGCCCTCCACGTCACGCCGAGTGCCGTGAGCCAACGGATCCGCGCGCTCGAGAGCGAGGTCGGGCACGTCGTCGTACGCCGCGGCACGCCGTGCGAGCCGACCGTCGTGGGAGCCGCACTGGTCCGGTTGGGCCGCCAGACCCGGCTGCTCGACGACGAGACCCGAGCCGCGGTCGAGGCGCAGAGCGACCGGGTCGAGGTCGCCGTGGCGGTGAACGCGGACTCGCTGGCCACCTGGTTTCGCGACGTGCTGATGGAGGTGGCGACGCAGGACGAGCTCGTGGTGCGCCTGGTCGTCGAGGACCAGGCCTACTCCGCCGAGCTACTGCGCAGCGGGGACGTGTTGGCTGCGGTGACCAGCGACCCGCAGCCTGTGCAGGGCTGCCGCACCGAGCACCTCGGCTTCCTCCGCTACCGGCCGGCCGCCACGCCCGAGCTCGCCGAGCGCTGGCGCCGGGGTCGTGGCCAGGACTGGCAACGGATGCCGGTCGTGGTCTTCAACGCCAAGGATGCGCTGCAGCACGACGTCCTGCGCGACCGCGGCGTGACCGCGCCCGACGTCGTCCACCTGGTGCCGACCAGCGCCGACTTCCACGAGGCGGTGCGGCTCGGACTGGGCTGGGGGATGCTCCCCGAGCCGCAACTGCTTCCCGACCTGGCGTCGGGGCGGCTGGTGACCCTCGGCGGCCGCACCCACCACGACGTCCACCTGCACTGGCAGCGTTGGCGGATCGACTCGTCCACGTTGGCCTCTCTCAGCGACGCGGTGAGCCGGGCTGCTGGCGATCACCTGCGTCGCTGAGGTTTGCCGTCGAGTGACGCGAAAGTGCTGTCAGATCCAGGATCTGACAGCACTTTCACGACGTTCGCCGCGAACGGCGCTCTAGAAGGCCTCTTCGGCGAGGTCCATCACCGAGAGGTCGGTGGCCTGGGCGATCGCGACCTCGGCACTGATCCGCGGCAGGTTGGTCTGGGCGAAGAACTGGGCCGCCGCGACCTTGCCCTCGTAGAAGGCCTGGTCGCGGACTCCCAGAGATCCGGCACCGTCGCCGCCGAGCTTCTGGAGCGCGACCTCGGCCTGGCGCAGCAGCAGCCAGGCGCAGACCACGTCGCCGAGCACCATCAGCAACCGGCTCGTGTTGAGGCCGACCTTGTAGATGTTGCGCAGGTCGCCGGTCTCCGAGGTCGGGTCGGCCGACATCAGGTCGTTGATCAGGTGGCCGACCAGGGTGTTGGCGTCCTCGAGGGCCGTGGCGAGCAGCCCACGCTCGACCTTGAGCCGCCCGTTGCCCGCCTCGGTGTCGATGAACGACTGGATCTGCGCGGCCAGGTGGCCCAGGGCGGCGCCCTGGTCCTTCACGATCTTGCGGAAGAAGAAGTCCTGGCCCTGGATCGCGGTGGTGCCCTCGTAGAGGGTGTCGATCTTGGCGTCGCGGACGTACTGCTCGAGTGGGTACTCCTGTAGGAAGCCGGAGCCGCCGAAGGTTTGCAGCGACTCGGTGCCGAGCAGCACCCACGAGCGCTCCGAGCCGTAGCCCTTCACGATCGGCAGCAGCAGGTCGTTGACCGCCGAGGCGAGTCGGGCCTCGTCGGTGCCGAGCGTGCCCTCGTGCTCGAAGACCTGCACCTTGTCCTGCCACGTCGCGGTGTAGAGCACCAGCGCGCGCATCGCTTCGGCGAAGGACTTCTGCACCATGAGCGAGCGGCGTACGTCGGGGTGGTGGGTGATCGTGACCCGCGGCGCGGTCTTGTCGCCGGACTGGGTCAGGTCGGCGCCCTGCACGCGGGACTTGGCGTAGTCGAGCGCGTTGAGGTAGCCCGAGGAGAGCGTGGCGATGGCCTTGGTGCCGACCATCATCCGGGCGTTCTCGATGACCTGGAACATCTGCGCGATGCCGTCGTGCACCTCGCCGAGGAGGTAGCCGCGGGCCGGCTCACCGCCACCGATGGCCGGGTCGCCGAAGGTGAGCTCGCACGTGTTGGACACCTTGATGCCCATCTTGTGCTCGACGTTGGTG
>DOWL01000171.1:0-8378 GCA_003519585.1 Nocardioides sp. | reverse complement strand
CCCATCTTGTGCTCGACGTTGGTGACGTAGACGCCGTTGCGCTCGCCGGTGAGCTCACCGGTCTCGAGGTCGAAGTGGTGCTTCGGCACGAGGAACATCGACAGGCCCTTGGTGCCGGGGCCACCGAGGCCCTCGACGCCGGACGGCCGGGCCAGCACCAGGTGGACGATGTTCTCCTGCAGGTCGGACTCGCCGCTGGTGATGAACCGCTTGACGCCCTCGATGTTCCACGTGCCGTCGTCGTTCGGCGTCGCCTTGGCGCGGCCGGCGCCGACGTCGGAGCCGGCGTCGGGCTCGGTCAGCACCATCGTGGTGCCCCACTCGCGGTCGACGATGTACGACGCGATCGCGCGGTCGCGCTCGTTGCCGTTGCGGTGGACGACGCCCGCGAAGGCCGGGCCGGCGGCGTACATCCAGATGGGGGCGTTTGAGCCGAGCACCATCTCTGCGATCGCCCAGTTGAGCGAGGAGGGGGCCGGCGTGCCGCCGAGCTCCTCCTTGATCTGGAGCCGCCAGTACTCCGCGTCCATCCAGGCGCGGTAGCTCTTGGTGAACGACTCGGGGAGCGGCGCCTCGTGGGTCTCGGGGTCGAAGACCGGCGGGTGGCGGTCGCTGTCCTCGTACGACGCCGCGAGGTCCTCGCGGGCCAGACGGTCCACCTCGGCGAGGATCGAGCGAGCGGTCTCGCCGTCGATCTCCGCGAACGGGCCGGTGCCGAGCACCTCGTCGCGGCCGAGCACCTCGAACAGGTTGAACTCGATGTCGCGGAGGTTGGTCTTGTAGTGGCTCACGGTGGAGCACCTCTTCGTCGTCGGGGATGGCCGGTAGCTACTGACCGGTTCTACCAGTGAGTAACTTAATGGTAGGCAGCAGGTCGCACCCTCGCAAGGGAATGCGCTCGTTTCGTGAGATCGAAGCTCGAGCTTCTATTTATCACCTAAGTCGCTATAGTTACTTCCACTTGTCTCGGAGGTGATCCAGATGCGACGCCTGATGTTCGTGGCCCTGGTCGGCCTGCTCGCGCAGCCCGGCTTCCTCGGTGCCTTCGCCGGCGCCAGGCTGGTGGACGGACCCGACCCGGACCCGGCCGTCCCCGTCGTAGCGACCCTGCTGATCGGTCTAGGCGCCTTCCTCACCTACCGGTTCCTGGCGCTGCGCCGCCCCAGCGCCGATCACCGCTTCCCCGCGCGGGTGCTCGGGGTGGCGGCGGGCGGGCTGATCGTCCTGATCAACCTGCGGGCCCTGGCCGACTGGGCCGGCGCGACGGCGGTCACCCAGGGGCTGCTCGCGTCCCTCGTGGTCACGCTGTGGGTGCTCTGGACCTCGTGGGCGGTCAAGCTCGAGCAGGCGGGCGACCCCGCCGACCCGCGCAGCGCCGTACCCGTCGGGAGTTGAGCCCGGATCCAAGCTGAGCCAGGTTGAGGTCGGGTAAGACAACCGAACCGATCAACACATCTGACACACTGGCCCCGTGCGAGTTTCAGCCAAGTCCGACTACGCACTGCGCGCGTTGATCGAGATGGCCTCTCGGAGCGACGGCAAGGCGGTCAGCGCCGAGGAGCTCGGCAAGCAGCAGGAGATCCCGCACGGCTTCCTCCAGGCGATCCTCGCCGACCTGCG
Source organism: Nocardioides sp. (assembly GCA_003519585.1). Lineage (GTDB taxonomy): Bacteria > Actinomycetota > Actinomycetes > Propionibacteriales > Nocardioidaceae > Nocardioides. Next base: position 6,758 of record DOWL01000171.1, on the reverse strand, counting down.
CCGGGCCGGCATCGTGATGTCGCAGCGTGGCCAGTCCGGCGGCTGGCGGATGGGCCGCTCGGCCGACAACGTCTCGGTCGCCGACGTGATCCGCGCCGTCGACGGGCCGTTGGTGTCGGTCTACGGTCTGCGGCCCGAGGCGGTCGAGTACAACGACACCGCCGAGGTGCTCCAGCACGTCTGGATCGCCGCCCGCCGCTCGCTGCGCGACGTCTTTGAACAGGTCTCCATCCAGCAGCTCGCGGACGGCAAGCTGCCCAAGGCGGTTACGTCGCGGACCGCCGACGAGGACGCCTGGCAGCCGCACTAGTTTCAAGCTCTGCCACCCGCGCGCGCAGCCGCCCGATCTCGGCCACGGACTCCGCGAGCACTCCGCGCAGGACCGCCAGTGGTACGTCGCCCGTCGGGCGGGCCGGGGTGAGCTCGGCCAGGTCGCCGCGGACGTCGTACCCGGAGTCCGCGATCTGCTTGGCCCAGTGCTCCGCCAGCTCCAGCAGTTCGTCGTGGTCGAGCAGCGCGGCCGTGCTCTCGGCGAGCAGACCCAGCGTGTGAGCGTCGAGCTGGCCGCCGGCCGGCTCCCCGACGAGCGGAAGCTCCTCGGCGTCGAACCCCACCAGCTCGCCGAGCGCGGACCAGGCAGGCGCCGGCCCGGCGCTCGCGACCAGCACGTGCAGTCGATCCGGCGTCTTCACTGCCGACTGCCAGCGGGCCACGACGTCGGCGAGGTCGAGCTCGCTCGGGATCAGCCCCGCCAGCGGGTCGGGCGGACCCGCGACCACGACGACGTGCACCCTGTGCCCCGAGAGCGCGTCCACCGCGAGGGCGATCTCGTCGGGCGACGCGCCGGCCAGCAGCTCGTGTCCGATCACCACGGTGTCGCGGTGTTTGGTGGCACGTCGGCAGATCTCGGCCCAGGCACCTTCCACGTCCCGGCGTCGTAGCCCCCACGCCCGGTGCTCGCGCCGCAGCTCGACCGCGGCGCGGAAGGCCTCGTCCGCAAAGCGGGCCGGCAGCCGCACGCCGATGTCGCCGAGGGAGTCGCGGTGCTGGTCGAGCGAGGCGAGGAGCTGGGGCACGCCGGCGTGCGGCAGCCCCACGACGAGGAAGGCGGTGGGCTTCGACATGGCGCCACGGTGCCGGGGCCGCGCCACGGGACGGTGAACCGGGCCCGACCACGAGATGACGGCCGCATGCCTAGAACACGTTCCAGTTTCGCCCTACGATGCCCGGATGAGCAGCGCGGCGATCACCTCCGACGCCATCACGTGGAACGCACCCGACGACGAACACCCGGCACGCACCGCCTCGATGCGGTCCTACTCCGCCGTGGCCAAGGGCGACCTCGCCGAGTGGCTGAGCGTGTACGCCGAGGACTGCGTCCTGGAGGACCCGGTCGGTCCGTCGATGTTCGACCCCGAGGGTCGTGGCCATCATGGACACGCGGGCCTCGCGGCGTTCTGGGAGCAAGCGATCGCGCCGATCGCGACCTTCGAGTTCGAGATCCACGATTCGTTCGCGAACCCCGCCGGCAACACGTGCGCCAACATCGGCCGGATCCGGACCTCCTTCGCCGACGGCAGCTCCACCACGACCGACCTGATCATGGTCTACGTCGTGAACGACGACGGGCGCGTCGTGTCGATGCGCGCCTTCTGGGAGCCGGAGCGCACGATGGCGAGCTTCCAGTCCGCTTGACTGATCGCATCTCCGCCGGTTTGCATCCTCCGATGAGAGGACTGGCGCAGCAGTCTAGGCGGGCAGCAGGCGAGAAGCCGGCCTCGCCTCGCTCGCGCCGTCATTGCCGCGCGAAAAGGCGAGGTATGTGTTCACGTCCGGCCGGATGAGGCGGAGCAATTCCACGACGTCGCTATGCACGTGAAACCTGTCGACCAACTCGGCGAAGGGCAGCGGTGCTCGTTCGTCGAGTACTTCAAGTCCCACGGCGACACCGAACTCGTCAAGGTCGATGTTGATCTCGTCATTGAATTCGACCGTGGTAGCCACGCGCGCTTCCGACAATTGGATGTAGGCAGCGTTCAGGGCAGTGTCGACTTCGATGATGATGCTCATGCGGAATCACTCACGCCCTTCCAGGCCACAGACTTGATCACGATTGTAGTTTCCTCATCGACATAGCCGGGAGGCAATGCCCATACCTTGAGGTCTTCTCCACCCGCGCCCGGGCCGATGTAGGCGATGCTGTCGCTCTGCGTCTCATATGACGTATGGAAGTTCCGGATTGCATGCTCGATGTCGGCGCGCGTAACTCTTCGTCGCGTCATCTGCTGAACTGGATGCCCGACGATCCGCAGCTTCATGCCGTCTCGGCGACGGCCGCCTCGAATGCAAGTCGGCGAGCCTCGACGCCGTTCACGCTGATGTAGATCTCATACAGACCGACGCTGGTGAGCGGGACTTGCAGGTCCAGAGCAAAGAGGAGTCCGACTCGACCGTCGCCATAAGGCCGGGCACTGACTTGCGGGCTGAGTTGTGAGTCGGTGGCCAACCGGAACGTATCGTTCGGCCCGCGGACATCGATCCGCAAGGTGACCGGCTCCTCGTCTACGGACCCGCGCACTCGGCCGGCAACAGCCATGCGGTGGGCGGAAGGGAACTCACGGGCATTGAGAAAGGTCCAGCTCGCACCTACCGCAGTGAGCGTGCCGTTCGGCTCGACCTTGGCGAAGTCCGCGATGAACGCGTAGTCGAGTTCGGCCATAGCGGGAGGCTACTAGCGGAGTGGCCGCCGTGCCGGGCTCCTCCACAGGCTTCCGATGGCCGCGGTCTCAATGAGTCCCGTGTCGCTGAGCCCATTCGACGAGCGGTCGGGTCGCGCGCCAGTCCTTGCGGACCAGGTCGAGCAGCTTCGGTGTGTGGATCACCGGCTCGAAGCCGATCACATGGCTCGCGATGATCGACTTGTGGCGAAGTAGGTCGATTCGCGGATGGGACCTGTCGTAGCCACGCGGGGTCGTCTTCAACACGTCACCCCCGATCGTGAACCCCCTCCGCTCCAGGGCCTTGACCAGCTTCTCGAGCTCGGCGCCGTAGGTGTCGTGGGCGATCGCCTCGCGCAGCGCGGCCAACCGAGGCGCTTCGGCGTGGTAGTAGCCGCCGCCGGTGCGTACGCCGCGCGGCGAGAGCTCGACGTACCACCCGGTCGCATCCGCGACGCGCACGAACGCGCCCTGGTGGGTCTTGTACGGCGTCTTGTCCTTTGCGAACCGCACGTCGCGGTAGGGGCGGAAGATCTTGGCCTCGCCGAACTCCTTGCCCAAGGCCTCGCAGAGCGCGGACATCGGCGCCTTCACCGACTCGTCGTACACGCTCTTGTGCTTGTCCCAGAAGCTCTTGGTGTTGTCGACCTCGAGGTCGTCGTAGAAGTCGAGCGCCGCCACGGGGAACCCGGTGAACTCCACCCCGCCAACCTACGGCAGCGCAGGAGTGCCAGCGTTCCGCTGGTCGAGCTTGTCGAGACCTCCGCAGCGAAGGCACTGATTGAGTCGAAGCCCTCGCTGCGGTGGTTTCGACGCGCTGTCGCGACTTCGTTCCTCAGTCGCGACGGTTGCTCAACCTGCGATCGCCCACGTCGGCCGCTCGTTCCTCGCGGCCGACTGCGATCTTGAGCGGATGACGAGATTCGAACTCGCGACATCGACCTTGGGAAGGTCGCGCTCTACCAACTGAGCTACATCCGCAGACCGGTGAACCGGCGCGGTGATGCTACCTCAGACGGCGCGCGGGGCCCGAGCCGGCGGTCGACGGGTAGGTTGTCGCCGTGCTGCTGTCAGACCGCGACGTGCTGGCCGAGATCGACGCGGGGCGGATCAGCCTCGACCCGTTCGATCCGGCGATGATGCAGCCGTCTTCGATCGACGTCCGGCTGGACCGCTTCTTCCGGGTCTTCGAGAACCATCGCTACCCGCACATCGACCCGGCGGCGGACCAGTCCGACCTCACCCGCGAGGTCGAGCCGGAGGGCGAGGAGCCGTTCATCCTGCACCCGGGCGAGTTCGTGCTCGGCTCGACGTACGAGGTCGTGAGCCTCCCCGACGACATCGCCGCCCGCGTGGAGGGCAAGTCGTCCCTCGGGCGGCTGGGCCTGCTCACCCACGCGACCGCCGGCTTCGTCGACCCCGGGTTCTCCGGACATGTCACCCTCGAGCTGGCCAACGTCGCCACGCTTCCCATCAAGCTGTATCCCGGGATGAAGATCGGGCAGTTCTGCTTCTTCCGGCTCTCCTCGCCCTCGGCGCATCCCTACGGCTCGGAGAAGTACGGCTCCCGCTATCAGGGCCAGCGCGGCCCTACTCCCTCGCGGTCGTACCAGAACTTCCATCGGACCACGATCTCTAACGAGGTTAGACTAACCTAACTCTCTATGACCTCGATCGATACCGAGACCGAGCACCAGCTGCCGCTCATCCTCGACGAGGTCGAGGTGGTCTCCGTCGAACGGCTCTCGCCGAGCTTCGTCCGGATCGAGCTGGGCGGGCCCGGGTTGGCGGAGTTCGGCGTCGACGGTCCGGTCTACGACCTGCGGATCAAGCTCGTCTTTCCGAACGACGCCGGCCTGCTGCCGTCGTTCGAGGGAGCCGACGACTCGTGGTGGGACACCTGGCTGCAGATCCCCGAGGCGGAGCGCGGCCACATGCGCACCTACACGGTGCGCGACGTACGCGGCGACGGGGCGGACACCCGACTCGTCGTGGACCTCGTGCTGCACCCGGCCGACGGCGAGCCAGGCCCGGGTTCGACCTGGGCCGAACGAGCTGCACCGGGCGATCGGGTCGTCGTCATGGCGCCTCGCCGGGGCTATGAGTACGGCGGGATCGAGTTCGCGCCCGGAACCGCACGTGAGCTCCTGCTGGTCGCCGACGAGACTGCGGTGCCTGCGGTGTGCAGCATCCTCGAGGACCTCGACCGGGGTGCTCGCGGCGTCGCCTTCCTCGAGGTGCCGGTCACCGGCGATGCGCGTGCACTGGCCGCGCAGGTAGCGCCCGCGGGGATGCAGGTGGTCTGGCTGCCGCGTGACGGAGCCCCGCTGGGTGGGCTCCTGGACGAGCGGGTACGTCGGCATCTCGGTGTCGACGAGGGCGACTCGACGGTGGCCGACGGTGACGTCGACCCCGACCTGTGGGAGACGCCGGCGTATTCGTCTTCGGGGGAGGACGTCGACACCCCGGTGGCCACGGTGGGCCACGACCTCGACGGGCTCTACGCCTGGATCGCGGGGGAGTCGAAGGTGGTCACCGGGCTGCGCCGGCTGCTGGTCAACGAACTGGGTGTGGACCGCCGCCAGGTCGCCTTCATGGGCTACTGGCGGCGGGGTGTCGCGATGCGCTCCTGAGCGGTCAGTTATCGACCCGGTCGGCGACCTTGCGCAGCCGCTGTGCCATCCGGTGGCGGCGGCTGACCACGGGCATCCGAGGGGCCGAGGCGCGGGTGAGCCGCTCCTGGATCTGGTGCCGTGCCTGCATCTCGATCAGTGTGTTGCTCATGGCCGTGCTCCTTGTCTCCTGGTGCTCTGATTGTTGCGGTGGCCACCGACAGTCGGCCTGATCGCCGTTGCGGTGCCGGATGGTGCTGGTGGGTGCTGGTGTGGTGCTCAGACCTCGCTCAACGCGATGTCGCCGCTGACGGTCTTGGCCCGGACCTCGATGTGGTCCTGACCCTCGCGCGGCTGCCCCGCGCCCTGCAGGTCGGATCGGATGGTTCCGGACACGGTGGTGACGTCGGTCCACACCGGCACGCCCGCGCGGACTCCGATCGACACGTCGCCCGACGCGCCCTTGACGGCGAGCCGCCCGCGCTCGACGAGGTCGACGGAGACGTCACCGCTGCCGGTGCTGAACGAGGTGTCGCCGTGGGCGGCGCTGATGCTGAGGTCGCCGCTCCCGGTCTTGACGACGGTTGTGCCGTACGCGTTCTCGATGCTGACGTCGCCGGACCCGGTCGAGATCGAGCTGGTCCCCCCTGCCTCGCCGATCTCGATGTCGCCGGAGCCGCTCTTCACCTTGAGGTTGCCCTGCACGTCATCAACCCGGACCTCGCCGGACCCGGTCTCGACGAGGAGGTGGCCCTCGACCGCATCGATGGTGCAGTCGCCGGAGCCGCTGCGCAGCTGGGCGTGGCCGGCCCGCCCCTCGACCTGGATGTCGGCCGACCCGGTGCGGACCGCCGGATTGCTGCCCTCGGGTAGGACGATCTCGACCTGGAGCGCGTTGTCGCCGAAGATCCGACCGCGGCCGGGCTCGAGGACGCTGATCGAGTCGCCGCGCTGCTCGACGATCACGTCGTCTGCGTGCTTGCCCTCGACGCGGACGATCGACTCGGTGGTGTCGAGGCACTGGACGCTGACGTTGCCCTTGCTGATCTCGGCGACCAGGTTGACCGGGCTGTGGGTCTCGAAGCGGTATTCAGGCATAGCTGCTCCTGTGGTGGTGGGTGGTTGAGGGTGTGCTTGTCCACCGGACCGACTCGGTGCGGGTCTCTTCGGTCCGGGACGTCGGAAGCTGGGTCAGACCCAGCCGGTCATCCGGCGGCCACGTTTGCCACCGCCGCCGAACGGGCCCTGCCCGCCGAACGGGTCGTTGCCGCCCACGAACGGGAGGCTGGAGAGGTCGATGTCGACGTTGATCGCGCCTTCGCGGGTCGCGCTGCGGACGACGTTGACCAGCCAGGTGTTGAGCGAGTGACCGGACCGAGCCGCGAACTCCTCGGCCTTGGCCTTGACCGACTCGGGCACGCCGCAGAAC
>DOWL01000177.1:49609-59238 GCA_003519585.1 Nocardioides sp. | reverse complement strand
ACCGTGCACGCCGGTTTCCTCTTCCAGAAGGGGGCTCTCGATTTCGCCGCTGGCACCGTGGTGCACATCAACGCCGGTGTCGCGGGCCTGGTGCTCGCGGTCCTGATCGGCAAGCGGATCGGCTTCGGCAAGGAGCCGATGCGGCCGCACAACCTGACGCTCACGATGATCGGCGCCGGCCTGCTGTGGTTCGGCTGGTACGGCTTCAACGTCGGCTCGATCGTCCTCGCCGGTGACAGCGAGGAGGCCAACACGGCTCAGTTCATGTCCGAGACCGGGCTGACCTTCCTCAACACCACCATCGCCACCTGCGCCGCGATGCTCGGCTGGCTGCTCGTGGAGCGGCTGATGCACGGCAAGGCCACCACGCTGGGTGCCGCGTCCGGCATCGTGGCCGGCCTGGTCGCGATCACGCCGTCCTGTGGCGCGGTCAACCTGCTCGGGGCCGTCGCGATCGGCGTGATCGCCGGCGCCGTGTGTGCCTGGGCGGTCGGGCTGAAGTACCGGTTCGGTCTCGACGACTCCCTCGACGTGGTGGGCGTCCACCTCGTCGGTGGTCTCCTCGGCACCCTGCTGATCGGCTTCTTCGCCACCACCGAGCACGCGGCTGCGACGGAGAACGGTCTCTTCTACGGCGGCGGCCTCACCTCGCTCGGCCACCAGGCCGGTGCGGCGGCGATCGCGATCGCCTGGTCGGCCGTGATGACCCTGATCATCGGTCTCGCCATCAAGTACACCCTCGGTTGGCGAGTCTCCGCCGAGGCCGAGGTCGAGGGCATCGACTACGACCAGCACGGTGAGACCGCCTACGACCTGCACACCAGTGTCAGCGGCGCAGTCTCGAGCGGCGTCGTCGCCGCCTCGACCGCCCCGGTGGCCGCGACCGAAGGAGCCAACGCGTGAAGCTCGTGACAGCGGTGATCAAGCCGCACAAGTGGGAGGACGTCCGGGAGGCCCTCGAGACCTTCGGCGTGACCGGCATGACCGTCAGCGAAGTCAGCGGATACGGCCGCCAGAAGGGCCACACCGAGGTCTACCGCGGCGCGGAGTACGACATCGCGCTGGTCCCGAAGATCCGGATCGAGATCGTGGTCGACGACAACGACGCCGAGGACGTGGTCGGCATCATCGTCAAGACCGCGCAGACCGGTCGGATCGGTGACGGGAAGGTGTGGGTGAGCCCGGTCGAGACCGTGGTCCGGGTCCGCACGGGTGACCGCGACGCGGAGGCGCTGTAGCGGCGTGACGGCGCAGGAGCGCGCCCGGCGTACGGCGGACGCGGACGCCCTGTGCATGAAGGCGTGGACCGGCGTCGGGGCTCCCGACGCCGGTTCCGCATTGGTCGCGGTGGGCGGCTACGGCCGAGCCGAGCTCGCGCCGTACTCCGACCTCGACCTGGTGCTGGTCAGCGACCCGGACGGTCCCACCGACCCCGGCGAGCTGCACCGGGTGGCCGAGCAGGTGTGGTACCCGCTCTGGGACTCCGGCTCGAGCCTCGATCACGCTGTGCGCTCGCTGCCGGAGATGGTCTCGGCCGCGGACAGCGACCTCCGGGTGGCCTCCGGACTGCTGGACGTCCGACACGTGGCCGGCGACCCCAGCCTGACGCTGCGGCTGCGGACCACGATGCTGGCGCACTGGCGGCGGCACGCGCGAGAGCGGCTGCCCGCGCTGCACGAGTTGGTCCGCAAGCGGCAGCGGCTGATGGGCGAGTTGGCGCACGAGTCGGTCCCGGACCTCAAGGAGGCGGAGGGTGGGGTGCGCGACGCCACTGTCCTGCGGACGCTGGTCGCCACCTGGCTGGTCGACGTACCCCACGCCGAGCTGGAGCGCAGCCGCCTCGCGCTGCTCGACGTTCGCGACCACGTCCAGGATCTGTCCGGGCGGGCCACCGACCGGGTCGTGCCCGAGCTGTGGAGCGAGCTCGCTCCCAGGCTGGGAGTGGCGGATGCCCGCGCCGCGCAGATGCACGTGCGCGAGCTCGGCCGGCGGATCACCCATCTCTCCCGCCTCACCTGGCGCCGGGTGGACGACGCGCTCGCGCGGCCAGCGCACGTCGGCGTACGCCGACCCTCGCTCACGCCCCTGGCGCCGGGGGTGGCGCTGGCGGCCAACGAGATCGTGCTCGACCGCAAGGCCCGGCCGGCCGAGGATCCCGGGCTCCTGCTCCGGGCGGCCGTCGAGGCGGCCGAGCGGGACGTCGTCCTCGCCCCGGCGACCGCCGCGCGGCTCGTGCGGGAGTGCGCACCGCTGCCCGATCCGTGGCCGCCGGAGGCGCGCCGACTGCTGGTCCGGCTGCTGGCCTCGGGGCCGGGGCTGCTCGGCACTTGGGAGACGCTCGAGGAGACCGGGGCGTTGGCCGCGATCCTGCCCGAGTGGGAGCGGATCCGGTTGCTCCCGCACGCCTCGGCGATCCACCGGTTCACCGTCGACCGGCATGTCGTCGAGACCTGCATCGAGGCCGCGGCGCTGATCCGCCAGGTCGGGCGGCCCGATGTGCTCATGGTCGCCGCCCTGCTGCACGACATCGGAAAGGGCGGTCTCACCGCGCACAGCGTCGCCGGTGAGCCCATCGCCAGGGTCATCGCGACCCGGATGGGCTTCGACACCGACGCCGTGGAGCTGATCGCCCTGCTGGTTCGCTGGCACCTGTTGCTCGCCGACACGGCGACCACCCGCGACCCGGACGACCCGGCCACTGTCGAGGTGCTCGCCTCCCGCCTCGGAACGGTCGAGGCACTGGATCTCCTCACCGTGCTCAGCGAGGCGGATGCCCGCGCGGCTTCTCCGAAGGCGTGGTCCTCGTGGCGCTCCGGGCTCATCCTCGACCTGTCCCGCCGGACCAGGGCGGCGCTCACGAGTGGCTCGGCGCTGCCTCAGGTGGACAACGAGATCGTCGACCTGCCGCACGAGGTGCGCACCGGTGGCATCTCGATCGAGGTGGCGCCGGCCGGCGACGGCTCCCGGGTCACGCTCATCGCACCCGACCGGGTCGGGCTGCTGGCCGACTTCGCCGCGATCCTGGCCCTCCAGCGGATCGGGGTCCGCGCGGCTCGGGTGTGGTCGCAGGACCAGTACGGCGTCTCGGTCTGGGAACTCGCCGACGACCATGTCGAGGCCGGACTGCTGCGCCAGCGCTACGACGCCATCATGGATGGCCGGCTCGATCCGGCGCCGCGGTTGGCCCCGGCCGGCGACCGAGCCCTGGCGCCGACGGTCGTCGTACGCCCCGAGGCATCGTCGACGGCCACGGTGCTGGAGGTCCGCGCCGCCGACCGCCCGGGCGTGGTCTACCTCGTCTGCGCCGCCCTCGCCCGGCTCGACATCGCGGTCCGCTCCGCCCACGTCGACACGCTGGGACCTCAGGCCGTGGACGTCTTCTATCTCCAGGAGGCAGCCGCCGGTGTGCTGAGCGAGACCCGCGCCGCGGAGGCCGCGCACGCCGTACGAGAGGCTCTAGCCGGCTGAATACCCCGGCGATCGCCGGGCGCGCGGCTGCGCCGCGAAAGACCGGGTCGCTTCGCTCCCTCCCGGCTTGCGAACGTGGCTTGATCACGAGGCGCGACCGAGGATCTGCAGCATCGCGATGCCGAACACGATGGCCGTCACGTCGTCCGGCGTAGGGGAGCGCGGATACGCTGGGGCGGTTGTCTGTCGCCGTCCAGTACCGAGGATCCCTTGTTCGCCACACTCTCCGACCGCCTCGCCGATACCTTCCGCAACCTGCGCGGCAAGGGCCGGCTCTCCGAGGCCGACATCGACGCCACCGCGCGTGAGATCCGGATCGCGCTGCTCGAGGCCGATGTCGCGCTGCCCGTGGTCAAGGAGTTCGTCGCCGCGGTCAAGGAGCGGGCGCGGGGCGAGGAGGTCAGTCAGGCGCTCAACCCCGCCCAGCAGGTCGTCAAGATCGTCAACGAGGAGCTCGTCACCATCCTCGGCGGCGAGACCCGACGGCTGCGGTTCGCGAAGTCCGGTCCGACCGTCATCATGCTGGCCGGCCTGCAGGGTGCCGGCAAGACCACGCTCGCCGCCAAGCTCGGCCTCTGGCTCAAGGGCCAGGACAAGAGCCCGCTGCTGGTCGCGGCCGACCTCCAGCGACCCAACGCGGTCCAGCAGCTGCAGGTCAACGGCGAGCGCGCCGGCGTACCCGTCTTCGCCCCCGAACCGGGCAACGCCCAAGGAGTCGAACACGGGGGTGACCCGGTCGCGGTGGCCCGGGCCTCGATCGAGGAGGCCAAGCGCAAGCTCTACGACGTCGTCATCGTCGACACCGCTGGGCGACTCGGCGTGGACGCCGAGCTGATGCAGCAGGCGGCCGACATCCGCGACGCCGTACAACCCGACGAGGTCCTCTTCGTGGTCGACGCAATGATCGGCCAGGACGCCGTCTCGACCGCACAGGCCTTCCTCGACGGCGTCGGGTTCGACGGAGTCGTGCTCACCAAGCTCGACGGCGATGCCCGCGGTGGTGCGGCGCTCTCGATCGCCTCGGTGACGGGCCGGCCGGTGATGTTCGCCTCGGCGGGCGAGAAGCTCACCGACTTCGACCTGTTCCACCCCGACCGGATGGCCTCCCGCATCCTCGACATGGGCGACATGCTCACCCTGATCGAGCAGGCCGAGAAGGCCTTCGACCAGGAGGAGGCGGCCAAGGCCGCCGAGAAGCTCATGGGTGGCGGCGACTTCACCCTCGACGACTTCCTGGCCCAGATGCAGCAGGTCCGCAAGCTCGGCTCGATGTCGAAGATCATGGGGATGCTGCCCGGGATGGGCCAGTTCCGCGACCAGCTCGACAACTTCGACGAGCGGGAGATCGACCGGATCCAGGCGATCATCCAGTCGATGACGCCGGCCGAGCGGGCCAACCCCAAGATCATCGACGGCTCCCGTCGGGCGCGCATCGCGAAGGGCTCGGGTCGGCAGGTCTCCGACGTCAACAACCTCGTCGACCGGTTCTTCGAGGCGCGCAAGATGATGCAGCAGTTCGCGAAGGGCGGCATGCCCGGCGTCCCCGGGATGCCCGGCATGGCCGGCGGCGGCAAGCGGGGCAAGCAGAAGGCCCAGGTCAAGAAGGCAAAGGGTCGTCGCGTCTCCGGCAACCCCGCCAAGGCCGCGCAGCAGGCCGCCGCCGAGAAGGAGAAGGCGGCTGCCGCGGGGAGCAACCCGTTCGGCAACCCGAACGGCGAGGAGATCGACTACGAGAAGGCCGCGGCCGCGCTCGACCTGCCCAAGGACTTCAGCAAGTTCCTGAAGTAGCTCTCCACTCGGGTCTCCGGTCGGGAGCGCGACGTAACTGGGCCGATCAGTTCACGCGTCCGGGGCCACGCCGGGAGTGGTCTACCGTGGGTCGTCAACGAGTCTCGCCTCCCGCGCACCCAGCGCTCGCCGCGGACACGCTGGGAGAGGCCGACGTGCCGAGGAACTCTGGCGACGAAGACACGCGACTGTCCAGCCTGTTGGGGGAGGTCAACCGTGCTCGGATCGCGGTGCGCGTCCAGCGGGCCGAGATCGCGAATTCCACCAATCGACACGAGCTCGCCGAACGGTACGGCGTCCTGGCCGACGCCCTGGAGGCCTACGCCGAGGCCGCCGAGAGGTCGGGTGCCCCGCTGCCCTACCGGTATCGCGACGAGATGCGACTGAGCCGTGCGATGAGCGAGGGCCCAGGGAGTCGCAACAGTTGAACGTCGGAGCCCCAGCGTCCCTACCCTCGTCCGCGTGGCCCGCGTCCTGATCGTCGACGGCGCCAACGTCGTGGGCTCTCGCCCCGACGGCTGGTGGAAGGACCGCGCCGGGGCGGCCCGTCGGCTCCACGAGCGGCTGTTGACCGCGGACCTGTCCTACGACGAGGTGGTGCTCGTCCTCGAAGGCGCGGCCAAGGGCGGCGTACCGGTCGGCCGGGATGCGCACCTGCGCGTCGTGCACGCGAAGGGCAGCGGCGACGACGAGATCGTGCGGCAGGCCGATCGACCCGGCGACACGGCCGTGGTCATCACCGCCGACCGGATGCTCCAGGCTCGGGCCGCGTCGGTGGGCGCCACCTCGATGTCGCCCTCCTGGCTCCTCGACCAGCTGACCTGAGCCCGGTGACCCGTCGTTTCTCATGACGAGTAGCGACGGGTCGGCATGAAGTTCGCGGTGACCCGTCGTTACTCATGACGCGTAACGACGGGTCACCGTCATGAGGCCGCGACCCGGGCGATGGCGAGGGCGACGGCACCGACGACGGCGGAGCGGACGCCGAGGGCGCCGGGGACCACGTCGAGGGCAGCGGCGGTGTCGGGCTGGGCGTAGCGGTCGATGGCGCCGCGCAACCCCTCGACCAGGGTTGGCGATCCGCCCAGCGTGCCGCCGACCACGACCAGCTCGGGGTTGAGGCTGTTGGCCAGGTCGGCCACGGCCCGGCCGATGGTGCGGCCCGCGTCGGTGAGCACACGGCGTACGCCGGCGTCGCCCTCGACGTCGAGGGCCAGGAGCCGCTCCATCGTCAGCGGCGTGTCGTAGGCCGGCTGGAGCAGTTCGAGCAGGCGAGCCGCCGAAACCATGGTCTCCAGGCAGCCGCGGTTGCCGCAGCGGCAGACGTGGCCGTCCTCACCGACCTGGACGTGGCCGATCTCGCCAGCGATGCCGCTGGCACCGCGGTGCAGCCGTCCGCCCAGGATGATCCCGGCGCCCACTCCGCTGGCCACCTTGAGGTAGATCACGTCGTGCCGGCCACGGGCGATCCCATGGTGCAGCTCGGCGAGTGCGCCGAGGTTGGCGTCGTTGTCGGCGTGCACCGGGACGCCCAGCCGCCGCTCGAGCTCCTCGCCCGGCAGCAGCCCCTGCCAGCCCGGCATGATCCCGGTCCGGATCCGCGCGGAGCGGCGGTCCAGGGGCGCGGGAATGCACATCCCGACCGCCTGCAGCTCCTCGACACTCAGCTCGCTCCGGGCGGCCAGGGCCCGGACCATGGCGGCGGTGCGGTCGAGCACCTCGGTGCCATGCGCGTCCACGTCGACCAGTGCGTGGTCCTCGGCCAGCACGGTGCCGGCGCGGTCGGCCACGGCTACCCGGACGTGCCCGTGGCCCACGTCGACGCCGGCCACGCCCCCGGTCGGGGCGCTGAGTCGGACGAGCACGGGCGGCCGGCCACTGCCGCCCTTGTGCGGCCGGGCGCGGTCGTCGGTCTCGATCACCTGGCCGGCACCGATCAGCTCGGCGACCAGGCTCGAGACGGTCGTGCGGGACAGGCCGCTGGCTCGCACCAGGTCGGCGCGGCTCATCGGGCCCTCGCCGGCCAGGAGGCTGAGTACGGCGCGCTGGTTGCCGGCGCGGAGCCGCTCGAGGGCGCCGGTGCTGGCCATGGGGGGCAGCCTAGGGCGATATGTGCGGAAAGTGGAGGAACTACCGCTTATGCACGGCTGATTCGGCATTGACCCGGACCAATGGCCGTTCCTAGGTTGCGAGAGCGGGTGACTCCGCCCGGTTCGTCCACCGTCGGTCGACCGGCTTCTTGATCGGGCAAGGAGACACAGGAATGTTGCGCACCCATCGCGGCGCCGCCCTCGGCGCCGTACTCGTCACGGTCCTGACCCTCGGGCTGCTTCAGCCACCGGGCTCGGCCGCACCCACCGCGGCACCCAGCGCGGATCGGACGGCGGAGCCCGCCTACCGGAACGCCAAGCTCACCACCCAGCAGCGGGTCGCCGACCTGCTCGCCCGGATGACCACCGCCGAGAAGATCGGCCAGATGACGCAGGCCGAGCGGATCGACGTGGACGCCGATCCCACCCTCATCACCACCTACGGCTTCGGCAGCATCCTGTCCGGCGGCGGGTCGACCCCGGCCAGCAACACGCCCGAGGCGTGGGCGGACATGGTCGACCGCTACCAGGCGGCAGCCCTGGAGACGCGGCTCGGTATCCCGCTGCTGTACGGCGTGGACTCCGTGCACGGCCACGGCAACCTCCTGGGTGCCACGGTCTTCCCCCACAACATCGGCCTCGGCGCCACCCGTGACGCCGACCTGGTCGAGAAGATCGGGCACATCACCGCGATCGAGACCCGGGCGACCGGTCCGCAGTGGGCGTTCGCGCCGTGCGTGTGTGTGGCCCGCGACGACCGTTGGGGTCGGACGTACGAGTCGTTCGGCGAGAGCCCGAAGCTGGTCAAGAAGCTGGAGACGGTGATCGACGGGCTCCAGGGTGGGCCGGGCGACCTGAAGCGACCCGACCGCGTGCTGGCGAGCGCGAAGCACTTCGCGGGCGACGGGCTCACGACGTACGGCACGCCGACCGGGGACTACACCGTCGACCAGGGCATCGACCAGGTCTCGCGCGGGGAGTTCAAGCGGCTCGCGCTGGCGCCGTACGTGCCTGCGGTGAAGAAGCACCGAGTCGGCTCGGTCATGCCGTCGTTCTCGAGTGTCGACTGGACCGAGGACGGGTTGGGCAACCCGGTGAAGATGCACGCGAACCAGGAGCTGATCACCGGCTGGCTCAAGCGCCAGCAGGGCTTCGACGGGATCGTGATCTCCGACTGGCGCGCCATCCGGCAACTGCCGGGGACCTACATCGAGCAGGTCGAGGCCTCCGTCAACGCCGGGGTCGACATGTTCATGGAGCCGATCCAGGCGCCCAACAACCCCGATGGTTGGGACGCGTTCATCCCTGCGCTGACCTCGCTGGTCGCCGACGGCTCGGTGCCGATGAGCCGGATCGACGACGCGGTCTCGCGGATCCTCGCCGCCAAGTTCGAGCTCGGGCTCTTCGAGCACCCGTTCACCGACCGACGCAACATCGACACCGTCGGCAGTCGCGCGCACCGCAAGGTCGCCCGCAAGGCCGTTGCCGAGTCGCAGGTCCTGCTCAAGAACCGCAAGGGCACCCTCCCGCTCGACTCAGGCCGCAAGCAGCCGGTCTACGTCGCGGGCAGCAACGCGGACAACATCGGCAACCAGGCCGGCGGCTGGACGCTGACCTGGCAGGGCGGCTCGACCAACGTGATCCCCGGTCAGACGGTGCTCGACGCCGTCCGCGCGACCTCCCGGTCTCGGGTGCAGTTCAGCGAGACCGCGAGTGACACCGTCCCCGCCAACGCGGCCGGCGTCGTGGTCGTCGGCGAGACGCCGTACGCCGAGGGGTTCGGCGACGTCAACGGCCCGCAGTGGGCCTACGACCCGGGCGACCAGGGCGTGCCGCGGCCGAAGAAGGAGATGCTGCTCAGCGACGCCGACCAGCTCGCCATCCGCAAGGTGTGCTCCCAGGCGGCATCCTGCACCGTGTTGGTCGTCTCCGGCCGGCCGATGATCGTGCCGCCCGAGTTGCTCACACAGATCGACGCCCTGGTGGCGTCCTGGCTGCCCGGCAGCGAGGGGATGGGCGTGGCCGACGTGCTGTTCGGCAAGCGGCCCTTCACCGGCCGACTCCCCGTGACCTGGCCACGGTCGGTCGCGCAGGAGCCGATCAACGTCGGCGACGCCGACTACGACCCCCTCTACCGCTACGGCTTCGGGCTCCGCTGAATACGCCGGCGAGTTTCGGCTCCGCGAGCGTGCGCGTTACTTAACTCTGGAGGGAGCGCAGCGACCCGGTCTTTCCCGCGGAGCGGGCGCCCCGCGATCGGTCCGGCGGCCACGATGGACTGCG
>DOWL01000177.1:924-49523 GCA_003519585.1 Nocardioides sp. | reverse complement strand
GCCCGCGAAGCGGAGCGAGCGTCCGTCGTGGGTGCCGGGCCGAAACTCGCGGGGGTAGACAGTCAGTCGCGGACTCGGGGCCGAAACTCGCTGGGGTATCAGAGGAGGTACGGTCCGGAGGCGTGACTGCCCTCCACGTCTCCGGACCGGTCCTCCCCGACGGGGAGCCTCGCGATCTCTACGTCGTCGACGGGGTGATCACACTCGAACGGCAGGCGGGCGCCGAGACCGTGGCCAGCGGCTGGGTGGTCCCCGGACTGGTCGATGCGCACTGCCACATCGGGCTGGACGCGCACGGCGAGGTGGGGCGTGACGAGACCGAGGCGCAGGCGGTGGCCGACCGCGACGCCGGTGCCCTCCTACTGCGCGACTGCGGGAGCCCGGCCGATACCCGGTGGGTGCAGGATCGCGACGACCTGCCGCGACTGATCCGGATGGGGCGGCACATCTCGCGGACCCGCCGCTACATCCGCGACTACGCCTGGGAGGTCGAGCCCGACGACCTCACGACCTACGTCGAGCAGGAGGCCCGCCGCGGCGACGGCTGGGTCAAGCTCGTCGGTGACTGGATCGAGCGGGACCGCGGCGACCTGGCGCCGTCGTTCCCCGCCGAGGCGTTCACCGCGGCCATCGAGACCGCGCACGCGCTCGGCGCCAAGGTGACCGCGCACTGCTTCGGCACCGAGGTGCTGCCGATCCTCATCGCCGCCGGCATCGACTGTATCGAGCACGGCACCGGGCTCACCGAGGACCTCATCGACGGGATGGTCGCCCACGGCACCGCGCTGGTGCCGACCGCGATGCAGTTGAACAACTTCCCGCAGTACGCCGACCAGGCGGCCGACAAGTTCCCGGCGTACGCCGCCACGATGCGCGACCTGCACGCGCGTCGGCGCGACACGATCATGGCCGCCTACGAGGCAGGGGTGCCGATCTACGCCGGCACCGACGCCGGGGGAGTGCTCCCGCACGGCGGGATCGCCGGCGAGGTGGCCGAGCTGGCGTCGTACGGCATGCCAGCGGCCGACGCCCTGGGCGGAGCCTCCTGGAACGCTCGGGCGTGGCTGGGCTGGAACGCGACCCTCGACGAGGGGGCTGCCGCGGACTTCGTCGTCTACGAGACGGACCCACGGGCCGACCTCGCGGTGCTCGCGAGGCCGGCCCGGGTGGTGTTGCGCGGCCAGGTCGTGGCCTGACCCGGAGCGGCAGGGTTCACTTCCTGGCCGACCGCCGGTCGTTGCCGTACCGATCCCGCCCGCAGTCGCCGACGTAGCGCTGCGCGGCTCGCGAGCCGGCGGGGTCGACGACGCACCCCGAGGTGTGTCCACGCGTGGGGTGGCCGTAGCCCGGCTGGTCGTACTGCAGTCGGTCCGGCGTCGGCTTCGGGTCCTTGCCCGGGGTCGGCGTCTCGTGCCCGCCGGCCGGGCGCTCGACATTGATCTTGGCGGGTGCTGCGGCGCCCTGCTCGGTCCCGCACGCCGCGGTGGCGAAACCTGCGCCGGCCACGACGATCGCGGCGATGGTGGTCTTGATGTTCATGGCTGTCTCCTGACTGATGGTCGGCCGGTGTCGGACGACCCGGCTCGAGGAGGACGTTGCGACCGAGCGGTCTCGGGACGCCGCCGACGCGGTATCAGCCGGGTATCGGCGCCGTTGACCACGCTCGGAAGGGCGAGGAAAGTCCTTGGATATGAAGGTCGGGCTGCTCGGCCCGCTCGAACTGGAGGCGGGCACCCTGTCGCTGAGCCCCCGGGACCGACTGGTCCTGGCGGCGCTGGCCGTACGCCGCGGACAGTGGCTGTCCGCGGAGTCGCTCGCGGACGCGCTGTGGCACGAGCAGCCACCGGCCTCCTGGGTCAAGGTGGTGCAGGGGTGCGTCAGCCGGCTCCGTCGGGTCCTCGGCGCGGAGGCCATCGAGACCAGCACCTCCGGTTACCGCCTCCGAATCGACCTCGTCGATCTCGACGTCGTGGAGTTCGAAGAGCTGTTCGGGCGTGCGCGTTCGGCGTCGGCGGAGGGCGCGGCGGAGCGGGCGGTGATCAGCTTCGAGAAGGCGCTCGGGCTCTGGCGCGGGCGGCCGCTCACCGACCTGGAGGAATGGGAGCCGGCCCAGCTCGAGGCGGCGCGGTTGACCGAGCTGCTCCTGGCGGCTCAGGAGGAGCGGCTCGCCGCGGCGCTCGCGGCCGGCCGCCACCACCAGGTGGTGGGCGAGGCGATGGTCCAGGCCCGCGAGCAGCCCTGGCGGGAGAGTCGGTGGGTGACGCTGGCTCTCGCGCAGTACCGCTGCGGGCGCCAAGCGGACGCGCTCGCCTCGATCCGCTCCGCGCGGCGCATCCTGGGCCAGCAGCTCGGCCTCGACCCCGGCTCGGAGCTGGCCGGTTTGGAGCGCGCCATCCTCGAGCAGGACCCGACCCTGGCGCCGGGTCACGAGGCGCGTGCCGCCAGCGTCGACTGCCCGTGGCGCGGGTTGGCGTCGTACGACGCCGAGGACGTGGACACGTTCTTCGGCCGCGAGGACGACGTGCTCAGTTGCCTCGCGCGGCTGGACGAATCCCCGCTGCTGGTCCTGGCGGGTCCATCGGGCAGTGGCAAGTCGTCGCTGATGAAGGCCGGTGTGGTGCCCGCCCTCCAGCTCCGCGGCTGGTCGTCGGTGACGTGCACGCCGGGTGCGGACCCGATCGCCTCGATCGCGGAGGCTCGCACGCGGGCCACCGGCGTGGAGACCGCGCTCTGTGTGGACCAGGCGGAGGAGGCGCTGGCAGCCGGCGGCGATGACGTGGTTGCCTGGCTGAGGGTCCTCGCCGATCACCTCAGCGGCCGAGGGCCGGTGATCCTGACCTTGCGTGCCGACTACCTACCGACCCTAGCCATCGATCCCGAGTTCGCCCGATTGGCCGAGCGCGGCGTCTACCTCGTTTCGCCGATGGACCAGCCACGGCTGCGTCGGGTGATTGAGGAGCCGGCCCGGGTGGCGGGTCTGCATCTTGAGCACGGCCTGGTCGACCTGATGCTCCGGGACGCCGAGGATCAGCCCGGCGCCCTGCCGCTCCTGTCACATGCGCTCGCGGAGACCTGGCGGCGGCGGGAGGGCACGCTGCTCACCGTCGAGGGCTACCGCGACAGCGGCGGGATCGCCGGTGCGGTCGCAGCCAGCGCGGACCGCGTGTACTCAGACCTTTCCGCGACCCAACGTGAGCAACTGCGCTGGTTGATGCTCCGCATGGCCGGGTTGGCAGAGGCCGGAGAACCCGTACGCACCCCGGTCGAGCGCGACGTCGGCCTGTCCGATCCCGACCGGGCGCGGGTCCTCGACCTCCTGGTGCGGACCCGGCTGGTGACCAGCGGCCATGGGTCGTTCGAGCTTGCCCACGAGGCGCTGGTCCGCGCTTGGCCGCGGCTGCGTGGCTGGTTGGAGGAGGACCGAGAGGGCCAACGTGTCTGGCGCCACCTCGCTGCCGCCGCGACCGAGTGGCAGCGGCTGGACCGACCGGGCAGCGAGCTCTACACCGGCGTCCGCCTGGAGGCCGCCGTGGACTGGGCGGCACGCCCGGAGTCGATGCCCACCGTCCTCGAGCAGGAGTTCCTCCACGCATCCGAGGAGCACGCTGCCCGCGAGCGGCTGGCTCTCGAAGCTCAGGCCCACCGTGAGCGGGCACAGAACCGGCGGCTGCGCATGCTGCTGACCGGCCTTGCGCTGGTGCTGGTGGCTGCGGTGGTGGCGAGCGTCCTCGCCGTCCTTCAGGCCCGCCGCGCCGACCGCCAGACCATCTCCGCGACTGCGGCGGCCGTCGGATCCAAGGCGCTCAAGACCGACGATCCGCAACTCTCCCTGCTGCTGGCCGCAGCCGCCCAGCAGCTGTCCCCGACGGCCGACACCCTTCGGAGCCTGTCCCAGGTGATCGCCGGCCGGCCACTCCTGTCTCGGGTCGCCACGGTCCCGGACAGCGATGACATCGGCGTCGTCGTGACGACCACCGACCGGGTGTTCACGATCGACCGCCGCCACGTCGTCAGGGCCTATGACTCCGAGCTCCACCCGGTGGGCAGCAGCGACCTCGGGGACGGCCACCGCGTGACGATCGACCCGCCGCTCGCCGCGAACGACGACGTGCTGGTCGCGGCCGCGGCACCGGGGGACCCGCGCCAGATCCGCCTGCTCGACCCGGAGACACTTGACGAGCTGCCCAACCAGCTGCGGGACACGCCGACCGACGCCTACCTGGTCGACCTGTCTATCAGCGCGGACGGGCGACGGCTCGCGGTCGCGTACAGCCCGGCAACGGCCGAGCACCCGGTGGTCCAGGACGTGAACAACAGCATCCGAGTGTGGGACCTCACGACGGGGCTCCCGGCGGGCCCGGCGATCGAGCTCGCGTCACCGTGGAACGGCGCAGCGCTCTCGCCGGACGGGTCGACGGTCTACTCGAGCACTCCCGTGGCGGCCTACGACGTCGCCAGCGGGGACAAACAGTGGGACAGCGACGTGTGGACGTGGAACAACGCGATGGACGTGAACGGCGACAGGCTCGCCACAGGGACCGGGGACGGCACGCCCGGCATCCTCATCTTCGACGCCCGGACCGGCGACCAGGCGATGACCCTGCCCGGCGATACGGGCTCGATCCAGGACCTCGCGTTCAGCCGCGACGGCAAGAAGGTCCTGGCGAACGGGTTCACCGGCCGCATCATCGTGTGGCGCACCGGCTCCGGGAGGATCCTCGAGACGCTCGACTCCGGGGCAGCGCTGCCGCTCGGCGGCGCCTTCTCCGCCGACGGACGGACCGTCTACGTCGCGAAGCCGCTCCGGCAACAGCTCCAGGCCTGGCGCCTCGACGGCTCCGAGCGGTTCGTGGCGCAACGGGGGCCTCGCATCCCGAGCCACGAGAACGGCGAGTCGCGGCTCAGCGGCGACGGGACCCGGCTGGCCCTTGCCGGCTGGAAGGACTCCGCTCTGGAGCACCTGTCACTGACCCTCGTCGACCTGTCTGACGGCGAGGTGCGCGACGTCCCGGTCATCGGTTCCGAGTGGCTGGGGGCAGGCGCCTGGGCGCCAAGCGGCGACCAGTACGCCGCGGGCTACGGCGACGGGTGGGTCCAGGTGGTCGACGCCGAATCGGCGACCGAGACGGACCGGCGGCGCGTGAGCGGCGAGGGCGTCGTTGCCCTCAGCTACGCCGGGCCCGATCGCATCGTCGCGGCCACCGAGGGCGGGACGATGCTGCTGCTCGACGCCGCGACGCTCGATGACGTCGGCACGACGGTCGCTCTTCCCGAGGACGTGGCCGGTCTGGCCGGGTTCTCCGATGGCCACAGCGTGGTGGCCCTCGGCGGGGGTGACAGCGCACAGGTGACCTGGGCGACGGGCGGGCGCACGTATTACCGCGTCGACCTCGACACCGGAGAAGTCGTCCACACCGGACGGCTCAACGTGCGGCACGGTCTGACACTGGCCCTGGCTCCCGACGAGCAGCGCCTCGCGGTCGGCGGCGTCGCCGGCGAGGTCGAGATCATCGACCTCCGCTCCGGCGAGGCCATCCGGCCTGCCGTCACGGACGGCGCCGGCGACACGTACTCCATAGCCTTCACCGCCGACGGCGACCGCCTCGTGACGGGCTCCCGCGGACGTGCTCTGGGGCTGTGGGACGCACGGTCCGGCACACCCCTGGCGGCCGCCGAGCTGGAGGAGGGATTTCCACCCGCGGTCGCGTTCGAGCCGGACGGGCGGATCGTCGTCGCCCGCCTCAACGGTTCGATCTACACCTGGGACGTGTCTGCCGCCGCCGCAGTCGACTACGCCTGTCGGGTCGCCGGCCGCGACCTCACGCGGCAGGAATGGTCAGATGCGTTCGGCGGCGACGTTCCGTACCGGCGGACGTGTCCGGACTACCCGGCGGCGAGCTGAGCCGCGGGCTGGCCCAATGGTCGGCCCAGTGGTTGGCCCAGCGGTCGGCCGTCCTGGTCGAGGTCGACCACCAGGTGCTCCGGGGGCGGGTACTTCACCACGGCGCAGTTGCGCTTGACCAGTTCCTCGCCGACCGCGATGCCGGTACGGCGGTCGATCAGGGTCCGCCAGATCTCGTTGCGCCGCCAGGTCCGCTCGGTCGCCTCGCCCCGCACCCGCACGAACTCCTCGCCCCGGGCCTCGACCCGATAGGAGTGCTCCACCGGACGGTCCGCGCGGAGCTCGCCGCGCAGGTGCTTGTCGTCGAGCCAGGTGTGGACCTGGAAGGTCACGTCGGTGTCGTTGCGGACCACGAGGTCGACGTAGTTCCACACGATCGAGCAGCCGACACCCCACGGCAGGACGCGCTGCTTGTCGGGGAACGGGTCGAAGCTGTGCTCGGACCGCTCGACGATCGTGAGCGGCGAGTGCAGGAACATCCAGTGCAGCAGGTTCGCGAGCTGGCAGATACCGCCGCCGACCCCGGCCGTCGCGTCGCCGTTGGAGAGCCGCATGCCGACGACGTACCCCTTGCGACGGGTGCAGTTGCCGACCAGCCGATTGAAGGAGAACGTCTCGCCCGGCCGGATCAGCACTCCGTGGGTGCGGGCGCTGGCCAGCCGCAGGTTCACCACCTTGTTGTGCTGCAGGACCATCTCGTCGGGCGAGAGTTCGCGGAGCAGCAGCGAGCCGTGCTTCTTGACCCGGACCGGGAGGTCGGGGGTGCTCTGGGCACGGGTGGCCCAGCTGGTGCCGGAGGTCAGCCACGCGAGGTATCGGCGGGTCTGATGGACCTTGACGGCGACGGGGTAGAGCCACGGGTGCCGCTCGGCGAGCCGGCGGCGGGTGAGGGTCTGCACGTCCCTGGGATGCGCCCCGAGGGCGGCTGGTTGCAGGACGGCCACCGGGCGAGTCTGGTCCGCGGCGTACGGCGGGCGGAATAGCTAGGTGGGAGGGTTTCGGGCCGATTCGGACACCGGGCCGGCGTCTGGCAGACTTGCCGGTCGAGTCCTGCGCGCTGGGGACCCTCTCACCCCCGGCGTTTGCAAGGCCCATCGGAGACCGTGGCTCGGTGCCCCACACGTGCGTCACGATCTCCACCACCACTGAACTCTGAGGAGACACCACAGCTGTGGCCGTCAAGATCCGTTTGAAGCGCCTGGGCAAGGTCCGGGTGCCGCAATACCGCATCGTCGTCGTCGACTCGCGCAAGAAGCGCGACGGCAAGGTGATCGAGGAGATCGGCAAGTACCACCCCAAGGAGGACCCGTCGTACATCAGCGTGGTCTCCGACCGGGCGCAGTACTGGCTCGGCGTGGGCGCGCAGCCGTCCGAGGCGGTCGCCAAGCTCCTCAAGATCACCGGCGACTGGCAGACCTTCAAGGGCTACAAGGGCGCCGAGGGCACCCTGCGGACCGCTGAGGCCAAGCCCGACAAGCTCGACGTCTTCAACAAGGCGCTGGCCGACGCCCACGGCACCGGTTCCGGCGAGGCCGTGACCAAGAAGGCCGCCGCCAAGAAGGCGGCTCCGAAGGACGAGGAGCCCAAGGCCGAGGCTGCCGAGGCTCCGGCCGCCGAAGAGGCTGCACCGGTCCCGGCCGACGAGACCCCCGAGGGTGCCGCCGCGGAAGCCGAGGAGGCGGAGACCGCCTCGGCCGACAAGGCTGACAGCTGACCGCCGTGCTGGCCGACGCGCTGGAGCACCTGGTCCGCGGGGTGGTCGACCACCCCGACGACGTCGTCGTGCGCGACAAGCAGCTGCGTCGCGGCTCGATCCTCGAGGTCCGGGTGCACCCCGACGACCTCGGCAAGGTGATCGGCCGCGGTGGCCGCACCGCCACGGCGTTCCGGACCGTCATCTCGGCCCTGGCCGGCAAGGGCGGCGCCCGGATCGACTTCGTGGATGTCGACCGGCGCCGCTGACGGCCCTGGTCCCGACGTCGAGGTCGTCGTCGGCCGGATCGGCAAACCGCACGGCCTGCGCGGCGAGGTCACGGTCGACGTACGCACTGACGAGCCCGAGCGGAGGTTCGCGCGCGGCAGCACGCTGCGCGCCGAGCCTCCGCCGGGCTCGGCGTCGTCTCTGCGGCAGGTGACGGTCGCGGACTCCCGATGGCACCAGTCGGTGCTCCTCGTGCGGCTCGAGGAGGTGCCCGATCGCACCGCGGCCGAGTCGGCTCGCGGCATCGTCCTGCACGCCTCCATCCCGGCCGACGAGTCGCCTGAGGACCCCGACGAGTTCTACGACCACCAGCTGGTGGGGCTGGCCGCCTACGACGAGCACGGCACCGCCCTGGGCACCGTCGCCGGCCTGGTCCACGGCGGCGCTCAGGACCTGCTCCGGATCACCACCCCCGAGCGGCGCGAGGCGTTGGTCCCCTTCGTGAAGGCGCTGGTGCCCCACGTCGATCTCGCTGGCGGCCGGGTGGTGATCGCCGACCGTCCGGGGCTGGTCGCACCGCTCCCGGACGATGCGGATCCGGGTGCATCCGGGTGAGGCTCGACTACCTGACGATCTTCCCCGACTACTTCGCACCGCTGCAGCAGTCGCTCACCGGCAAGGCGGCCGAGAAGGGGCTGCTGGAGGTGCAGGTCCACGACCTGCGTCGCTGGACCCACGACCGGCACCGCACCGTCGACGACGCGCCGTTCGGCGGCGGCGCCGGGATGGTGCTGAAGCCCGAGCCGTTCGGCGAGGCGTTCGACGCGCTCGACATCGACGGCGCGACGATCGTCGTGCCGACCCCGTCCGGTACGCCGTTCAGCGAGACCCTGGCCCGGGAACTGGCGGCTCGGGAGCGGCTGGTCTTCCTCTGCGGCCGCTACGAGGGCATCGACCAGCGTGTGCTGCACCACGCCGCGACCCGCGCCGAGGTGGTAGAGGTCTCGCTGGGTGACTACGTCCTCAACGGCGGCGAGGTCGCGGCGCTGGCGATCACCGAGGCGGTGGTCCGGCTGCTGCCCGGATTCATGGGCAACGCGGCCTCTCTGGTGGAGGAGTCCCACGCGGACGGACTGCTGGAGTACCCCGTCTACACCCGGCCGGCCTCCTGGCTTGGCCTCGACGTGCCGCCGGTCCTGCTGTCCGGCGACCACGCGGCGATCTCGCAGTGGCGGACCGAGGCCGCGCGGCGGCGTACGGCGCAGCGCCGGCCCGACCTTCTCCATGCCAGCGCCGCCGCGACCTCCTGGGAGATCGTGCCCGCCGTGCCTGGCGACGCCGGGGAGCTGCTCACCCTGCAGCGCGCCTGCTGGGTCCAGGAGGCGCTGGCCAACGACAGCCTGGCCGACATCCCGGCGCTGCACGAATCACTCGACGACGTACTGGACTGGATGCGCGACTGGTCGACCTGGGTGGTGCGCAGCGAAGGCCGGCTCGTGGGCGCGGTGCGCGGGCGTCTGGAGCCGGTCGAGGGCTCTGGTCGCGGTTTCGCCTGGGCGATCGGCCGGGTCATGGTCGCGCCCGACCTCCAGGGCCGCGGCCTGGGCCGCGCGCTGCTGGCCCACATCGAGTCGGTGGCGGCGCCCGAGGCGACGTCGTACCGCCTCTTCACGGGGGCGCGGAGCACCGACAACATCCGGATGTACAAGAAGGCCGGCTACCGCGTCCGCACCGACCTCGACGCGCCCCCGCTGGCAGTGCTCCTGACCAAGCGTCTGTGATTGGGTCTGGGCCCGGCCGCTGTGGCAGACTCGCTCCTTGGCCCAGACGGCCGGGACTCTGCCACAGGGGAACCCGAGGCCGGCGGCTCTGCACCACCTCTCAACTCCATGATCCACATCCGATTCCGCGGCTGACCTGTGGCACTCGCGAGGAGCAGCACATGAGCAACGTGATTGCCGAACTCGGCACCGCCCTGAAGCGCGACGACGTTCCCGCCTTCCGCGCCGGCGACACCATCAAGGTCCACGTGAAGGTCGTCGAGGGCAACCGCTCTCGGATCCAGGTCTTCCAGGGCGTCGTGATCCGCATCCACGGGTCGGGCGTGGGCCGCACCTTCACCGTCCGGAAGGTCTCCTTCGGCGTCGGCGTCGAGCGCACCTTCCCCCTCAACTCCCCGATCTTCGAGCAGATCGAGGTCGTGACCCGCGGTGACGTCCGCCGGGCGAAGCTCTACTACCTGCGCAACCTGCGTGGGAAGGCCGCCAAGATCAAGGAGCGCCGGGAGGCCTGATCACGGCCGACCTACACTTCGACCCGTGACGATCGAGGACGCCGACACCGGCGCCGCGGCCGGCCCCGAGGCTCCCGCGAAGGGATCCCGGTCGACGAGGTCCCACATCCCGGTCTGGCAGGAGACGCTGATCCTGCTGGTCGTCGCGGTCCTGTTGGCCGTGGTGCTGAAGGCACTGTTCGTGCAGGCCTTCTACATCCCCTCGGAGTCGATGGAGCCGGGGCTGGTCAAGAACGACCGGATCCTGGTCCAGAAGGTCTCGTACTGGGGTGGCGGGTCGCCCGACCGCGGTGACGTCGTGGTCTTCGAGGACCCCGGCGGCTGGCTCGGCCCCGCCGAGACCGCCGATACCGGCAACGTCTTGACCCGTGGCCTGGAGAAGATCGGTCTCTACCCCTCGGGCGGCCACCTGGTGAAGCGGGTGATCGGCATCGCGGGCGACACGATCACCTGCTGCGACGACCAGGGCCGGCTGTCGGTCAACGGCGTGCCCGTCGACGAGAGCAGCTACGTCAAGGACGACGGCACCCTCGCCTGCGCCGGCCCGATGACGGGCAACTGCTCGTGGTCGACCGGACCGGTGCCCGAGGGGCATGTCTTCGTGATGGGCGACAACCGCGCGCACTCCGCCGATTCGACCGTGCACATGTGTCTCGAGGGACAGACCGAATGCCCGCCGGGTCGCGAGTTCGTCTCCACGGACCTGATCGTCGGCAAGGTCTTCGCGCTGGTCTGGCCGCTCTCTCACTTCGGCGGTGTCGGTGGCAATGGGGCCTTCGACCAGGTCCCTGACGCCGGATAGCCCGGGAAGTCAGACCGTGAGCGCACTGCCTCGGGGGGCGACCGTCCGGCGGGACGCCGGGCTCTACGGCTACGAGCGCGCCCTACGCCGGCACGGGATCGACCCGATCGCCGGGGTCGACGAGGCTGGCCGCGGGGCGTGCGCTGGACCGCTGGTGGCTGGGGCCTGCATCCTGCCGCCGGGCAAGGCCGGGATCGTGCCCGGCCTGGCCGACTCCAAGCTGCTCACCGAGAAGGCGCGCGAGCGCTGCTACGCCCAGATCACCCGGCGGGCCCTGGCCTGGTCCGTGGTCGTCGTCTCGCACGAGGAGTGCGACCGGCTCGGGATGCACGTCGCCAACGTAGAGGCGTTGCGTCGGGCCGTGGCGCTGCTCGACCTGCCACCGGCGTACGTGCTCACCGACGGCTTCCCCGTGGACGGCCTGGGCACCCCCGGACTCGCGGTGTGGAAGGGCGACCGGGTCGCTGCCTGCATCTCGGCTGCCTCGGTCCTGGCCAAGGTGACCCGCGACCGGATCATGACGGAGCTGGACGTCGAGTGGCCGGTCTACGACTTCAAGACGCACAAGGGGTACATCACCGACGTCCACAGTGCCGCCCTGACCGAGCACGGCCCCTCGCCGATCCACCGGATGCGGTTCGTGAACGTGCGGCGGGCCGCTGGCCTCGAGACCGATGTCGCCGGACTAGAGTCGGTCTCGTGACCGGCCCAGGTATCGCATGAGCGCCGAGGATCTCGAGAAGTACGAGACCGAGATGGAGCTCACGCTCTACCGCGAGTACCGCGACGTCGTAGGCATCTTCAAGTACGTCGTCGAGACGGATCGGCGCTTCTACCTGTGCAACCAGGTCGACGTGAAGGCGCGCAGCGAGGCCGGCGAGGTGTTCTTCGAGGTCTCGATGAGCGACGCCTGGGTGTGGGATATGTATCGGCCTGCGCGGTTTGCCAAGTCGGTGAAGGTGCTGACCTTCAAGGACGTCAATGTCGAGGAGCTCAACCAGGCCGACATCGACCTGCCGAAGGCTCCCTGATCCAGGCTCAGCGTCGCAACCCTCAGGCGCGCGGGTGCGCCTGACGGTAGGCGGCTCGCAGCCGGTCGGTGGTCACGTGGGTGTACAGCTGGGTGGTCGCCAGCGAGGCGTGGCCCAGCAGCTCCTGGACCGACCGCAGGTCGGCCCCGCCCTCGAGCAGGTGCGTCGCGGCGGTGTGCCGGAGCCCGTGCGGACCGATGTCGGGTGCCCCGGGCACCTCGGCGATCCGCCGGTGGACGAGGGTCCGAACGGCGCGCTGGTCGATGCGTCGCCCCCGGGCGCCGAGGAACAGCGCGCCACCGGCGCCTTCGGCCCGCAGTGCCGGGCGGCCCTCGGCCAGCCAGCGGTCGAGCGCGCCGGCGGCCGGGTGGCCGAACGGCACGGTGCGCTCCTTGCGCCCCTTGCCGAGCACCCGCACCACGTTGCGGTCGCGATCGACGTCGTCGATGTCGAGTCCTACGAGCTCGCCGACCCGGATGCCGGTGGCGTAGAGCAGTTCGAGCATCGCGATGTCGCGCACCCCGATCGGACTGCCGTCGTCGGCGCGCTCGGCTGCGGCTCGGATCAGCTCGCCGGCCTCGTCGGTCCGGAGCACGGGCGGCAGCGCGCGTCGTGCCTTGGGTGAGCCCAGGGTCGCGCCCGCGTCTCTGGGGGCGAGGCCGGACCGCTGCAGCCACGCGGTGAACACCCGCGCCGCCGTCGCCCGACGAGCCAGGGTGGTGCGCGAGAGCCCCAAGGTCTGTTGCTTGGCCAGCCAGCTGCGCAATGCCCGGAGGTCGAGGTCGGCGACATCGTCGAGACCCAGCCGCGCGGCATGGTCGAGCAACCCGGCCACGTCGCCGAGGTAGGCGCGCACCGTGTGCACCGTCAGGTCGCGCTCGGCGCTCAGGTGGCGCTCGTAGGCGCCGAGCACGCGTGCGAACGGCTCGGGCAGCTCGTCGGGGCCGGACTCGGCCGCGGGTTCCGCGGTCACTGCTCAAGAGTAGGAACTCCACGTGCGTTCACCCCTGATCCGCGTCGTCGGCGAGCCGCCACCCGGTGGGCAGCTCCTCGACCAGCCCGCGTCGACGCAGTTCCACGAGCGATGCTCGGACCTCGACGAGGCCGAGTCCGGCGGTGCGCGCCACCGATTCCGGGGGTGCCGGCCGGACCAGCGGCACCGCCTCCAGCACCCGCTGTTCGTCGTGGCCGAGCAGGTCTCGGGGCCGGGACGGGGCACGCAGCGGCTCCACGAGGTGTTCCCCGGCCGGCCTGGTGAGCTCGAGGACCTCGGTCGCCCGGGTGACCAGGCTGGCCGCGCCGGAGCGGATCAGCTGGTGCACGCCCTCGGACGGCGCACTGGTCACCGGCCCGGGCACGCCCATCACCGGCCGGTTGAGGCCCGATGCCCAGTTGGCGGTGTTGAGCGCACCGCTGCGGACCGCGGCCTCGACCACCACCGTGCCGAGGGACAGGGCCGCGATGACGCGATTGCGGGCCAGGAACCGGGGCCGGGTGGGGGAGCACCCCGGCGCGAGCTCGGAGACCACGGCGCCGTGGTCGGCGAGGTGGTCGAGCAGCGGTTTGTGGCGGCTGGGATAGGCGCGGTCGACGCCGCAGGCCAACACCGCGACTGTCGGGCCGTCGCCGGCCAGCGCGCCGCGATGCGCCGCCTGGTCGATGCCGTACGCCGCACCCGAGATCACCGCCGACCCGGCGCGAGCCAGACCGGCCGCGAGCTCGGTGGCCACGTCGGTGCCGTAGGTGGTCGCTGATCGCGCTCCGACGACGGCAACCGGAGTAGGAAGCTCGTGCAGGCGCAGCGGTCCGCGGACCCACAGACCGAGCGGCGCGCGTCCCATCCGGTGCAGTGGTTCGACGTGCTCGAGGTCGTCGAGGGCGGCTGGCCACTCCGCGTCACCGGGCACGATCCAGCGGATCCCGAGCCGACTTGCGCGTTCGAGGTCGCGCTCAGGCTCGACGGAAGGCAGCCGGGCCGCGAGCTCCGTGTTGAGCCCGTCGAGCTCAGCACCGGCGCGAAGCGCGTCGTGGAACTGCACCGCACCCAGCTCGGTGACCCAGTGGGCGAGCCGGAGGTCGCCCGGCTCGCCCAGCCTGCTGAGCGCGAGCCTCGCCAGCCGCTCGGCGCTCATCCCGCTGCCTTGCGGAGGGTGGCTGCAAGCAGCGGCTCGCCGCTGCGCAGCCGCAGTGCCACGCCGGCCTCGGTGACACCTGGCTGGTCGACGCCGGCGAGGTCGGCGACCGTCCACGCCAGCCGATGCACCCGGGTGACCCCGCGGCGGGTGAGCCGCCCCTTCCACAGCTGGTCGTCGACCAGGGCGGCCGCTGCTGGGGTGAGCGGCCATCGGGTCGCCAGCGCAGGACCCGGGGCGTGGCCGTTGAGGCGCCACGCCTCGTCGGCGTACCGATCGGCCTGCCGTGCGCGGGCCACCGTCACCCGCTCGCGAACCTCGGCGCTGGACTCGCGCACCGCCAGCGGATCTCGTCGCGCGGTGGGCCTGGCAGCCGTGAGGTGCCGCGTGATGTCGATCCGGTCGGTGATCGGACCGGTCACCTTGCGGCGGTAGTCGCGCCGCTGGACCTCGCGGCACTTGCAGCGATCGACACTGGCATCGGCGTGGTAGTCACCGCAGGGGCACGGGTTGGCCGCGAGCACCACGATCGACCGTGCGGGCAGGACGACGGACTCCTGGGCCCTGGAGACGCTGATGTCGCCACTCTCCAGGGGTTGGCGGAGCGCGTTGATGACGTCGGCGCGGAAGAGCGGGAACTCGTCCAACAAGAGCACCCCGCAGTGCGCCCTGCTGATCTCGCCCGGGCGAACGGCGCCGGAGCCACCACCGACCAGGCTCGCCGTGGACGCGTCGTGATGAGGGGAGGCGAACGGCGGGCGGGTGCGCAGCCCGTCGCCGGGCTCGAGCGCACCGGCCAGGGAATGGACCGCGGTGAGCTCGAGCGCCTCCTCGCGGGTCAGGTCGGGCAGCAGGCCTGGGATCCGCTCGGCGATGCTGGTCTTCCCCGAACCCTTGGGGCCCGAGAGCAACAGGTGGTGGCCGCCAGCCGCGGCGACCTCGACCGCGAAGCGGGTGTCCTCCATGCCGACGAGGTCGGCGAGATCGACCTCGTCCATCCGTCCGGCACCCCGCCAGGCCAGCAGCCTGCTGCTGGACATGGCGGCGACCGGCGCGGCCTCTGGGACCGGCTCGTCGCGCAGTTCGGCGACCACTTGGGCCAGGGACCGCATGCCCAGCACCTCGACGCCCGGGACCATGGCTGCCTCGTGGGCCTGAGGCTCCGGCACGACGACATGCCGCACGCCCCGCGCGGCCGCGGCCATCACCATCGGCAGGACTCCGGGCACGCAGCGGAGTCCGCCGTCCAAGGTGAGCTCGCCGATCACGACCAAGCCGTCGAGCGCAGCGGTCGGCACCGCGCCCGTTGCCCCGAGCACGGCGATCGCGATCGCGAGGTCGAACAAAGTGGTATGCCATACTTAGTGCATGCGCGCAGCCATCTACACCCGGATCAGCAAGGACCGTGAGGGCGCCGGGCTCGGCGTCCAGACCCAAGAGGCCGACTGTCGCCAATTGGCTACGTCACTCGGAGCCGATGTGGTCAAGGTCCTCACTGACAACGACCTGTCGGCGTACTCCGGCAAGCCGCGACCGGGCTACCGCGACCTGCTGGCGCTCATCGCGAACGGTGGGACCGACGTCGTCATCGTTTGGCACACCGACCGACTCCACCGGTCGCCCGCCGAGCTCGAGGAGTACATCACCCTGTGCGAGACCACCGCGGTCAGGACCATCACCGTCAAGGCCGGTGACCTCGACCTCGCCTCGCCGTCGGGGCTCGTCATGGCCCGCACGCTCGGCGCGTTCGCACGGTACGAGGTCGACCATGCCCGAGAGCGGATGCACCGGGCCAAGCAACGCAGCGCCGACGCCGGCAAGTGGAAGGGTGGGCGCCGCCCGTTCGGCTACCTCGACGACGGCGTGACGCTCGACGAGCGCGAGGCCGACGCCATCCGGGTCGGAGCCGACATGATTCTGTCGGGGCAGAGTGTGCGGGCCGTAGCGCGCGCGTGGAACGCCGAGGGCATCACGACCACCACCGGGCGCCGGTGGAAGCTCGACGCCCCGCGCAGGGTGCTCCTGCGGCCCAGGAACGCCGGGCTGATGGAGCATCGCGGGGAGGTCATCGGAGACGCCGAGTGGCCCGCCGTCATCGAGCCCGAGAAGTGGCGCGCCGTGGTGGGGATCCTGACCGATCCGGCCCGTCGCACGAACACTGCGAACGTGGCGGTGCGGTGGCTGGGAAGCGGGCTCTACCGGTGTTCGGTCTGCGGGGACGACGCCGAGGACGGCACAGTTCGCGGCGACCGGGGGAGGGGTGACATCCCGACGTACCGGTGCCGCGATGCCTCCCACGTCACCCGGGCCGCTGAACCGGTCGACGACCTCGTTCGTGGTGTCGTGGTCGAGCGGCTCCGGCGACCCGATCTCGCGGACCTGCTGGCCCCGTCCGTGCCGGAGGTCGACATCAGGGCACTGGAGAAGCGGGCCACCGAGCTGACCGAGCGGAAGAACCAGCTCGGCACCATGTTCGCCCAAGGCACCATCGACGCCGAGCAGCTCGCGGCCGGGACGAAGTCCATCGTCGCCGACCTGGAGGACGTCCGTGGGCAGCTGCAGGCGGCGTACAGCGGCTCCGCGCTCGACGGCATCGCCAGCGCTCCAGACCCCGGCGCTGCGTTCCTGGCAGCCGACCTGGACCGTCAGCGGCTCGTGGTCGACGCATTGATCGAGGTCACCCTGTTGCCGTCCGGGAAGGGCAGGCCGAAGGGCTGGGAGCCGGGTCAGCCGTACTTCCGGCCGGAGACCGTTTCCATCGAGTGGAAGGACCGGTGATGATCAACACGATGATCATCTGGTGCACCGATGCCGGCCACCGGCTCTCCAAGGAACGCAACTTTGTGGCCGAGTTCCACAAGGAAGGTGTCATCTGGTGGCCACAGCCACAGTCGACGCGTCACGGTGCCACGGGTGTCAAGTGGTGGCACACCGACGACGGACAGACCTACGTCGAGCCCGGCGCCGAGCGGGCCAAGGATCTCAACCACACGCTGACCTGCCGCCTTTGCGCGACCACTGCGAAGGCCGACGGACGCCCGCTTACCGTGCGGTGCGGAAAGTTCGACCGCTACCTCGACGCCATCGCGGACACGGGGCGCACGTCCGTCACGATGGCCGAGCTGAGGGCTATAGTTCAGCACGTTGGGGGATAGTTCCCGACACGACCGGGGGACAGCCTCGGACCTGCGCCGGACCACAACGGTTAAGACCGGCACCCAGCACCTAGATGAGGTGGGAGATAACTCCCTGCATCGAGGTGCTTTTTCATGCACGGACCCGTCGTCGACGACGACACCCGCCGAGACCGAGCGGCCGAACGACTCAGCGACTACATCAAGGCGACTGTCGCCACCGCCCCGCCGCTCACCGTCGAGCAGCGTGCCCGCCTCGCCACCCTCCTGAACGGAGGTGCGGCTGATGGCACCTCCTGAGAACCGAGAAGGCCGCCCAGGGACGAACCGGGCGGCCACCATCTCGACCATCAAGACTGAGTCCATCGTACCGATCACCGTCGACAACACGGTGACCCTCGCCGAGATGGTCCTCTGATGGCCGCCCAGGTGCAGGAGCTTGTGTCTTATGCGCCGCGGCACATAAGAGTTCGGGCTGACCGTGCAGCGATGGAGATGCGTCGGCAGACGTTGATCGAGATCGCCCGCGAGGCCGCGCCGGCCAGCGTCCGGAACATCTACTACCGGGCCGTTGTCGCCGGGCTGGTCGAGAAGACCCGCAACGGCTACCTCAAGGTCCAGCGAGCGATCCTCGAGCTACGCAGGGACGGCGAGATCCCGTGGAACTGGGTGGTCGACACCGGCCGCCGCGTCATCCGTCCTGACACCAACTTCTCGGCCAGAGACGAGCTGTCCTGGATCGCCGAGAACTATCGGCGGACACCCTGGCAGCTCGGGCTGATCAGGATCGAGATCTGGACCGAGTCCGACTCGGTCGCGGGACAGATCAAGCCAGTCGGAGACGAGTACGACGTCCCGATCTACCCCATGAAGGGCCAGGTCTCCGAGACGTTCGTGAAGGACGCGGCCGACTACTACCTGGCTTCGAGGTCGCTGAGGATCGTCGTGCTGTACGCCGGGGACTTCGATCCCGCCGGGTTGGAGATCGAGTCTCAGCTCCAGGCGAAGATCGCGACCTACTCCGGCCGTGATGACGTCGAGTTCCTTCGGCTGGGAGTGACGGCCGAGCAGGCCGCCGCGTTCCAGGCGCTCGGCACCAAGCCGAAGAAACGTTCGTGGAGGACCGCCAGCGGCGAGGAGATGAGCTTCTCGGGGCAGGCGATCGAATGCGAGGCGATGCCAGCGGATCGGCTGC
Organism: Nocardioides sp.; assembly: GCA_003519585.1. GTDB lineage: Bacteria > Actinomycetota > Actinomycetes > Propionibacteriales > Nocardioidaceae > Nocardioides. Next base: position 31,113 of record DOWL01000177.1, on the reverse strand, counting down.
GGGCCCTGTTCGCTCAGACGATCGAAGACCTCGCGGTCGAGGCCTACGGCTACGACATCTTCGCCGAGAACAAGATGATCGAGCTGACCGAGCGCAGCAAGCTCCAGGAGTTGGTCGCGGGGTGGTCGAAGTGAGAGGCGAAGTCACGTTCGACCCGATCAACGCGCACTGCACCGAGTTCCGCGGCGACTTCCTGGCCGTCGAGCTGTACAAGCGGGAGTTCGGTCGGATGCCGCTGCGGAATGCGCGCACTCGGTCGTGGGTCACGACCCCGACCAAGGCTGCCGACTTCGCCGTGGCGCTGGAACGGGGAGGCTGGCTGGTCACCTTCACGCGTCCTCCGTCCGTACGACGAGAAGATCATGTTGTTCGCGGTCAGGGCGACCAGCTCGTTGCTGACGGTGGTCTCTGGTGAGCGCGGCAGACACCCGCCGCCGGTGGGCGCGCGAGCAGATCGCGAAGGCCGGTCCGGTCGCGATCTACGGCAGCCCGGAGTGGGCCGACCTGTCCGAGCGCGAGAAGTGGGTCTCGGCGCTGCGGTTCGCCGAGGCGAAGGCGCAGGAGTTCGAGGAGCAGATGGCCGCTCTCCGGGCTCAGCACCTGTTCGCCGCCAGGCAGGCCAAGCAGGCCGCTGACGCCGAGTACGTCGCGCGGCGGGACAACCACCGTCGCGAGTACGAGCGGCGGAGCTACCGGCCGCACCCGGCCAACCGGCGAGGTGCAGCATGAGCAAGCGCATCGACTTCGGTGGCCGCGACTGGGCCGCCCACGCTCAAGACACCTGGCTCGAGTTCGCCGGCCACCCGGGGTTTCCCGACCACCTGAGGATCGTGTTCGTCGCCTACGGCCGCCGACGCGCCAACGGTCACGCTCGACTGGATCGCGGCGAGCTGGCCGCGTTCCTCGTCCGCAAGGACGGGAGCGTGCCCGATCGCCGCACCCTGTGGCACGCGTTGAACAAGGCGATCAGCCTCGGATTCCTCACCGAGGAGTCACGGATGCTGTGCCTCGTCGTCAGCCAATCCCAGGTCCAAGGCGGCGCCGGGAGCCCCGACACCAAGTGTCGACGGAACCACGGAACGCGAGCAAAGGACGTTAGTCAGTCACGTCCTTTGCCTCAAAAGGACGTGAATCCTGCTGGTCGTTCGGGCTCAAAGGACGTGCGTGGTTCACGTCCTTTGACGCTCGTTCCCTATCTCTCTTCTAACAACCAAACGACAGCGTCCTGAAAGGACTCCTGATGTTCCCCAACCGAAGCACCACCGCAGTCGAGCACCCGCCCAAGACCTACGCCGACTATGTCGTCCCCGGCTTCACGATGGACGCGATCCCGACCCCGATCCCCCTCGTGGTCCTGGCCATGGAACTCGACACCAACGTGAAGCTGCTCGCGCTCAAGCTCGCCGACCACATCACCACCGACGAGACCGGGCTCCGTGTCGTGCCCCGCGACGTCGTTGCCGGGGTCATCGCCGGACGCGCCGAACAGGCCGCTGCACACAAGGCCGAGAGGGTCGCCCGACTCGCCTCGACCAGGGCGGCTGGCCCCCGACCTGCTGGAGGTCGCCCGCTGCCTCCCAATGCACCCGACGACCTCCCAGCGCTCGCCGTCATGATGGCCGGCGACGATGTCGAGGAGGCACGCAAGGACGCCGCAGCCGAACGACTCAACGACTACATGAGTGGCACCGGCGCCTACCACCGCATCCAGGACGAGGTGCAGTGATGACCTGGGACCGCCCCAAGGAACTGTTCGAGTTCGAGTCCGACCGACTCCACCGAGAGGCCATGGAACAGGCGCGACTCAAGGGCCGCCTCGCCGCGCTGGAGGATCTCGCCGCCCAGACCGAAGCCCAGGTCAGGCAGCCATCCAAGGCCGTCCGAGACTGGGACACCTTCCGGAAGGGACTGACCCGCAGGGAACGCCGGCCAGCGCGCAACGAACGTGGGTTCGTCGAGGTGATCCCGCAGTGGCTCCTCGACGACAACACCCCACACCCCTACGACCGCCACGCCGGCGACATCGAGGAACTACAGAAGTACGCCGCAGCCGAGGCCGAACACCGAAGCCAGCAACTGCAGCAGACCATCGAGACCCGGCAGCGTGCCCAACAAGGCCGCTGGCGCTACCAGGGGGCGGCGTACTGATGACCAACACCGCCGTCAACGTCACCCCCGCCCGGCTGACGAACCGGGCGACTCGGGGAGCGATGGTCGCGAGCGCGTCATCCTTCGCGCCCAGACCGGCCAGCGGCGACCGCTGGGACCGGGTGTCCTCGAGCACCCGGCCCAGCGGACCCTCGAACACGCGTTCGGTTTTAGTAGGCAAGGTGGACTGCGGGCCGGAGTCCTTTGATCTATCTCTGAGCGATTCCTCTGGCGGTGCGCGATGACTACCGACCGCGAAGAGGCCGAGGTCGTGCCGATTCGGCCGGTGACGAAGGCCGTGGAGATGGGTCGTCGTGACTTCCTTGTGTCGCTGCGTGACCGGCTGTGGCACGCGATGCATGAGGACAAGCGGACTCAGCCTCGTGACCTGCCGCCGTTGTCGCGTCAGTTGCGTGACATCAACGAGGAGCTGGAGGCGATCGACGCCCGGGCCGAGCAGGAGGCCATCGATGCCGCGACCCCGGACGAGGCCTTCGACCCGGAGGAGATCTGACATGGCTCCCGAAAGAAAAAAGAAGTGGCTCCCTCTCGTTGCGGACTCCGCCGCAGTCAGGGGCCTCCGTCTCAAGAAAGGGGCTCTGTGATGCCCGATCGCACAGTGACGTACACGTTCAAGGGTTCGTTCGCGAACCTGAATGCCGGGCTGGCTTCCGCTGGCCGGAACGTCGGTGAACTAGGCGGCAAGATGGTCGCCCTGGACCGCAACGGCCAGAAGATGCGCGCCGGGCTAACCCAGTTGGGTGGCACCGCCGGCAAGGTCGGCATCGTCGCCGCGGCTGGTGTCGCAGTTGCGGTGCGTGCTGCTGCGAACTTCGAGCAAGCCATGTCGAAGGTGTCGGCGACGGGCGATGAGGCCCGGGTGAACATCGAGGCTCTGCGGGACGCCGCGATCGAGGCGGGGGCCGCGACCCGGTACAGCGCGACCGAGGCCGCTGGCGGTATCGAGGCGCTGCTCAAGGCTGGTGTGTCCGCTCGCGACGTGCTCGACGGTGGGTTGACGGGTGCGTTGAACCTGGCGGCTGCGGGTGAGTTGGACGTCGCGACGGCGGCTGAGCAGACCGCGACCGCGTTGCAGCAGTTCAAGCTCTCCGGAGAGGACGCGACCCACGTTGCGGACCTGCTCGCGGCCGGTGCCGGGAAGTCGGTGGGTGAGGTCGGTGACTTGGGTGCCGCGCTGAATCAGACCGGGCTCGTGGCCGCCCAGATGGGGATCTCCATCGAGGAGACCACCGGGGTGCTGGCGGAGTTCGCCTCCAACTCGCTGTTGGGCAGTGATGCGGGTACGTCGATGCGGACGATGCTTTTGCGGCTGGCGAACCCGACGAAGGAGTCGGCCGACCTGATGTCCTCCCTCGGCATCTCGGCGTACAACACCTCGGGTCAGTTCGTCGGGCTCGCGACGATTGCGGACCAGTTGCAGGCCGCGTTTGAGGGGAAGTCCCAGGCTGAGCGTGATTCGGCGTTGGCGACGATCTTCGGGTCCGATGCGATTCGTGGGGCGTCGGTGCTGTACGCCGGTGGTGGCGAGGCGGTCCGGAACTGGACCGAGAGCGTCAACGACGCCGGTTACGCCGCCGAGGTCGCCGCCGCGAAGCAAGACAACCTCCTGGGTGACCTGGAGAAGTTGAAGGGGTCGTTCGAGACGCTGCTGATCGGCTCCGGTGAGGGCGCGCAGGGTCCGTTCCGGGGTCTGGTGCAGGGCACCACCGAGGCTGTGAACGCGCTGGGGTCGGTGCCGGGTCCGGCGAAGTCGGCGACGACGGCGCTGCTCGGGGTGACCGCGGTGCTGGGCTCGTCTCTGTGGGTCGGGTCCAAGATCGTCAACGGGATCGCCGCGACCCAGGGGGCGTTGGAGAGCCTCGGGATCGCGGCCGACACCACGCGCGGCAAGCTCGCCCTGGTCACGACCGGCACCGCGGCCGCTGCTTTCGGCATCGGGACGGTGCTGGACGTGATCGGCGAGATGGACGCCCGGTCCCGGTCGAACGCCACCCTCGACGCCACGGTCAAGTCTTTCCAGGACATCGCCGACGCGGTGGAGTTCTCCAACCTCGGGAAGAACGCCGACAAGCTCGGCATCAACATCGGTCGGCTGACCCAGGACCTGGCCGAGAACGGCGAGCAGGGCGAGTACGTCACGCGGGTCTTGGAGCAGTTGGGCGAGTCCTCACACGGTCTGGGGGCGCTGCTGGACGCCGAGGCCTCCCACATCGTCCCGTCGGCGATCTGGGACGGCGATGCGGAGCAGGCGGGGGATGCCCTCGATGACCTGCGGGCCATCATCGAGAAACTCGGTCCGCCCACGACCAGCGCCTCGGAGGCGTTCGCGGCGCTCCCGCCGGAGCTCAAGGGGCTGCTGGGGCCGCTGTACGGGGTCAGCAGCGCCGAGCAGCAGTTCGCCGCCGCGGTCGACGAGGGCACCGAAGCCAACGACGACCAGAAGGCCGCTATCCGTGGCGCGATGCAGGCGATGCGCGACAAGCGGGAGGAGGCGCTCTCAGCGTTCGACGCCGAGACCCGGTACCGGCAGGCCGTCAAGGACGCCACGGAGCAGTCGAAGAAGAACGAGGCCGGGATCAAGGGTTCGACCGACGAGGCGCTGGCGAACCGGGACGCGCTCGCCCGGCTCGCGGACGGGTGGAACGGGCTGGACAACGCGACCAAGAACGCGTCCGGGAACTACAAGGCCGCGCGGGACAACTTCATCGCCACGGCCCGGGAGATGGGTGTGGGGAAGAAGGTCGCCGAAGACCTGGCGCGGGAGTTGCTGGAGATCCCGCGGTCGGTGGAGACCAGGCTGTCGACCCCGGGCGCGGATGAGTCCATCACCAAGGCCCGCACCCTCAAGGAGATCCTCGACCAGCTCCACAGCAAGAGCATCACGGTCGCTCTCAACTACCAGCGTGGTGAGAACAAACGCCCGGACATCCCAACCCCGGGCGAGGTGGCGCCCGACCCGACCCGGATCGCAGCCAGCCCGCGGATCGACGCCGGGTCGTCATCGCTGACCGGAAGGCTCCGCGCGGCCGGCCTCGACACCATCTCCCCCCGCACCGGCGACCTGAACGCCCAAGCCTCGGCCAAGGCTGCACTCGCGCTTGGACTGCTGGCGCAGGAGTCGGCGAAGGCGGCCACCTCGAACAGCGACTGGCAAGTGAGTGTGGCGCTTCTCAAGGACCAGCTGCGTGGCGCTCAGCGTGAGTTGAAGCGGATGACCAACTCTGCTCAGGACGCTCACAACGCCCTGGACAGCTTGGTCACCCAGCGGGCCGGTCTGGCGTCGTCGGTTTCGGCGGCGTTGTCGCATGACCCGTTCGGTGGGTCGCTCGAGACGTTCCAGAACCAGACCGACGCTGACACGGCGGACGCGCAGGCGGTCCTCGCGGCGATGCAGAAGCTGGTCGAGAACGGTCTGGATCCTCATTCGGCGCTGTTCCAGCGGTTGGTTGCGTCGGGGAATGTGTCGTTGATTGAGCAGTTCGCTGCTCTGTCGCGGCAGCAGCTCGCGAACGAGGCGAACCGGTACGCGGTGGGCCAGTCGGCGTTGAACGCGGCCGGGAGTTTCGCAGGCGACCGGGCGTTCAACGACCTGATCGCTGCCGCAGCTCAGAACGCGGCCAACCTGGATGGCACCGTCAGCCGACTCGACCGTCAGGTCAACAAGCTGGAGAAGGTGCTCGACCGGATGGACGACAAGATCGAGCAGGGCCTGAAGAAGGGCTCGGAGTGGGTCGCCGCAGCCACCGAACGCGGCAGCCGCCGCGGTTCCGAAGACGGAACGCGCGTGGGGAACGCGGACCGCGACCGCCGCACGGCCGCTTTCGTCCGATCCGGGGGCGGATCACGTTGACAAGCAGACCGCCCCTCCACTCGCTTGAGTGGAGGGGCGGTCTTGTTGTCCACCGAACCGTCGTGTCCTGTCACACCGCCCGCGTCATCGGAGAGCTAAAAGACGGGACGGACCCGGTTGGCCCGGGGACAGGTCTCAGCGCAGGTACGACGGCAGCGGCGTTCCCTGCCAGGGCTCGACGCGCGGCAGCAGGTTCTCCCGGTCGAGGATCCGCAGCTTCTCCCGCACCGGCCAGCACGCGTCCTCGATGCGTCCCAGGTCGTGAGTGTCGCCTCCCTGCGCGACGATGGCCCGGTCGAGCTGCTCCAGCTCCACGAGGTGGTCGATGAGGTGCTCGGCCTTCTCGCGGTCGTCAGGGTTGAAGTACTCCGCGAGCCGATGCGAGACGACGAGGTCATGACGACGTCGCTCTGCCCAGGTCACGACGCACGCCCCGAGGTGTTACCCGGGGTACCACCTGCCCGGTTCCGGACACCTGCCGCGAGGGAGGCGTACCCGCGCCACTGAAACATCTGATTCAGTTGACGGTGTGGACGTGGGCACGCCCAGACCACACAGTCGTCGTGTGCTGAATCTCCCGATGCCGGGAGATTGCTCGGCCGCTTCACCGCGCACACTCCAGACGGTCCAGCTCAGCCTCGACGGCGTCGACACGTCGCTGGAGGTTCGCGACCTCGGCCTCAAGGGCCTCGACCTGCTGGCGGACGAGACCACGCTGGTAGTCACGGCCAAGCTCGAAGGCGTTGCGCTCGGGGGATGCTCCCCGGGTCTCGATGGGGATGACGCGGCCGACGAATCGCGCGCCGTCACGCTTTGTCGGTGGGTCCTGATGGGATGCTGTTGCCACGGTGCTGCCTCCTACGTAGGCGGTATCGAGGCCCTGGTCGGTGGTCCTACGCACCGGCTGGGGCCGCTTTCCTCTTTCCTTGACGAAAGAGTTTCCACAGACTGCCCCACCCCTTTCGTGAAGGCAAGGCCCTAACTTGAATCTCATGGAGTTGGACCTGGTCGGCGCGACCGAGATTGCCGAGATGCTCGGCATCTCCACGCAGCGCGTCAGCCAGCTCGCGGTCAAAGAGACGTTCCCGGTGCCTGTCGCGGTCTTGGCCGCCGGTCGAGTGTGGCTGCGCACCGACGTCGAGAAGTGGGCTCGGGAGACGGGACGACTCTCCGAATAAGTACGGCAATCCCTCACCTTTGAGAGGTCGTAGTGGGTGCCGCGCTTGGGCAGGTCGGCGGGGGAGAGCAGGATCGTGGTGCGCCGCGATGTCGGCCAGTCGTGGCCGCTGTTGAGGATGGCCATCCGGCAGCGGTCACGAGCCTCGTGGAGGGAGGAGTCGGGTCGGCCCACCATCACGGTGGCCACCTGACCGGGGGATACGTCAGCCTGGACGTCGATGAGGTGCCCGGACGCCCCGCTGAGCGCGACCGTATGGCTGGTGGCGAACGGCATCAGACCAGCCCCCGGACGTGCTCGACCACGGCCGCGCCGCGCGGTGGGCGGAGGACGGCCACCAGATCGACCCGGGCTTCGGGCGGCCGCACTTCGTGAGCTTCGGCCCACCGCCAGACGAGTCGGTGCAGCCGCTCGAGGCGGACCGGGTCGATGGCCTCGTGAGGCGAACCAGCGCCTGAGCCCCGCCGGGTCTTGACCTCGCAGGCGACCAGGACGTCACCCTCGCGAAGCACCAGATCGAGCTCCCCCTCGGGACACCGCCAGTTGCGGTCGAGCAGCGTCATGCCCTGGTCGGACGTGAGCAGCCTGGCGGCGATCTCCTCGCCGTAGGCACCCAGTGCCCGGCGGCTGGCCGCGGTTGTCGTCATGTCGTGCACCTCCTGTCCAGGAGGATCTCGGCTTCCGCCGACCGGGCGGATCCGCACCGAGCCAATCTGTGGACAACTGCTGCCTACCCGTGGGTTGTGTAGTCCACGTGGACTAGACGATCGGACGAGGCGTTCCGGTTCGCCCGCGCGGGATCGTTGTCCTCCATAGCCTGTGGACTGGTGGTTTTCTGCGAAAGGTGGTCGCACATGGCTAGGCGTCGACGGTTCGGTGCACGCACCGAACGCGGTGCTGTGGTCGTCGAGGCTGCCCTCGTGACCCCGCTCCTCATGGCACTGCTCCTCGGCATCATCGAGATGGCCCTGCTGATGAAGGACGACGTCGCCCTCACCTCGACGGTCCGCAACGGCGGACGTACCGCGTCGGCCAACCTCGACCAAGGCCCCGGCGGAGTCAACGAGGGGGGCGACTGCGTCACGCCGTGCTCACCGGCCAACGCGCCGATGTTCGCCCAGTTGGCCGCCAATGCGATCCAGACCTCTGGGACCGCACTCCCGAAGGACTCGATCCAGGAGCTGTGGGTCTACAAGGCGAACGCGAAGGGCTACCCCTGCACGCTGACCACCGGCTGTGAGTCCAACAACTCCACGGCGATGACCTGTGGCGCGAACTGCGTGAAGTACAAGTGGAACGCGACCAAGGACCAGTTCCGCTACAGCACCGGCACCTGGGACTGGCAGAGCGTCAATGCCTGCGCTGGCAACAACCCGGACCTGGTCGGCATCTATATGAAGGCCAAGCACTCGTGGGTGTCCGGCTTCTTCGGCGACTCCGTCGATATCGAGGACCATGCGGTCTTCTCCTTCGAACCCTTGCCCACCCTCACCTGCGCACCCAACCAGCACGTGTCATGAGCCCGCGCAGGCCGTCTTGGACGAAGAGCTGGAAGCGTCGCCGCGACGAGGCCGGCTACGCCGCGGTGCTCGCCGCGCTGCTCGCGGCGACCGTCTTCATGGGCATGGCCGCCCTCGGCGTGGACGTCGCCCGATGGTACGTCGAGGCCGAGCAGGTCCAGAAGACTGCCGACGCCGCTGCGCTGGCGGGCGTGCCGTACATGCCCAACGACTTCACCAAGGCCAAGGCGACCGCGCTCTCGGTGGCGGCCAAGAACGGCTATGACGACGCCGCGGCCGATGTGGTCGTGACGGTCGAGATCGGCGAGAAGACCAGCGAGCTCAAGGTCACGGTCTCCAGCCGGGTGTCGAACTCCTTCGGCGGCTACCTCGGAATGAGCAGCTCGTGGATGGCCAGGTCGGCCACCGCGGACTACACCGCGCCGGCGCCGATGGGCAGCCCGTGCAACACCTTCGGCAACGAGCCGCCCGGCACCGATGCCGGTGCGCAGCCCAAGGACTCCGCGCTGCCGTCGCCCCAGCTGTCGAACTGCCCCAAGGACTCGACCACCCAAGGCTCCTACCCGAAGTTCTGGGCCGCCATCGAGGGGCCCGAGACCGACAAGCTCCAGGGCGACCGCTACCAGGCGCTCAAGTGCACCGAGAGCTCGTCGGTCAACACCACCGACAGCACCTACCGATGCGCCTCGAGCAAGAACTCGGAGTACAAGCAGCAGGGCTACTACTTCATCGTGCACGTCGAGCCGAGCGCGGTCGGCAGCCCCCTCGACATCCAGGTCTACGACCCGGCCTTCGTCCCTGCAGGCCTCAACTGCAACTCGATGTCCGGCACGATGACCAACACGATGAACGACTGGGTCACCGACGGTGTGGACCGGTACGGCAACGCCTCGTCGAACTCCAACTCCCGCAAGTTCTGCCCGGGCGACGCCTTCGTCGGCGGCAGCACGACGGCGCGCGCAACGACCACCACCTTCCAGATGCGGAACACCACCGAGACCAGCAACCCCGACAAGGCGACCGCCATGTCGAGCTGTCCGGCCCGGCAGTTCCGTGGGTTCACGACCGCGCCGAGCGCCTCCTCGCTCAACAAGACCTCGGGCAGCTACAACGACCAACTGGCCATGGTCTTCCACCAGTGGGTCTCGGTCTGCACGTTCACCCCGTCCGTCGCAGGTGACTACTACCTCCAGGTGCGGAGCAACGTCTCCCTCGGCGGCTCGAGCGTGGCCAACACCAACTCGAACAACCCGGTCGTCTACTCCGGCAACGTCAACGCCGCCAGCGCGACGAGCGACACCGACCTGGGCGCGGGTGCCAACGGCTTCGCCGTCCGGGCGGTTCCCAGTGCGGCCAGCCTGCGCGATGACGTCGCGGTCTCCGCGTGGGAGCGGATGCCGATCCTCCAGATCGCCACCAGTCCGGCAATCTTCAACCTGGTGCGCGCCCTGCCGAACGCCAAGGGACAGTTCCTGACCTTCGACTTCTTCGATGCCGCCGACGGCTCGAGCGGCACCGTGAAGGTGCTGCCGCCGGCCGACGCCACGGGTGACGTGAAGCTCGCGAGCGGGATCCCAGGTTGCAAGGCCGGCAAGAACGACACATCGCCGTCGGCGTACACCGCACTGACCGGTTGCTCGGTGTCGGTGGCGGGCTCGAGCACCGACGGCCAGCTCATCCACATGGTCATCCCGCTGCCGCAGAACTACAACTGCGACAACTCGACCTTCTCCGGCTGCTGGTTCCAGGTGCAGCTGAACTACACCTCCACCTCGCTCACCGACTTCACCACCTGGAGCGCCAACATCGGTGGCGACCCGGTCCGGCTCATCGAGTAAGGCCCTACCGGCTCGTCACGCCACAGCGGCAGCAACCGCATCGGTCCCGCGCCCACCAGCCGGAGCGGGTCGAGGTAGGTCTCACCCTCGATCCAGCCCCAATGCAGGCAGGCTCGTGGGAAGGAGTGCGAGCCGGCCAGCGCGAGCGTGCCGATCGGGCTGCCTTCGCCGACCGTCGTGCCGACCGCGACGGTGGCCACGACCGGTTCGTACGTCGTGCGCGTGGTGCCGTGATCGACCACCACCACCCCGCGCCCGGCCAGCGAGCCGGCGTACGTCACCGTGCCCGGCAGCGCGGTCAGCACCGCCTGCCCGGCCGCCCCGAGCAGATCGACCCCGCGGTGGCCGGGGCCGTAGGGCGAGTCGGGCGGCTCGAAGGGCCGGATCACCTCGGGCTCGGGCTGCAACGGCCAGACGCCGACGGGGTCGGGCCCCACACCCGGTGGCCAGGCAAGCGTGGCCACGAGCGCGAGCGCGGAGAGGAGGGACATACCGACACCCTGGTCGCCGGAGCCGACCTTGCGGTCCGCCGAGCGGCCATCCTGTGGACGAACCCGGTGACGGGGCGGCCTGTGGAGGATTCGCGGCTATCGGCTCACGTCGACTACTCTTGACCGGCAGCCCTCCGGGGCTGACTTCGCACGCAGGCAGACCGCGACGGGCACTACTTGTGGGGCCCGACCTCCCGCGGGCGTCGATCCTCGGTCCCTCTCCTGGAGAGGGTGGGGTCGCGCGCAGGCGTCAGGACGCACCCGACCTCGTCCTCACGAGGGGCTCGGAAGCGTGAGCAACTGAAAACCCCGACCGGTCCCCGCCCCGGCGTGCCCTGCCTCAAGGGCGTGCAGACGGCGGCGCGGGACCACCACAAGGAAGAAGAACCACATGGCAGTCGTGACCATGCGCCAGCTCCTCGAGAGCGGCGTCCACTTCGGACACCAGACCCGTCGCTGGAACCCGAAGATGAAGCGCTTCATCATGACCGAGCGCAACGGCATCTACATCATCGACCTGCAGCAGTCGCTGGCCTACATCGACCGCTCGTACGCCTTCGTCAAGGACGTCGTCGCCAAGGGCGGCACGATCATGTTCGTGGGCACCAAGAAGCAGGCCCAGGAGGCGATCGCCGAGCAGGCGACCCGCGTCGGCATGCCCTACGTCAACCAGCGGTGGCTGGGCGGCATGCTCACCAACTTCCAGACCGTGCACCAGCGGATCAACCGTCTCAAGGAGCTCGACGAGATCGACTTCGACGACGTCGCTGGCAGTAGCCGCACCAAGAAGGAGCTGCTCCAGATGCGCCGCGAGCGCGACAAGCTCAACAAGTCGCTCGGCGGTATCCGCGAGATGAGCCGTACGCCGTCCGCCGTGTGGATCGTCGACACCAACAAGGAGCACCTCGCCGTCGAGGAGGCCCGCAAGCTGCGGATCCCGATCATCGGAATCCTCGACTCCAACTGCGACCCCGACCTGGTCGACTTCCCGATCCCGGGCAACGACGACGCGATCCGCGCCGTCGGGCTGCTGACCCGCGTCGTCGCTGACGCCGTCGCTGAGGGACTCATCGCCCGCTCCGGCGTCAAGGCCAGCGAGGGCACCGAGGCCGTGGGCGCCGAGGAGCCGCTGGCCGAGTGGGAGCGCGAGCTCCTCGGTGGCGACGCCGAGCAGGCCGCCGAGGCCGCCACCAGCGCCCCCGCGGACGCCGAGGTGGCTGCCTCCGAGGCGACCGGCGCGGCGACCGAGGCGACCGACGCCGCAGCAGCGATCGAGCAGGTCGAGGACGCAGCGATCGCCGCGGACGCCGCCGAGGAGGCTGCGTCGACCGAGGCCACCGAGGCCACCGAGGCCACAGAGGCCACCGAGACGGCTGAGGCCCAGGCCTGAGCTACCCCACCCAGGACAACAGGAAGCAGAAGCACCCCGATATGGCTAACTTCTCCGCTGCCGACGTCAAGAAGCTCCGTGAGCTCACCGGCGCCGGGATGATGGACTGCAAGAAGGCGCTCGAGGAGACCGAGGGCGACCTCGACAAGGCGATCGAGCTGCTGCGCGTCAAGGGCGCCGCCAAGGCCGCCAAGCGTGGCGCCGAGCGCGAGGCGTCGGCCGGCCTGGTGGCCCACGCCCCCGGCGTTCTGGTCGAGCTCAACAGCGAGACCGACTTCGTCGCCAAGGGCGAGGACTTCGTCGCCACCGCCCAGAAGATCGCCGAGGCGGCCTCCCAGGCCGGCGTCGACGACCTCGAGGCACTCAAGGCGGTCCCGCTCGAAGGCCAGACCGTGGGCGACGTGGTCGAGAACCTCGCGATCTCGATCGGCGAGAAGATCGAGTTGGGCCGGTTCGTGCGGTTCGGCGGTGACGTGGTCGCGTACATGCACAAGCGCGCCGCCGACCTGCCGCCGGCCGTCGGTGTGCTCGTCGAGTACGCCGGCGACGCCGAGGCCGCCCGTGGTGCGGCGATGCAGATCGCCGCGATGCGCCCGCAGTACCTCACCCGCGAGGACGTCCCGGCCGAGGTGGTCGAGAAGGAGCGCGAGATCGCCGAGCAGACCTCCCGCGAGGAGGGCAAGCCCGAGCAGGCGATCGCCAAGATCACCGAGGGCCGGCTCAACGGCTTCTTCAAGGACGTCGTGCTGCTCGAGCAGCCGTCGGTGACCGAGAACAAGAAGACCGTGAAGGCCGTGCTCGACGAGTCCGGCACCACGCTGACCCGGTTCGCCCGCATCGAGGTCGGCGCCTGACGCACTACCCTCACCCCGACCACCTCACCCACGGAGGAGCCCGATGCCCGGCTACGAGCGAGTCCTGCTGAAGCTCTCCGGAGAGGTGTTCGGGGGAGGGAAGGTCGGCGTCGACCCCGACGTCGTCCAGGGGATCGCGCGCGAGATCGCATCGGTCGCCCGCTCCGGCGCGCAGATCGCCGTGGTGACCGGCGGCGGCAACTTCTTCCGGGGCTCCGAGCTCCAGCAGCGCGGCATGGATCGGGTGCGCGCCGACTACATGGGCATGCTCGGCATCGTCATGAACTGCCTCGCGCTCCAGGACTTCCTGGAGAAGATGGGCATCGAGACGCGGGTGCAGACCGCGATCACGATGGGCCAGGTCGCCGAGCCGTATGTCCCGCGGCGTGCCATCCGACACATGGAGAAGGGCCGGGTGGTCATCTTCGGTGCCGGGATGGGGCTGCCGTTCTTCTCCACCGACACCGTCGCGGTCCAGCGGGCCCTCGAGACCAAGTGCGACGTCGTGCTCGTGGCCAAGAGCGGCGTGGACGGCGTCTACAGCGCCGACCCGCACGTCGACCCGACCGCCACCAAGTTCGATGAATTGACCTACGCCGAGGCGATCTCACGTGGTCTGCGGATCATGGATCAGACGGCGTTCACCCTGTGCAGCGAGAACAAGCTCCCGATGATCGTCTTCGGCATGGAGACCGATGGGAACATCTTGCGGGCTGTGCAGGGTGAGAGGATTGGCACGCTCGTCAGCGCCGGCTGACTGCAACGACAGGGAGCCACAGTGATCGACGACATCCTCAACGAGGCCGACGGCAAGATGGACAAGTCGGTCGAGGCCGCGCGCGAGGAGTTCGCCGCGATCCGCGCGGGGCGCGCCAACCCCAGCATGTTCAACAAGATCAACGTCGACTACTACGGCACGCCCACGCCGCTGCAGCAGCTGGCCTCGTTCACCGCGCAGGACGCGCGGGTGATCCTCATCCAGCCCTACGACATCGGCGCGATGAACAACATCGAGAAGGCGATCCGCGACTCCGACCTGGGCGTGAACCCGTCCAACGACGGCAAGGTGTTGCGCGCCGCGTTCCCCGAGCTCACCGAAGAACGGCGCAAGGAGTACATCAAGGTCGCCCGCACCAAGGCCGAGGACGGCCGGGTCGCGGTCCGCAACCTGCGCCGTACGGCGAAGCAGCACCTCGAGCGCCTGGAGAAGGACGGCGAGGTCGGCAAGGACGACGTCACCGGCGCGGAGAAGCGGCTCGACGGGATCACCAAGCAGCACACCGACGCCATCGACGAGATGCTCAAGAACAAGGAAGCCGAGCTTCTCGAAGTATGACCATCTCCCAGCCGGCACCGGCCAAGGACCACGGCCGGGCCGGACGGGACCTGAAGGCGGCGATCGCCTCAGCGGTGGTGCTGCTCGGCGCCATCGGGCTCTCGCTGGCCTTCTGGAAGCCCGCGTTCATGTTCATCGTGGCCGCGGCGGTGTGTGTGGCCATCTGGGAGCTGCACCGGGGCTTCCTCGCCAAGGAGATCGACCTCCCCGAGCAGCCGCTGATGGTCGGTGGCGTGGTGATGGTCGTGGTCGCCTATCTCTGGGGTGCGCCGGCGTTGGTGACGGCCACGGCGGTGACGGCCCTGGTGACGATGCTGTGGCTGCTCCGACGCGGGATCGACGGCTACGTCATGAACGCCACGGCGTCGGTCTTCGCGCTCATCTACGTGCCCTTCCTCGGCTCGTTCGTCGCGCTGCTGCTCGCCGAGGGCGGCCGCACGGGAGCGGGTCTCGACGACGAGGGTGTGGCCGGGATCCTCACCTTCATCCTGGTGACGATCGCCTCCGACACCGGCGGGTACGTCGCCGGCGTGCTGTTCGGCAAGCACCCGATGGCCCCTGTCATCTCGCCCAAGAAGTCGTGGGAGGGCTTCGCCGGCTCCGTGGTCTTCTGTATCGCTGCGGGCATCGCCCTGGTCGTCTGGCTCCTCGACGGCGACTGGTGGGTCGGCGTCGCGCTCGGCGCGATCGCGGTGGTCATGGCCACCCTCGGCGATCTGTGCGAGTCGGTCATCAAGCGCGACCTCGGCATCAAGGACATGAGCCAGGTCATCCCGGGCCACGGCGGCCTGATGGACCGGCTCGACTCACTGCTGGCCACGATCGCGCCGATCTGGCTGTTGCTCCATTACGCGGTCTTTTAGGCGGGCGCGCCCGAGCGAACTCCGACCTCCCTCAGGTCGAGCGCCTACGATCGAGAGTGATGAGCACGGACGAGCAGGCCATCGAGGAGCCCGTTGCCGACGAGGAGTCGTCCGGCGAGGCTGCCCGTACGCCGAACTGGTGGCACCGTGACCACCCGACGTTCGCGGCGCTCACCGGCTTCTTCACCGGATTGCTGTTCGTCGCCCTCATCCCGGCAGGCTTTTTCGGCCTGCTCAGCCTCTTGTTCGACAACCAGCGGGCCGAGGACCTCTTCCCGTTCGTGCTGGTGACGTTGGTGGTCCCGCTGGTACTGGTCGTGAACAAGAAGACCCGACGGTTCGGCACCTACTTCTGGATCGGCATGGTGCTCACCGCGATCGTCGTGCTCGGCGTCGGAGCCCTCGTGCTGTGGTACCTCGTCGAGCATCAGGGCTGATGAACGAGCCGCAACCGAACGATCAGCTCGTCGGCACGCCCCTGCCGCTGGTCTTCGACGCCCCGAAGCGACGCAAGAAGCCGCCGCGGCACCTCGCAGACCTTTCGATGCCCGAACGCCTCGAGCTTGCCCAGGAGGCCGGGCTGCCGGCGTTCCGGGCTCGCCAGCTCTCGGCGCACTACTTCCAGCGGCTGGTCGACGACCCGGACCAGATGACCGACTTGCCCGCCGGCCAGCGCGACGAGTTGGTCTCGACCTTCCTGCCCGCGCTGATGACGCCGTTGCGCACTCTCGAGGCCGATCGCGGCACCACCCGCAAGACCTTGTGGAAGCTCTTCGACGGTGCCCTCGTCGAGTCGGTCCTGATGCGCTACCCCGACCGGGTGACCATGTGCGTCTCCAGCCAGGCCGGCTGCGGCATGGCCTGCCCGTTCTGCGCCACCGGCCAGGGCGGGCTCCAGCGGAACATGTCGACCGCCGAGATCGTCGAGCAGGTGATCGCCGGCGCTCGCGCCCTCGACCGAGGCGAGGTCCCTGGCGGGCCGGGCCGGGTGTCCAACGTGGTGTTCATGGGCATGGGGGAGCCGCTGGCCAATTACCAGGCCGTGATCGGCACCGTACGCCGCCTCACCGACCCGGCACCGGACGGTCTCGGCATGTCCGCTCGCGGCGTCACCGTCTCCACGGTCGGGTTGGTGCCGCGGATCCGTCAGCTCGCCGACGAGGGCATCCCGGTCACGCTCGCGCTGAGCCTGCACGCCCCTGACGACGAACTGCGCAACGAGCTGGTGCCGATCAACACCCGCTTCTCCGTGGCCGAGACCGTCGAGGCAGCCTGGTCGTACGCCGAGCGCACCAAGCGCCGGGTCTCCATCGAGTACGCCATGATGCGCGGCATCAACGACCAGGCGTGGCGCGCCGACCTGCTGGCCGACGTCCTGCACGCGCACGGCACGTGGGGCTGGGTGCACGTCAACCTGATCCCGCTCAACCCCACGCCCGGCTCGAAGTGGACCGCCTCCGACCCCGCCGATGAGCGCGAGTTCGTACGCCGCCTGGAGGCCAAGGGCATTCCCACCACGGTCCGGGACACCCGCGGCCGCGAGATCGACGGCGCCTGCGGTCAGCTGGCCGCGACGGAGGGCTAAGGGCGAGTCACACCCGTCGCACACGGTTCACGTGGCGTTTGTGCGAGTGCTCGATCCGCGTTACGAAGCAGGCTCTACCGTCCAACACATGACGGACGCTCTGCGTGTCCTGGTCGTCTCGGAATCCTTCCTCCCGCAGGTCAACGGGGTCACCAACTCGGTGCGCCGGGTGCTCGAGCATCTCGCGGTCGAGGGGCACGAGGCGGAGCTGGTCGCCCCGACCGGACCCGCGACGTACGTCGGGTTCCCGGTGCACACGACCCGCGGTGCGTCGCTGCCGTTCTATCGGGACTTCCGGATCGGGTTGGAGAGCCGCGCCCGGTTGCGCGCGGCGATGCACCGGTTCCGACCGGACGTGGTCCATATCGCCTCGCCCGCGACGCTGGGGCTGCAGGCGGCGCGGGCGGCCGACGAGCTCGGCATCCCGAGCGTTGCGATCTACCAGACCGACCTGATCGGGTTCGCCGAGCGGTACGGCACCCTGGGTCTGGGCGGTGTCCGAGCCATGACCTATCTGACCCGGCGGATCCACACCCTGGTCGACCGCACGCTGGCGCCGTCGACGGCGAGCCTGGCCCAACTCGAATCCCTGGGCATCCCGCGGCTGGCGCGGTGGCCGCGCGGCGTCGACCTGGACGGCTTCCATCCGGGGCTCCGCGACGAAGGGTGGCGCCGCACGATCGCGCCCGACGGCCGCCTCCTGGTGGGGTACGTCGGCCGGCTCGCTCCCGAGAAGGAGCTCGAGCTCCTCACCTACCTCTCCGGCGACCCCCGCTACGCGCTGGTGGTCGTCGGAGGGGGTCCCGAGGAGGGCCGGCTCCGACGGCTGCTCCCGGAGGCCCACTTCGCCGGCGTGCTGCACGGCGCGGAGCTCGGTCGCGCGTACGCCTCGCTCGACGTCTTCGTGCACACCGGTCGGCACGAGACCTACTGCCAATCGGCGCAGGAGGCGCTCGCCTCCGGCGTACCCGTCGTCGCGCCGCGCTCGGGTGGTCCGGTGGATGTCGTCCACGACGGCGTGGCGGGCTTCCTCTACGAGCCCGGCGACGGCGACGACCTCGGCGGGGACGTCGACCGCCTGGCCCGGGACGTCGACTTCCGCCGCCGGATGGGTCGGGCCGCCCGCGGCAGCGTGGAGGGCCGCTCCTGGGAGGCGGTGAACCGCCTGCTGGTCGAGCACTACCGGGAGGTGGCCGCCACGATGACGGGCTACCGCGAGCTCGCCGCCTGAGTGAGTACGGCGGCGGCCTCCTCGACGTCGTCGACCAGGTGCACCCGATCGGCCATCGGCCGGTCCCGCGCCAGCGCCTGCAGCAACGGCCAGGCAGGCAGGGTCTCGGTCCAGTAGCGCCGCCCGACCAGCACCATCGAGGCGATCGAGGACTCGTCGGCGTAGTAGTTCTCGCAGGCGTCCTGGAACACCTCCTGCACGGTGCCTCCGGCGCCGGGCAGGAAGGCGATGCCGGCGTCGCACACCTCGAGCAGCAGGGCTTCGCGCACGGCGTTGCGGAAGAACTTCGCGACCGCGGTGGCGAAGACATTGGTGGGCTCGTGCCCGTAATGCCAGGTCGGGATGGCCAACGAGTCGTGCGGATGCCCGATCTGCTCGCGCACGGCCAGGGCGGGTCGCAGCCAGTCGTCGATCGAGGGCCGGAACGACGGCACCCCGACCAGCGCATCGACGGCTTCGTCGACTGCGGACGCCGGCGCCCCGGCCAGGGCGCCGCCCAGGTTGGCCGCCTCCATCGCACCAGGCCCACCACCGGTGGCCACGACGAGCCCGGTGCCCAGCGCATGGCCCAGCCGTGCGGCCGCGCGGTAGGTCGGATCCCCGCGCTGGGTCGCGTGTCCACCCATCACTCCCACCAGGTGACGGCGCCGGACCCACCTCGCGAGCGCCTCGTCCACGGCGTGGTCGTGGAGGGACCGGGCCAGTGCGTCGTCGGCGCCGCCCGGGGTCTGGGACCAGGCGTAGGCGCGCGCGTCGAGCGAGCGGGCGTACGGCGTCACGTCGTACAGCTCGTCGGCGGTATAGAGCCGCGACCGGTAGACGTCGACCGGCGCGATGGTGAGCGAGGGCAGCACCAGCGCTCCTGCGGACGTGACCCGCTCCTCCTCGCCGGAGGCGAAGGTGCAGCCGAGGAAGGTCGCTCCGCCCAGCCGGAGGCCGGCCAGCACCGAGCCGCGGTCGGTCAGGTCGACCCCGCGGACCCGCCAGCCGGACAGCCTGGTCGCCCCGGCTGCCACTCGCTGGTCGAACTCCGCCAGCGTCTCGACCTGGACGACCCGGCCGCGGCTGCGCTTCACGCCGAGGAGGCTAGCCCCCTCCTGGTTCCTCGAATGGTGTGATCAGAACGCGTGCGCCATCAGCTCACCGAACAGTGCGTGCTCGTCGACCTCGAGCCCTCGGGCGCGGAACCAACTGCAGACATTGGCGCAGTCTCTCTGGAGGTAGTCCATCCCGTTGAGGTTGCCGACCAGGTCGACGATCTGGGGCAGGTCGATGATGACCAGCCGCTCGCCGGCGGCGAGGATGTTGTACGCCGACAGGTCGCCGTGCACGACGCCGTTCTGCACCATCGTGGCCAGGGCATCGCAGAGCTGGTCGTAGTGCGACTGCAGCAACTCGGGGTCGGGCCGGGTCTGCGCGAGCCGGGGCGCGGTCTGGAGGAGCCCCTCGTCGTCGACGACGGTGATCCATTCCATGAGGATCTCGGTCTCGTCGATCTGCACGGGGTAGGGGACCGGCAGCCCGAGCTCCCAGAACCGCACGAGCGCGCCCCATTCGGAGACGGCCCATTCGCCGGCCGCGACCTGGCGACCGAAGGTGCTCTTCCGCTTGAGCGCGCGCTCGTCGCGCGAACGCTTCATCGACCGGCCCTCCGTGTAGGCCGCTGCGCGGTGGAAGCTGCGGTGCTCGGGGGCGCGGTAGCGCTTGGCGGCCATGATCACGCCGCCGTCCGGGTCGTGCGGGTCGGCCCGTTCGACGAGATGGACGTCGGCTTCCTTGCCGGTCTTGAGGATGCCGAGCTCGGTGTCGATCGCGCCCTGCGAGGTGACCACCCAGTCCGGCCGCGGCTCCGGCCCGCGGCTGAGAGGTTCGACGCTGAGCCAGGTGGACCAGCGCTGGCCGTCGTCGAGGTCGTCGTAGGAACGGAAGTCGAAGACGAACAGCTCGTCGACGTCGTTCAGGTCGTCGACCGGTGGGACATACCGGTAGGCGTCGGTCAAGAAGTCAGAAGGAAAGTCAGGGTGTTGCTGGTCTTGCGTGAAGTCGTGAGACATCGCTGAAGGTGCTCCATGAGGTGAGAGGGGTTCGGACTGCGGACAGGCCGAGGACAGTGGTAGGCACGTCGCGCCTCCTCTCGTGGAGCACCGGGGACCTCCCGGGCCGATCCATGGTGGCGGACCGAGCCGGGGCGGGGCAACCCATTAAGCGCCGTACCCACCCCTGCCGTAGGTTGCGCACGTGACTCTCCGCTCCCGCGCCGTTCCGGCCGCGTTGGCGCTGGCTCTGACGGCCGGATTGGTCGGCGCCGCCCCGGCCGCGCAGGCACGGCCCGGACGGGTCGGCACCGAAGGCTCGGCGGGGATCGGTGACCCGTACTACCCGCGCGACGGCAACGGCGGCATCGACGTGCTCCACTACGACGTCCACGACGGCTACGACCTGGCCAGCGGTCGGCTCCGGGGCCGTACGGCGCTCGACGTACGGGCCACGCAGGACCTCACGCGGTTCAACCTCGACTTCCTACTGCCGGTCCGCTCGGTCCGTGTCGACGGCCGCCGGGCGGCGTTCCGCCAGGTCGGCGACCACGAGCTCCGGATCAGGCCTACGGTCGCGTTGGCCGCGGGCAGTCAGTTCCGGGTCACCGTGCGCTACGCCGGCTTCCCGGCGCGCGAGCGCAGTGGGGGCGAGAGCAACTGGTTGGCCGACCGGTCCGAGGTCGTGGCCATGAACGAGCCGCACATGGCAACGTGGTGGTTCCCGGCCAACGACCACCCGCGCGACAAGGCGTCGTTCGACTTCCACATCTCGGTGCCTCGCGCGCAGACGGTGATCGCGAACGGCGTGCTGGTCTCGCGGAAGAAGCGAGGGGGTGCTCGCGTCTATCACTGGCGTGCGACCGAACCCATGGCGCCCTACCTCGCCTTCTTCGCTGCGGGGCCGTTCGCAGTCGAGCGGTCCAGCTGTCTCGGCGTACCCAACGTGTTCGCGGTGAGTCGGCGCGCCAACAACGCCCCGAGCAGGGTCGCCGAGGAGTGGGCTGCCGACACCTGCGCCGTGGCCACCGCCTACTCCGCCGTGCTCGGTCCCTACCCCTTCGGCGCGCTCGGCGGGGTCGTGACCAGCCTCCAGGTCGGCTTCGCGCTCGAGAACCAGACCCGCCCCACCTATCCCGTGCTGGGTATGACGCCGGGGCTGATCGCCCACGAGGTGGCGCACCAGTGGTTCGGCGACTCCGTGTCGGTGAACGGCTGGCGCGACATCTGGCTCAACGAGGGGTTCGCCCAGTTCCTCCAGACCTACTACCTCACCGAGGTGGTCGGCGGCCGGTCGATGCAGGGCTGGCTCCAAGACACCTACAACGGCACCGCGACCGACGACACCTTCTGGCAGATCGCCATCGGCGACCCCGGCCCCGACCATCTCTTCGCCGGTGCGGTCTACACCCGCGGCAGCATGGCGGTGCAGGCGCTGCGGCACCGGATCGGGGAGACGGCGTTCTGGACGCTGCTGCGCACCTGGGTCGAGCAGCGTCGCTACGGCAACGGCTCGGTCGCCGACTTCACGGCGCTCGCCACCTCTGTGAGCGGCCAGGACCTCACCGGGTTCTTCGACGCGTGGCTCACGGCACCGCGGCCCCCCGCCCGCACTGCCGACAACGGCCTGCTCTGACCGCAGCCTGACCGGAGTCAGCCGCGCAATCGGATAGACAGGCAGGTCACGCAGCCCTCGAGCTTCTCGTACTCCGAGATGTCCACCGCCACGACCCGTAGGCCGCGGGACTCGAAGATCTCCTGCGTCCGCGGCGCAGCCGTCGACATCAGCACCGTGGACGCGTCCAGGAGGACCACATGGGCGCCGGGTTCCTCGGGGACCGAGAAGTAGGCCGGGAACACGGCGGGGTCGTCGACCAGGGGGTCGTAGCCGATCACCGTGCCGTCGGGGAGGGCCGTCACCGCGGACTTGAGGTGCAGCACCTTGGTGACGGGTACGCCGACCACCCGGGCGCCCAGGGGGACGAGGTGGTCGCGCAACTGGTCGAGGCCCGCCTGGTCGGTGCGCCCGCCGAGGCCGACCCAGACTGTGCCGGCGTGCTTGAGCACATCACCGCCGTCGAGAGTGCCGGGTGCCTCGATGTGCGCGACGCGGTAGCCCAACCCGGCCAGCGCTGCCTCGGTGCCGGCGGTCTCGGGCTTGCGCTCGTCGGCCCCGGGCCGGGTGACGACCGCGAGGTCGCCGTACACGACTGCGGTGTCCTCGACGAAGACGGCGTCGGGGCAGTCGTCGGCCGGTTCGACCTCGTACAGCTCCCACCCCTCGGCCTGCAGGGCGGCGGCGTACCCGAGCCACTGGCGACGAGCCAGCTCGAGGTCGACCGGCTGGCGGTCGAGGTGGGTCAGCAACCCCTCGTCGAGACGGGGACCGGGCCGGCGGACGAGGGCACGCTTCTGCACGGGCCCATCATGCTCTGCTTTCGGGGTCGAGTTCAGGCGGAGTGGCCGCCGACCAGGGGCGCCATCACTCGACCGATCAGCGAGGGCCGGCCGGTCACGCGCTCCTCGGCATCGGCCAGCGTCATCGCGCGCAGGCCGGCGTTGATGCCCAGCCAGCGCAGCGGCTCCGGCTCCCAGCGCGGGGAGTGGTGTCCGACCCAGGGCAGGTCGGTGAGCTCTGAGTCGCGCTCCAACACCAGGTCGCACAGGGTCCGGCCGGCGAGGTTGGTGGTCGAGACACCGTCGCCGACGTACCCGCCGGCCCAGGCGAGCCCGGTCGTCCGGTCCAGTCCCACTGAGGCGCACCAGTCGCGCGGGATCCCGAGCGGGCCGCCCCAGGCATGGGTGAACCGGGCGCCGGCCAGCACCGGGAACAGCTCCAGCAGCGTCGCGTGCAGTCCGGCGAAGACCCGGTGGTCGCGGTCGAACTCGGGACGGATCCGCGAGCCGAGGTGGTACGGCGCGCCGCGGCCGCCGAAGACCAGTCGGTCGTCCGCGGTGCGCTGGCCGTAGATGATCAGGTGTCGGTGGTCGGAGAACGTCTCCCGACGGGCCAGCCCGATCTCGTCCCACACCGACGGTGGGAGTGGCTCCGAGGCGATGATCAACGAGTAGACCGGGACCACGGCCCGCGCCAGCCCCGGCAGCCGGGGCGTGAACCCCTCCGTGGCGCGGACGACGTACCGCGCCCGGACGGTGCCACCGGGCGTCCGGACCAGGCCGGGCTCGATCGAGGTCGCCGGCGTCCGCTCGTACAACCTCACGCCCCGGCGGGTGACGACGTCGGCGAGCCCGCGGACCAGTCGCCCGGGATGGATCGCCGCGCAGTCCGGGGTGTACGTCGCGCCGAGGGTCCCGCTCGCGCGCAGGTGTTCGCCGGCGTCGGCGGGGGAGAGCACCCGGTCGCCGTACTCCGCCCGGGCTCGGGCCAGCTGGGCCGGCGTCCGCGCGAGCACGATCGTGCCGCCCTTCGCCGCGTGGCAGTCGATCCCCTCGGCGGCGGCCACCGCCAGCACCTCGTCGACCGAGGCGCGCATCGCGGCATCCTGCGTCTCGCCGAGCGAGGTCGGGAACAGTGCCGAGCACCAGCCTCCGTTGCGGCCCGACGCGCCGAAGCCCGCGACCTCGGACTCGACCATCACGATGCGGAGCGACGGCTCGGCTCGCGCCAGATAGTACGCCGTCCACAGGCCGGTGTATCCAGCGCCGACGATGGCGACATCGGCCTCGGTGTCACCCGCGAGGGCCGGCCGCGGCGTCCAGTCGGTCGGTGTGGTCTCGTGCCAGAGGGAGAGGCCGCGGTAGCTCAGCGAACACCCCAGCTGTACGTCTGCTTGCGCAGGTGGAGGTACATGAACGTCTCGGTCGAGAGGACGCCCTCGATAGAGCGGATCTGGTCGCTGATGATCCCGAGCAGGTGCTCGTCGCTCTCGGCGACGACCTCCGCGAGGAGGTCGTAGGAGCCGGCGGTGACCACGACGTAGTCGACCTCGTCGAGCCCCGCGATCGCGTCGGCTACCGGCTCGATCTGCCCGGTCACCCGGACGCCGACCATCGCCTGACGGGCGAAGCCGAGCTCCATCGGGTCGGTGACCGCGACGACCTGCATCACCCCGGCGTCGGTGAGCCGTTGCACCCGCTGGCGCACCGCGGCCTCGGAGAGCCCGACCACCTTGCCGATCGAGGCGTAGGAGCGCCGACCGTCCTGCTGGAGCTGGGTGATGATGGCCTTGGAGACCTCGTCGAGGGGTGGATGACGCTTCGTCCGGTCACTCCTCATGGCGCGCAACGTACCCCGTCGGGCTACTTTTTGCCGCACGAGACGAGGGATTTCGTTGCAGGAATGTTGCTTAACTGCGAGATCCCTTGTTGAAGGCCGGATCGCGTGACACGATCCGCATCGTGTGGGGACCTCGATGACTGCCGGCCCGCCCGATCGACTGGAGCCGGTGCCGCGCACGCAGCGCGGCCTGACCCGCCGAGGCGTGGTCCGTGGTGCGGGGGCGGTGGCCTTCGTCGGCCTGAGCGCCGCCGCGTTGAAGCTGCCGTTCTTCTCGGTCGACGGTGTGACCGTCGAGTCCAAGGAGTGCATCGGGCCTGATCTGTCCGACACCCAGAAACAGGTGATCGTCTCCAACTGGCCGGCCTACATCGACCCGCGGCGCAAGCCGACCTCGACGGTTTCGGTGTTCCAGGACCGGACCGGGATCACCGTCGACTACACCGACGACGTCAACGACAACAACGACTTCTACGCCAAGGTCAAGAATCAGTTGGGCGCCTGCCAGCCGGTCGACCGCGACATCATGGTCCTGACCGACTGGATGGCGGCGCGGATGATCGACCTGGGCTGGATCGCACAGCTCGACACCACCAAGATCCCCAACGTCATCGACAACATCATCGACCCGCTGCGCGACCGGCAGTGGGACCCCGACTTCGAGCGCCACGTGCCCTGGCAGAGCGGGCTGACCGGCATCGCCTACAACTCCGAGGCGGTCGACGAGGTCGGGAGCTTCGAAGAGCTGCTCACCCGCTCCGATCTCAAGGGCGGTATCTCCCTGCTCACCGAGATGCGGGACACGATGGGCTTCATGCTCAAGGTGACCGGTGCCGACCCGAGCAAGTTCACCGAGGACCAGTGGGGCGCTGCGCTCGACAAGCTGCAGGAGGTCGTCGACTCAGGTCAGGTCCGCGCGTTCACGGGCAACGAGTACATCCAGGACCTCGCCGCCGGGAACATCGTGGCCTGCGAGGCCTGGTCGGGCGACGTGATCCAGGCGCAGTTCGACAACCCGGCGATCAAGTTCGTCGCTCCCGAGGAGGGGTTGATGCTCTGGAGCGACAACATGCTGGTGCCCAACCTCGCCGAGCACACGGCCAACGCCGAGCAGTGGATGAACTACTACTACGAGCCCGAGACGGCCGCGAAGCTCGCCGCCTGGGTCAACTACATCTGTCCGGTCAAGGGAGCCAAGGAGGAGATGGAGAAGATCGACCCGAGCCTGGTCGACAACCAACTCATCTTCCCCGACGACGAGACGCTCTCGGTGACCATGGACTTCATGCCGCTCACCGAGGCCCAGATCACCCAGTACGAAGGAGAGTTCGCCGATGTCACAGGTGGCTGAGGTCCCGTCCGGCCTGGCCGACGCAGCGTCGTACGACGGGCTGGCGCTGCGGGCGCTGACCAAGCACTTCGGCTCGTTCTACGCGGTCCGCGAGCTCGACCTCGACGTGCCGCGCGGCTCGTTCTTCGCATTGCTCGGGCCCTCGGGCTGCGGCAAGACCACGACGCTGCGCATGGTGGCTGGCCTGGAGACACCGAGCTCCGGGTCGATCGTGCTGGCGGGCTCCGACATCACCTACGCCAAGCCCTACCAGCGTCCGGTCAACACGGTCTTCCAGAACTACGCGCTCTTCCCGCACCTCGACATCTTCGAGAATGTCGCCTTCGGCCTCAGACGCCGCAAGAAGAAGAACGTCGACGACGAGGTGCGCGCGATGCTCGACCTGGTCGAGCTCGGCACCCAGGCCCGCAAGAAGCCGGCCCAGCTCTCCGGCGGCCAGCAGCAGCGGGTGGCGCTGGCCCGGGCGCTGGCGCCGAGACCGGGGTTGTTGCTGCTGGACGAACCGTTTTCCAGCCTGGACGTGGCTCTGCGCGAGGGGCTGGCGCGCGAGATCCGCGCCATCCTGCTGCGAGAGGGCATCGGTGGTCTGCTGGTCAGCCACGATCAGTTCGAGGCGTTCGCTTTCGCCGACGAAATCGGCGTGTTGCGCAAGGGTCGGTTGTTGCAGTGGGACAGCGCCTACAATCTCTATCATCGCCCGGTCGACCGTTTCGTCGCCGATTTCATCGGCCAGGGCGTGTTGCTGCCGGGCCGGGTCGGGGAGGACGGTCGGGTGTTGACGGAGTTGGGCGAGGTGGACGGCGCGCTGCCGGACGGTTACGCGCCGGGCGATGAGGTGGAGGTGTTGGTGCGGCCAGACGACGTGATTCACGACGACGCCAGCCCGTTGAGCGCGGAGGTGGCGGAGCGGGCGTTTCGGGGCGCGGAGTTTTTGTATACCCTCAAGCTACCCAGCGGTGCGCGGCTGCTGTGCCTGGCCTCCAGTCATCACAACCATGCCTTGGGGCAACGGATCGGTATCCGGCTGGATATCGACCATCGGGTGATGTTCCGGCGTGGGAGTGGCGCTGGCGCGGCGGGCCGGAACGATTGAGGATTTTTTCAGGAACCACAAGTCCATTCGAGTTGCTTCGCCACGAACGCCGTCGACTTCATGGACGGCTTGGGTGGTTGACTTATAGGCCGATGACTTGGTTTATTTTTTATAACCCCTGAATTATTGACCAGGAGTGACCGATGACCCCCGATGAGAAACGTGTCAGCACTCTGGTGGCTGCTTGCGCCAAGGAAGCCAGCGCCCACATTTTGGCCTATGCGCGCGACGCCGAGCTGGATCCACCTTCGTTTCTGGTGAGCGTCGCGGCGGTGTTGGCGTCGGCCGCCCTGGCGGCCCAACCCGAGGAGCAACGACTCGCCGCTTCCCGCCATATCCAGAACGCCCTTGGACTGGTGCATTGTCGGCGCAAGGAGGGAGACGGGACAACGACCGCTCACGGCGATTTTCCCGCTCCAGACGCCTTGCAATAGGGGACTCATCAAGTGGGTTTTATGGCCACTTGATGCAGTGTTCCACGCAGACCCGGTAATTCTCATCCAGCACCGGACGCAAGAGCACCAGCGCGGCGATTCGGCGGGCCATCCGGGTGAATTCGAGGGCTTCTTCGGCGGAGAGCGGCCGGTCCAGCAGTTCGTATTCCCGATACGACAGCCATTTTTTCAGAACTTGATAGCCGCCGAGGGTGTATTCCCACACCGGGCGCGGGACGTTTTTCCAGCGGCAATCGGCGTTGAGATACACGTCCAGCGTTTCATCGCCCAAAGCCTCGGCCCTCACCCCCGGCCCCTCTCCCGCTGGGAGAGGGGAGTAGGTGCTTTCCGTGTGGCCCTTGCCGGGCATGGTGACGCCGCCTTTGCCGGCGTGGCCCCAACCAGCGGTGAGTTTGAGGTGTTCCGGCGTGAGCGGAGCGGAGTCCACCACCGTCAGCAGGGCGATGTTGGCCAGTTCCGGGCGCGGTTTGCCTTGGGTGACACCGGGCAGCGGGGTTTCGGTGTCGAGCAGAGCGGCAATCTGCCGGCCCAGTTCGGCGGAGGCGAGCAGCCGTTCCCGCGTCGCGGGCAATGGAATACGCGGCCAGTCCTGTTTCAGCGCCCCGGCGTTGTCGATGCGATAAGCGGGGGCGTGCAGGATGGCAACGATGTGATGGAATAGTGTCGGCGCGTCGGCGTCGATGCGGGCGAGATATTCGGTTGCGGCGTTGCTGAGGTTGGGTTGATATTCGGTTAATGCCGCCGGCTCGTCGAGTAGCGAGTTCTGCGGTTTGATTTGATTTTTCAGATAAAGCGGGAAGAAGCTCGATAAACCATTTCCGAAGTTATCGCCCAAGGCGCGTGTTACAAAACCACGATCAAATTGATCCATCGGTTGCCGCTGGCGAGCTTCAAGCCAAATATTTTGTGGGAATAAATGAGGGAAATATTCGCTGCGTTTTTCGTCAAGTAACTTGGTTTCCGGTTCCCAATAAAGCCAACGAACATCGAAAGGCCGATAAGCGTATCGGATGATATTTTCGGATCGGAAGCCACGCTTTTGCAGGATTGCGCGTGTTTGCTTGGGATCGAACCGTGCAGTGGTTTTCATCAAACTCGGCGCAATTCGGCGAACTTCCTCATCACTGACGTTCGGGTCAAAATACCGGCGCATCCGCTGTTCCAGCGCTGCCCGGTCGATGTCCACCAAGGCATCGTCGCGGCTGGTTTTCACGCCGGGGAAGGAGGCGGGAAGCAATTCCGGCAAGAGCGGCCAAGCGAGATAGTGGGCTTGGACTTGCATCGGCATGAACGGCAAGCCCAATTCCAGCGGCGGTTGCAGCGATTGATAAGGTGGCGCTGGCGCTTGATCGAGGCTTTTCAGCAATTCCTCGCGTTTGAGTTTTCCCCACCAATGGCGAAACTGGATGAGGGGATCGTCGTGCTGGGTTTTTCTCACCAGCAACGCAATCACGGTTCCAACTTGAATTCCCTCCGAGTTGAAATCGGTGGAAAACACGCTGGGGTCGGGCAAGCCTTCCGGCGTGAGTTTGCCGGTTTTGTACTTGTCGCCGTTCAGGCAGTCGATCCAAATTCGGTCGAACTTCTCCAAATACTGTTCCCGCATTCCGGTGAACGACAGCCCGTCCAGCCACGAATAATTTGAGATGAAGCAAATCACCCCGCGCCCGCTGTGCTCGACGATGTGCCGCTCCGCCATCCGGTAAAACCGCACGTACAGATCGTTCAAACCCTGACCCTGCGGCGGCGGCGCGCGGCGGGTCTGGCGATAGGCGCGGGTCAATTCCTGCTCCTCGTCCACCGCCACCCCGGCGAAACCGTTGTACGGCGGATTGCCCAGAATCACCAGAATTCGCCGTTCCTGCTTCACCAGCCGCGCCGCGCTGTTCTCCGCCATCAATTCCGGGAAATTGAGCGCCAGTTGCGCCATGCGCTTCTTGCCGTCCTCGTCCGGCGGTTGCCAGCCGGTCAGGGCGTTGGTCAGGTATACGCCCAGCCGCTCCGTCTGGCCGGTGGCCACGTCCGGTTGCAGCGTCGCGCCCCACTGATGCAGCAACAGCCCCAATTGCAGGTGCGCCACCACATACGGCGCGGGCAGCAACTCGAAGCCGAACACCCGCTCCAGCGCCGCCTGTTTCAGCTTGGCGCCGGCCAAACCGCCCAAACCCTGCTCGTCCAAGTGCGCCTTGATGTGGCGCAACACCTCGGTCAAATACGCGCCGGTGCCGCAACAGGGATCGAGAATGAACACTTGCGGATCGGCCAGTCCGTCGGCGATATCGAGTTCCTCGCGCAATGCCGCATCCACCCGCGCCACCATGTAGCGCACGATTTCCGGCGGCGTGTACCACACCCCCAGTTGCTTGCGCAGTTCGGGATCGAAGGCTTGCAGGAACGGTTCGTAGAAATATTGCACCGCGCCGGCGGCGGCGAACTGGCCGAAGAACGCCGCCCGATCCACCCGGTTCAACACTCCGTTGACCCAGTCCAGCACCTCGGCCAAGCCCAGCGGTAACAACCGCGACGGTTGCGACAACTGCTCGAACAGGGCGCGGATCATCGGCACCCGCAGCGTCCAGCTCGCCAGCTTCCAGTCGAAGCGGTCGCGCCGTGCGGGGTTCTCGCGGTGCCACAGCACCCAGGCCGAGAACACGCCATAAAACAAGGTCTGAATCAGCGTGGAGCGAAAGAAATGCTCGCCGTCCTCGGCCTCGAA
>DOWL01000177.1:0-739 GCA_003519585.1 Nocardioides sp. | reverse complement strand
CCAGCCGCGCCCGCGCGTCGCGGGCATACGAGGCCAGAAACCAGGCCACGTCGCGGGGATTACTCAGCGGCGCGGCGCACAGCAACACCCGCTTGAGATATTCCACCAAACGCTCGCCGCGTGCCTGGGCGAACGCGCGCGGTTGCGCCAGCCTGGCCCAGAAATCCTCCGCTGAATCGGCGAGCCGCAGCGTCTCCAGCACCGTCGGCCGACCGGCGCGATCCTCGCCGACCAGCAGGAAATCCCGATAATTCGTTACCAGCACCAGCCGGTATTTTTCCCAATACTTGCTGACTTGCGCGCTATTGACCGTCAGCCAGCCATCTTCCGCCACGCTCTTGATCTCGACCGCGCCACGTTCTGGCAACTGGCCCGGCAATGGGTCGGACGCGCCCTTGGAAAACTGACTGGCGGCGTACAAACCGGCGTCCGGGCTGCCGGCCCCGATATTTTTCAACTGCGACACCGCCAGCACGCGCGGTTTCAGCGTTTCCCCGACCGCGTTCAGCAGGTTGATCAGCGCGGGGTAGTACGAGGTTTCCTTGACGCCGCCGCCCGTGGCGCGAACGTCGGCCAGGGCGGCGAAATAGGCTTCGGTGGGGGATTTCATCGGCGGTCACGACCGGGAGATCACCAGATTGATGTAAGTGAAAACAGGAGGTTGGGATCGTTTTAGGCTTGTCATGATAAAACTCAAGGCCAGCGGATAACCGGAGGAGATCGCCATGATCGTAACATT
>DOWL01000208.1:428-12124 GCA_003519585.1 Nocardioides sp. | reverse complement strand
TCGAAGATGACCTTGCGCTGGTCGTTCATCACGTCGTCGTACTTCAGGACGTTCTTGCGCGACTCGAAGTTCTGCGACTCGACCTGGCCCTGCGCGTTGGCGATCGCGTTGGTGACGCGCTTGTTCTCGATCGGGACGTCGTCGGGGATCTTGAGGACCTGCAGCACGCGGTCGACCCAGTCGGACTTGAACAGCCGCATCAGCTCGTCTTGGAGCGAGAGGTAGAACCGCGACTCACCCGGGTCGCCCTGGCGACCGGAACGTCCCCGCAGCTGGTTGTCGATGCGCCGCGACTCGTGCCGCTCGGTGCCGACGACGTAGAGACCGCCGAGCGCCTTGACCTCGTCGTGGTCGCGGCTCACCTGCTCCTTGACCTTCTCGAGGGTGGCCGGCCAGGCCGCTTCGTATTCCTCGGAGTCCTCGACCGGGTCGAGGCCGCGCTCACGCAGCTCTTGGTCGGCGAGGAACTCCACCGAGCCGCCGAGCATGATGTCGGTGCCTCGACCGGCCATGTTGGTGGCCACCGTGACCGCGCCCTTGTGACCGGCGACAGCGACCACCTTCGCCTCGTCGGCGTGCTGCTTGGCGTTGAGGACCGAGTGCGGGACCCCGAGCTTCGTCAGCTTCTGGGAGAGGTGCTCGGACTTCTCGACCGAGACCGTGCCGACCAGCACCGGCTGGCCCTTCTCGTGGCGCTCGCGGATGTCCTCGACGACGGCGTCGTACTTGGCCTCCTCGGTGCGATAGACGAGGTCGGGCTGGTCCTTGCGGGCCATCTCCTTGTTGGTCGGGATCGGGACGACGCCGAGGCTGTAGATCTTGTCGAACTCGGAGGCCTCGGTCATGGCCGTACCGGTCATGCCGGAGAGCTTGTCGTAGAGGCGGAAGTAGTTCTGCAGGGTGACCGTGGCGAGGGTTTGGTACTCCTCGCGGACCTGCACGCCCTCCTTGGCCTCGATCGCCTGGTGCAGCCCGTCGTTGTAGCGCCGGCCGGACAGCATCCGGCCGGTGTGCTCGTCGACGATGAGCACCTCGCCCTGCATGACGACGTACTCCTTGTCGTTGTGGAACAGCTCCTTGGCCTTGATGGAGTTGTTGAGGAAGGAGATCAGCGGGGTGTTGACCGACTCGTAGAGGTTCTCGATGCCGAGGTGGTCCTCGACCTTGGTGATGCCCGGCTCGAGCACGGAGATGGTGCGCTTCTTCTCGTCGACCTCGTAGTCGACGTCGCGCTCGAGGCCCTTGGTGATCTTGGCGAACTCGCCGTACCACTTCACCTCGTCTTGAGTGGGACCGCTGATGATGAGCGGGGTGCGAGCCTCGTCGATGAGGATCGAGTCGACCTCGTCGACGACCGCGAAGCTGTGGCCCCGCTGGACGCACTCCTCAATCGAGCCGGCCATGTTGTCGCGGAGGTAGTCGAAGCCGAACTCGTTGTTGGTGCCGTAGGTAATGTCGCAGTTGTACGCCGCGCGCCGCTCGTCGGGACGCATCTCAGGCAGGATCACGCCGGTGGTCAGCCCGAGGAAGTGGTGGATCCGGCCCATCCACTCGGCGTGGTACTTGGCGAGGTAGTCGTTGACCGTGACCACGTGGACGCCGTTGCCCGAGAGGGCGTTGAGGTAGGCCGGCAAGGTTGCCACGAGGGTCTTGCCCTCGCCGGTCTTCATCTCGGCGATGTTGCCGAGGTGGAGCGCGGCACCGCCCATGATCTGTACGTCGAAGTGGCGCTGGCCGATGACCCGCTTGGCGGCCTCGCGCATCGTCGCGAACGCCTCCGGCATCAGGTCGTCGAGGCTCTCGCCCTTGGCGAACCGCTCCTTGAACTCCACGGTCATGCCCTGCAGCTCCTCGTCGCTCATGGCGACGAAGTCGTCCTCGATGGCGTTCACCGCCTTCGCGATGCCTTCGAGCTGCCGCAGGATCTTGCCCTCGCCGATGCGGAGGATCTTGTCGAGGATGACAGGCACGGTGGTGTGACTCCTGGGTCGAGGCTGTGTCGGGGCGGGAGCGAGGCGCGGGCGGCGTACGCGGGGCGCGTCGAGCACCGTCGTTCATCGTAACGGGCGAGCGGGCGCGACTGTTCCTCGCCGACGGCTGACCCCAAATTGATGTGAACAGGTGTTGACACCAATCACAATATTGGCGTGAACTGTCGCTGACATGAAAACCACGCGCACCTACACCATGACCGCTCGGGCCGAGGCGGCCGAGCGGACCCGGCTCGCCATCCTCGACTCGATGGTCTCGCTGGCCACCTCGAGGCTGCTCGTGGAGATCTCCCTCGAGGATGTCGCGGCCGCGGCCGGCGTGAGCGTCCAGACCGTGCTGCGCCGGTTCGGGAGCCGGGCCGGGCTCGTGGAGGCGGCGTACGCGCATGCAGTGGCCGAGGTGGAGGACGAACGCACCGCGCCGGTCGGTGACCTCGCCGCGGCGGTCGCGGTGATCGTCGAGCACTACGAGCGACGGGGCGACGGTGTGGTGCTGATGCTCGCGCAGGAGAGCTCGGACGACACCGTACGGCGCTTCACCGAGAACGGCCGCCGCATGCACCGCGCCTGGGTCGAGACCGTCTTCGCGCCGTACCTCCCGCCGGCGGCGACCTCCCCGGCGGCTCGGGAGGAGCGGGTGGACCTGCTCGGCGTCGCCACCGACGTCTACACGTGGAAGCAGTTGCGGCGCGACCGCGGCCACGACCGCCACACCACCGAACAGCGGATCCACGCCCTCGTGGCCGCGCTCACCTCCCAGGAGTGACCATGGCCGAGATCCTCTTCGTGACCTGGGACGGCGGCGGCAATGTGCCGCCCGCACTCGGGATCGCCCGAGAGCTCATGACTCGGGGCCACGGCGTCCGGTTCCTCGGCCACGCCGTGCAGCTCGACACCCTGGCCGCGGCCGGCATGGAGACGGTGCGCCCGCGCGAGGCCCGCGACTTCGACAACCGGCGCGACTACTCGCCGCTCGCGATGATGGCCACCTTCGGCGACCGTGGCCTGGGCCGCGACCTGCTGCGGGCCGTCGCCGAGCGTCCGGCCGACCTGGTCGTCGTGGACGGGCTGATGTTCGGGGCCATGCGCGCTGCTGCCGATGCCGGCCTGCATTACGCCGTACTGGAGCACATGTACGACGCGGCGTACCGCCGCGGGATCCTCGGCGGCCCCATGGGGCTCAACCTGCGGCTGCGGCGGTTGCGTCCCCGGGCGGCTCTCGACCAGGCGGCGGCCCGGCTGCTGGCGACGATCCCGGCGCTGGATCCGCTGTCGGAGCCGCCGGCCAACCTGCGTCGCATCGGACCGGTGGTCTCCGTCGCCGAGCGCCAGGAGCCGGCGCGGCCGACCGTGCTCGTCAGCCTCAGCACGTTCGCGTTCCCGAAGATGCGTGCCTGCCTGCAGTCGGTGCTCGACGCCACCCGGGGACTCGGCGCCGACGTCGTCGCGACGACAGGTCCGGCCGTCGATCCTGCAGAGCTGATCGTGCCCCCCGGCGTGGAGGTGCACCGCTACGTACCCCACGTCGAGCTGATGCCGCGCGCCTCGCTCGTGGTCGGACACGGTGGGCACGGCACCACCATGCAGGCCCTGGCGCACGACCTCCCCGTCGCCGTGATGCCGATGGACCGGCTGACCGACCAGCCGGCGGTCGCTGCGAGCCTGGAGGTGGCCGGCGCCGGCCGAATGCTGCGCAAGGGGTCGTCCGCCGACCGGATCGCGCCGGTGCTCGCCGAGCTGCTCACCGACGGTCCGCACCGTGCGGCCGCGGCCCGGCTCGGCGCGGAGGTCCGTGGGCTGCCCGGCGCGCAGCTGGGCGCGGATGCGGTCGAGGCGCTGCTCACGGACGCAGGTACGGCGCCAGGTCCCCCCGCGGCTCGACGGTGATGTCGCTCAAGTCGAGCCAGGCTGCGAGCTCGCGGAGCTCGGCCGAGAGCTCCTCGGCGGTGTCGTCGGGCGCACCGTCCTCGGCCCACGCCGACTTCACCACCAAGCGCCCCTCCTTGCGGTCGGCCTTGAGGTCGACCCGGGCGACGATCTCGTCGCGGAGCAGGAACGGCAGGACGTAGTAGCCGTGCACCCGCTTGTCGGCGGGAGTGTAGATCTCGATGCGGTAGTGGAAGTCGAAGAGCTTCTCGGTGCGTTCGCGCAGCCAGACCACCGGATCGAACGGGCTGAGAAAGGCCCGCGCCTCGACCTTGCGCGGCCGGCGCGCGTCCCGGTGGAGGTAGGCCGGGCGGTTCCAGCCCTCGATCCGCACCGGCAGCAGCTCGCCCTCCTCGACGAGCAGGTCGACGGCCGGCTTCACCGCCTCGTTCTTCATCCGGTAGTAGTCGGCCAGACAGCGCACCGTGGCCACGCCGTGCGAGAGCGCCGCCCGCCGGACCAGCTCCAACTCGGCCTCCGCCTGGGTCGGGATGGGTCGGGCGAGCACGTGCGCCGGGATGACCCGCTCGGGCACGTCGTAGATAACCTCGAACTGGCTGTTGCGTCCGGCGACCGCGAGGTCGCCGGCCATGTAGAGGAAATCGAGCGCCTTCTTGGCCTCCGACCAGTTCCAACCCCAGTGCTTCTTGTCCCGCGGGGCACCGTCGTCGAGGTCGCGTGCCGTGCTGGGCCCGCGCGCGGCGATCTCGACCAGCAGGCGCTCGGTGAGGTCGTCGTCGACCGCCTGCCACCACTTGCCCCGCTGGGCGCGGTAGGACGCCATCCGATGCTGCATCACCGGCCACAGCTCCACCGGCATCAGGGCCTGCACGTGCGCCCAGTACTCGACCAGCCGCCGCGGCCGCTTCTGCGCCGCCCGGGTCAGCAGGGTCGTGTCGTAGGCACCCATCCGGGAGAACAGCGGCATGTAGTGCGCCCGCTGGAGCACGTTGACCGAGTCGACCTGGAGCACCCCGGTCCGTTCGAGCGTGCGGTTGAACGTGCGCATCGTCGGCGTCGTGTGCCGCGGGTCGAGAAACCCCTGCGCAGCCAGCGCGATCTTTCGGGCCTGCTTCTGACTCAACGACTCCACGGACGGAACTCAACCAGAGCCCGCCGACACAGCTCGTCCTAGTGGGCGGCCCAGGCCGCCTCGTACCCCGGCGTCCGCTCCGGGCAGTACGCCTGGGTGTAGAACAACTGACCGCGGTGCGTGAGCTCCATCTGGCTCTCATTGGAGTTCTCGGCCAGGAGCTCGAGGAAGTAGGCGTACTCGCCCTCGGACCGCTGACAGATCCTCAACGCGCTGTATCCGGACTCTGCCTCCTCAGCGGTGGACGCCGCCCAGTACTGAATGGGCAGGTCGTCCTCGCGGGCCAACCGCGTGTACCGCGACCATCTCTCCCCCGTGGTCGCCGTAGCCGCGTCGTACGCGGTGGGGCTCGGGCTGGCCTCGACCGTCGCCGCGGTCGAAGACGTCGTGGGCGTAGCCGAGGCAGGGCTCTGGTCCTGGTTCAGAACGCCGACGATCACCCCCGCCGTGGCGACGGCACCGAGCACCACCAGGCAGCCCACGATGATGCAGGCGATACCGACGGGACGCTTGTAGAAGGGCCGCCGGGGCGGGGGCGGAACAGGCCACGAGCTCCCGTCGGGGCCGAGTTGGTGGCCGTTGACCACGGTCCCCGGCGTATAGATCGGGCGAGCGGGAGGTGGCTCGTGGGCGCTGATGATGGACCTACTTCCCGAGACGTCGGCAGGGCGGCGAATCGGACCGTAGCAACCAGCGGCACCACCGCAGAGCCAGAAATGTGCTCACGGCGCAGGGCCATCGCCTGAGCGCGCACGGCCTGCTCTGATGGCCGAGACGTCGCCGGCTATTTGGCTACGGCAGGTCGAGGAGCTTCTCCTTGACCGCGTACATCACGGCCTCCATCCGCGAGTGCAGCTGCAGCTTCTCGAGGATGTTGCGGACGTGGTTCTTCACGGTGTTCTCGGAGATGAACAGGTCGCGGGCGATCTCCCGGTTGTTCATGCCCTTGGCGACCAGTCGCAGCACCTCGAGTTCGCGGTCGGTCAGCCGGAGTCCGGGGACGTGCTCACGCTCGGGGCGCGACATCTGCTTGAACTCGTCGATCAGCTTGACCGCCATCGAGGGGCTGATCAGCGACTGCCCGTCGGCCACCACCCGGATCGCCTGCGCGACCTCTTCGATCGAGGAGTCCTTGAGCAGGTAGCCCGACGCTCCGCTCTTGACCGCCTCGTAGAGGTCGGCCTCCTCGTCGGAGACGGTGAGGATGATGATCTTGGCCGACGGAACGGCTTCCTTGATCGCGAGGCAGGCCTCGATCCCGGTGCGCTTGGGCATCCGGATGTCGAGGAGCACGACGTCCGGCGCGACGGTCGCGGCCAAGCTGGTGCCCTCGAGTCCGTCGCCGGCCTCGCCGACGACCTCCACCCCCGGCTCGGCGGCGAGCAGCATCGTCAGCCCGCGCCGAAACAGCTCCTGGTCGTCAACGACCAGGACCCGGATGGGCTCTGGCTCCCCGTGCTTCGTGTCCGCCACCGGTGAATCATGACACGAGTGGGCGGTGTCTCGGGCACGGACGGGGCATGCCGGTAGTCACACAGGTGGCCCAGTTGGGCCAACCCACGGAGCTACGACGCCCGGCCCCGACGCTGGGGGCAGGTCGTGCTACCCGTCGACCTCGAGCGAGATCACGCCGTAGTCGTACCCGCGTCGGCGGTAGACGACCGAGGGCCGCTCACTCTCCTTGTCCATGAAGAGGTAGAAGTCGTGGCCGACCAGCTCCATCTCGTAGAGCGCCTGGTCGAGCGTCATCGGACTGGCCGGATGGGTCTTCTCACGGACCACCAACGGGCCGTCACCGGTCACCGTGATGGGGCCGACCTGGCGGTCGGAGGCGACGGACTCCTCGGCGTCCTCGGCGGGACCGTCGTCGACCCCGGCCAGGGCCTGTCCGACCGAGACCGGCGCATGACGACCGTGGTGGACGCGCCGCCGGTCGGCGGCGCGCCGCATCTGGGAGGCCATCTTGTCCAGCGCCAGGTCGAGTGCGGCCATCTTGTCGCTGGCCGCCGCCTCGGCGCGGATCACCGGCCCCTTGGAGAACGCCGTGAGCTCGATCCGGACGGCGCGGTCACGTTGGCGTGGGTTGGCCTCGCAGTCAACCTCGACCTGTACGCGCATGATCCGGTGATCGTGCTTCTCGAGCCTGGTCAACTTCTCCTCGACATGGCTGCGATACCTGTCGGTGATCTCGCAGTGTCGGCCGGTGACCACAACGTCCATGTGAACCTCCCGTGAAGGCGTGTCCTGTCGGTTGGTCAGGAAGACCGCGGGAGAACGGGAAGAGCCCGGGAGTCCCCCCGGGCTCTGGCTAGATCTAGCGTCCTCGGGTGGTCCCCATACACAGACGGTAGTCGGCCACTGGTAGCCACGGAAGGGGACTACGTCCCCTTTGCCAAAAGTCCCAGGTCCTGGACAGCGGATCGGCGGGGCGTAGCGGCGACCACGGCGACCCGGACGACCTCCAGCCCGCCGGCCTCGAGAGCTCGCTGCGCCTCGCGTGCCGTGGAGCCGGTGGTGAGGACGTCGTCGCAGACCACAGCCCGCACCGCCGGGCTGGATTGCAGCAGCCTCCGCATCGGACCGGCACGGACTCGCATCGAGCCCGCCAGGTTGGCGGCGCGGTGGGCCGCGTCGAGCCCCGACTGATCTGCCACGCGACGGTCGAGAGCGAGCAGGGCACCGACCCTGACGTCGAGACCTTCGCGCCGGAGGCTGCGCGCCGCGCGGGCCGTCACGCTCCGCGTCGGGTCGTGGCCCCGCTCGCGCACCACGCGCGGCCGCGATGGGACCGGCACCAGCACCACCAGACTGCCGCGAGGCAGCTCGTCGGCCACGGCGATCGCCAGCAGCCGGGACAACGGTGCTGCCAGGCTCAGCAGTCGCCGCTCCTTGAGCCCGAGGATCATCGACCGCGGCGTGCCGGCGTACGCCGAGGCCGCCCACGGCTCCACCAGCCCGTCGGGCACCGGAGTCGGCCACGCAGGCGCAGCCTGAACCGGTAGTTCCGCGGCGCATGCTCGGCACAGCAGCCGGCCAGGCCGACCACAGCCCACGCACGCGCCCCCCAGCAACAGGTCCAACATCCCGTCGAGCACCGTCTCGGTCATGCCCCCATCGAAACCGCAGGTCTCGACACCTGCGAGCCCACGGATCAGACCTGTGGACAACCGACGGCCGTTCTAGCCTCTCGCCGCACGAGGTCGGTCGACCGTGCGCCCTGAGGCGACCACGCCGCGAGCGGGACCACGAGGCTGAGGCTCGCCGGTAGCTGGGGCCGACCCGGCATGCTGACCTGCGCTCAGGGGCCCCCCCGAGCGCCCGATCGCCGGGTGTTCGCGTCCACTCGATGTAAGGGGCTCCTCAGATGCGATCGAAACTCGGGATGCTGCTGGCGCTGGCCGCGGTGATCGTGCTCACCTCGGTGACCACCGCCACCGCCGGCGCCATGATCAACGGCAAGAACATCAAGAAGGGCTCGATCCCGCTCTCGGCCCTCGACAAGAAGGCGGTCAAGGCGCTCGGCGCGCCGGGGCCGCAGGGTCCCGCCGGACCGGCCGGACCGGCCGGTCCGGCGGCCGCGAAGTACTGGGCAATGATCGATGAGAACGGCGCGGTCGTGCGGCAGTCCGGTGGCATCACCGCCTCACGCGTCACGGCTGAGGGTACGAAGAAGACTCGCGTCACCTTCCCCGGCGACGTGTCCAACTGCTTCTGGATGGGCAGCAGGATCGACCCGACCGAAATCCCGGGCATCACCGAGGTCCTCCACCCGGGCTTCGTCAGCGTCTTTCGCTCTCCCCATGGATCGAATGTTCTCGAGGTAGCAACCTGGGGAGACAGCAACGACGACTGGCTCAGGTTCGACGCCTTCGGCGTCGCCGTCATCTGCTGAGCCATGAGTGCACCCGGCACCACGCCTCCTACCTACCGACCCGGCGACACGGTCAACGGCCACCGCCTCGACCCCGACGGCACCTGGCGCCCCCTCTCTCCCCAGCCACGCCCGCCGCTGTTCCAGCGCCCCTGGATCATCGCCAGCATCGTCATCGGGGGCCGAAGTCGCAGGCCTTCACGATCGAGGATTCCGTGTACTCCGTCCCATCGGTGGAGATCATCGAGACCCCCTCGAAGTCCACCGTCCTTCGGGCAAAGGTGATCCGCGTCGAGCAGGAGTGAGCGCGCCGACACCTCACCCCACGTAGTGGAGGCTGTCGATCGTGGGATCGATCTCCGACGCTGCCTCGAGCGGGTCGTCGAGATCGACGAGCCCACCGCGCACCACGGCGTAGTTGGTCTCCCCCGGGACCGGGGTGCCGGCCAGGCCGAGGACCTCGCCCTCGATCGGAGCCGAGAGGCTGTCGCCGCTCGGGGCGCCGTCCACCGACGCGACCCGCACCTGGAACAGCGTGCGCGTGGTGGGGTAGAGCATCGCGACGCTCGTCGGCGTACGCCACGAGACGTCCCGGATCGGGCCTGCCGCGTCCTCGGGCGTGATCGTCTCGGCGGCGAGCGCTCCGACGACCTGGTGGTCGCCGGTGGTGAGGATCCTGCTGACCACCATCCGGTCGCTCTCGGCGCTCTCGCGGATGACCGCGATCAGCCGGGATCCGTCGCGCGAGACGAGGAAGTCCTTGACGTCCTCGCCGCTGATGCCGGGCACCTCCAGGGTGCGCATCTGGTCGCCGCGGCGGTACATCACCTCGGCGCCGGACGCGCGTCGGTCGACCTCCCACAGGCGTCCGCTGAAGTCCCACGCCGGCCGTAGCAGGTTCTCGCCGTTGCCCTTGAGCTTCAGCGCAGAGCCGCCGTTGTCCTTGACCGGCGCGACCCACAGCGCGTGGCCGTCCTGCGAAACCGCCGCAGCCTGATCGGCGCGGAGATCTACGGAGACGCTGCCCAGTGCATAGTCGCCCGAGCCGAACGGCCCGGTGACCGTCTGCAGGTTCTGAGGGCTGCCACCGACCATCACCCCACTGCGCACGCCGAACAGCAGCGTGCTCGACCCGGCGACGTACGGCGCGTACTCGTGGCCGTGCTCGACGCTGAACTCGGCGCTCTGACCTGGCAGCAGGATCTGGCGCCCGTCGATGGACACGCGGAACCTGGCGATGCTCGCGTCCTGCGCCAGCGTCCACGCCAGCTGGGAGACCAGAAGGTCAGCCTGCTCCGGCGTCGGCAGCGGTACGTCGCCCGCGTCGCTGGTGAGGTCGACCTCGGCCACCCCGCCCTGCGAGACCGGGACGGAGATCGAGCGCAGGTCGGAGGGGAGGTAGTCCGCCTCGGAGAGCTCGGTGGAAGGGCCTTGGAGCAGGCCGTTGACCAACGAGGAGGCGAACTGCCTGCCCCGCGGCACGTAGACCGGCTCGGGCACCAGCAGGGTCGCAGACGGGTCGAAGAAGTAGAGCGAGGCCTGGCGGAACCGCTGCTCGAACCACGACCTGGTCACCATGAGGTACGGCGGCGGCGCGGAGATCCGCCACTCGCCGTCGTTCAACTCCATCTGGAACGGGACCGTGGCGTCCGCCTCGGCGACCGGCCCGAGCCAGGCGCCGCGGGCGTCGATGCGGTAGGCGTCGTCCAGCTGCACGTCGACCGTGTTGTTGGTGCGAGGCGACTCGGCCGGCAAGGTGTTGACCGAGTCGTAGATCACCATTCCCGCCGGCTGCCAGTCGACGCTCGCCTCGCGGGTGAGGAACTCCCGCGCCACCGAGGTCCGGATCGCCGGGGTGGCACGCATGGCGTAGAGGAAGCCGCGCAGGATCTCCTCGGGCGACTGGCCGCTCTGGGGGCCGGGCGGGTCGATGCTGGCCGGCTCGTCGTCGCGGTTGGACCCGGTCGCACTGATCTCGCGCACCGGGCCGCTGTCGGGCATGGCGACACCGCACCCGGACAGCACGAGGCCGGCCAGCAGCACCCCCAGCGCGGGCAGCGTACGTCGCAGCGTGGGCATCATCGGACCGGCTCCGGGGCATCCTCGGGGACCAGCGGCAGCGGACTCTGCCGCAGCGGACCGTTGACCCGGCGCGGCAGGGTGAGCCGGAACTGCGAGCCCTCCCCCAATCGCCCCCAGGCCTGCAACCAACCACCGTGCAAGTGGGTGTCCTCCATCGAGATCGAGAGCCCCAGTCCGGTGCCTCCGCTGGTGCGCGCCCGCGCCGGGTCGGCCCTCCAGAACCGGTTGAACACCATCGCCGACTCACCGGGGGCCAGGCCGACTCCGTAGTCGCGTACGGCGATCGCCGCGGCCTGGTCGTCGCTCGCGACCCGGATGACGACCAGGGCGGTGCTGGTGCGGTCGCCGTCGGGCCGCGCGTGATCGATGGCGTTGGTGACGAGGTTGCGCACGATCCGTTCGACGCGGCGTACGTCGGCCTCGGCCAGGCAGGGGTGGTCGGGGGCCTGCACCTCGAGGAGTACGTCGCGCTGCTCGGCGAGCGCGCGGGTGGTGTCGACGACCCGGTGGGCGACGTCGACCAGGTTGACGTCGTCGGTCTCGAGCACGGCGGCTCTGGCGTCGAACCGGCTGATCTCGAGCAGGTCGGCGAGCAGCGTCTCGAAGCGGTCGAGCTCCATCTGCAGCAGTTCGGCCGCCCGCGCGGTCGCGGGATCGAAGTCGCGGCGCGCGTCGTGCAGGACGTCGCCGGCCATCCGGACCGTGGTCAGCGGAGTGCGCAGCTCGTGCGACA
>DOWL01000208.1:0-325 GCA_003519585.1 Nocardioides sp. | reverse complement strand
TGCGCAGCTCGTGCGACACGTCGGAGACGAACCGCCGCTGCACGCGGCTCAGCTCCTCCAGTTGGCGGATCTGGCGTTGCAGGTTCGAGGCCATCTGGTTGAACGACACCGCCAGCCGGGCCACGTCGTCCTCGCCGCTGACCCGGAGCCGCTCCTGCAGCCGGCCGGCGGCGAGCCGCTCGGCGACCTGCCGGGCCATCCGGACCGGCGTGACCACCTGGCGAGTGACCAGCCAGCTGACGCCGGCGACCAGCCCCAGCAGCAGCGCGCCTGCCGTCAGGAGTGCCCGGGTGACCAGGTCCATCGTGGCCTGCTGCTCGTCGAG
>DOWL01000138.1:22681-30575 GCA_003519585.1 Nocardioides sp. | reverse complement strand
CGGTGGCCGAAACCCATCAGGCGGAAGGGGTCGTCCTTGTCCTTGGCCTTGGCGATGTACTTCGGGATGTTGGCCGCCGTGCCGATCTCCTCGAGCATGTCGAGGACGGCCTCGTTGGCACCACCGTGGGCCGGTCCCCAGAGCGCGGAGATGCCGGCGGAAATCGCCGAGTAGGGGTTGGTGCCCGAGCTGCCCGCCATGCGCACTGTGGAGGTGCTGCAGTTCTGCTCGTGGTCGGCGTGCAGGATGAACAGCAGGTCGATGGCCTCCGCGGCCACGGGATCCACGTGGTACTGCTCGGCCGGCACGGCGAAGAACATGTGCAGCAGGTTAGAGCAGTAGCTGAGATCGTTGCGGGGATAGGTGAACGGCTGGCCCAGCGAGTGCTTGTAGGCGGCCGCCGCGATGGTCGGCAGCTTGGCGATGATGCGGTGGGCAAAGATGTCCCGGTGGCGCGGATTCAGGATGTCGGTGGTGTCGTGGTAGAACGCCGACATGGAGGCGACCACGCCTGCCACCATCGCCATGGGATGGGCATCGTGATGGAAGCCGTTGAAGAGCCGCAGGATCGTCTCGTTCAGCATCGTGTGCGTGCGGATCGTGCGGTCGAATTCCGCGAGCTGGCTCTTGCTGGGCAACTCACCATAAAGCAGCAGCCAGGCGACCTCTATGAAGGAACTCTTGGCGGCCAGCTGTTCCACGGGGTAGCCGCGGTACATGAGGATGCCCGCGTCGCCGTCGATGTAGGTGATCTTGCTCTCGCAGCTGGCGGTAGAGCCGTAGCCGGGGTCGTAGGTGAATATTCCCTGGCTGGTGAAGAGGTTGCGGATGTCCACCACGTCAGGCCCGGTGGTACCCGCCCGGGACTTGAGCTCGAAGCTCTTGCCCGTGGCCTTGTCCGTCACCGTGTAGAGGCGGCCGTCCTTCTTCGCGTCGCTCATG
Source organism: Nocardioides sp. (assembly GCA_003519585.1). Classification (GTDB taxonomy): domain Bacteria; phylum Actinomycetota; class Actinomycetes; order Propionibacteriales; family Nocardioidaceae; genus Nocardioides. The sequence goes on along the minus strand of DOWL01000138.1, from coordinate 29,633 downwards.
CTCGTCATCCGGATGCGTGCAGGCCAACTGAATTGCACATTATAGGGAAGCCACCGGCACAGCGCACCGGTCCGGGTCACGCTTCGGCGTGCCGGCGACTTACCAGGCGAGGGGACTGATGGGGTGGCGGTGGTGAGGCCGCCGCCGGATGATTACCCGGCTCGGCTGTACTTGCGGCGGAACTTGTCGACGCGGCCCGCGGTGTCCAGGATCTTCTGCTTGCCGGTGTAGAACGGGTGGCAGTTGGAGCACACGTCGGCGTGGATAACGCCGTTCTTGGCGGTGCTGCGCGTGGTGAACGAGGCGCCACAGGTGCACGTCACCTGGGTCTCGATGTAGTCGGGGTGGATATCGCTCTTCATGGTGTCCTCTCTCGTGCCCCGGGTCGTCGCGCACGGAAGCGAGACGTGAACCGGAACCAGCGGTACATGCTACGGAACGTCCGGGACCACCGTCACATTCCCGTTCGCCGCCCGTCGCGAGTCCGCTTATCCAACTCGCGAAAGCAACGCCTCGACCCGGCTGGCGAGGTCCTTGGGCGAGAACGGCTTGGTGATGTAGTCGTCGGCGCCGGAGTCGAAGCCGGTCTGTACGTCGGACTGCTGGGCCCGGGCCGTGAGCAGGATGACGGGGATGTCCTTGAGGGCTGGGTTGCTACGGATCTCGCGGACCGCCTCGAGGCCGCTGAGGCCGGGCATCATCACGTCGAGCACGGCGAGGTCCGGCCGGGAGTCCCGGCAGGCGTCGACGGCCGAACTGCCGTCGGCAACGGTGACGATCTGGTGTCCGAGAGTGGCCAGCTTGAATTCGACGAGATCGCGGATGTCCACGTCGTCGTCGGCCACGACGATGAGCGCCACGTGTTCCGTCCTTCCCCCGAGGGTGTCTGCCAACCCCGAGTATTGACGCATTCCGAAGCGCGCGCAGCAGAACCCGCAGGAAGTTGTCCTTCGGTGACCGGTCGGGGCCTTGGACGAGTGGGTGTGGTTGCTACGACGAGCGCTGGACCGTGCTGAGCAGCTCGTAGTTGGTCTGGGTCTTCGCCAGTCGATCGAGCAACCCGGCGGTCCCCTTGCCGTCCTTGCCGTCCTTGCCGGTGAGCCCGCGTCGGAGCTTCTCGAGGATGGCGTGCTCCTGCTCACCCACGAGGACCGCCTCGTGGCGGGTGCCGGACCGCGCCAGATCCAGCGCCGGGAAGGTCTGCTGTTCGGCCAGGTCACCGTCGAGCCGCAGCACCAGGCTCTCGGTGCCGGTGAGCTCCTGGAGGAGCAGTTCGTCGACGGCCGACCCGCTGTCGACCAACACGCTCGCCAGGATGGTCAGCGAGCCGGCGTCCTCGAGGTTGCGGGCGGCGCCGAACAGTCGCTTCGTGGCGGTCAGCGCGGCGGCGTCGACCCCGCCGGCCAGGGTCCGCCCGCCGGTGGCGCCGGCGACGTTGTACGCGCGGCCGAGCCGGTGCAGGCCATCGACCAGGACCACCACGTCGTGGCCCAGCTCGACCAGTCGCTTGGCCCGCTCGACGGCGAGCTCGGCCACCGTGGTGTGGTCGGACGGTGCCCGGTCGAACGTGGAGGCCACGACCTCGCCCTTGACCGAGCGCTGGAAGTCGGTGACCTCCTCGGGCCGCTCGTCGATCAGCACCACCATGACGTGGCACTCGGGGTTGTTGGCGGTGATCGCGCTCGCCACCGCTCGCAGCACCGTGGTCTTCCCGGCCTGGGCCGGGGCCACCAGCAGTCCGCGCTGGCCCTTCCCGAGCGGGGTCACGATGTCCAAGGCCCGACCGATCGGCTCGTCGTGCCCGGTCTCCAACCGCAGCCGGTCGGCCGGATGGATCGCGGTCAGGTCGGCGAACTCGGCGCGGTTCTTGCCCGCCTCCGGGTCGGCCCCGTTGACACTGTCGATGCGCACCATCGGGTTGAACTTCTCTTTGCGCTCACCCTCGCGCGGCTGACGCACCTGCCCGACCACGGCGTCACCTCGGCGCAGCCCGAACTTGCGCACCATCGAAAGGGAGAGGTAGACGTCGTCGACGCCCGCCAGGTAGCCGCTGGTGCGCACGAACGCGTAGTTGTCGAGTACGTCGAGGATGCCGGCAGTCGGCACCAGGACGTCGTCCTCCAAGATCGTCGTGTCGGGCTCGTTGCGCCCACCGGTCCGGGTTCGGTCGCGGTCGCGACCCCGGCGGCGCCGGTTGCGGCGGCTCCCGTCGCCATCGCCGTCGTCCTGCTGGTCCTGCTCCGGGTCGGGCTGAGCAGGCTGGTTCTGCTGGTTCTGCTGGTTCTGCTGGTTCTGCTGGTTCTGCTGGTTCTGCTGGTTCTGCTGGTTCTGCTGATTCTGATTGCGCTGTTGGTCGGCCTGCGCCTGCTGGTTCTGATTGCGCTGCTGGCCCTGCTGGCCGCCCTGGCCCTGTTGCCGGCCCTGCTGACGACCCTGCTGCTCCTGGTCGCGCTGCTGACCCTGCTGACCCTGCTGACGGCGCTCCTGGCGAGCCGACTCCTGCGCCTTCTCTCCGCGCTGCTCGTCCTGCCGGGCCTGCCGGCCCTGGCCTTCCCGGCGTTCAGGAGCCTCGCGGCGCTCCTGCCTGTCGATCGCCTTCTCAGCCGGCGTGTCGGCCTGCTTCTCGACCGGCTGCTCGACCGGCTGCTCGACCGGCTGCTCGACCGGCTGCTCCGTCTGCTTGTCGGCCTGCTTGTCGGCCTGCCGGACCCGGCGCTCCGTGCGCGGCTCGGACCCACCGGACCCGCCACCCGACTGGCCACCCGACTGGCCACCCGACTGGGCCGCCTTGATGGCCTCGACCAGTTGGGCCTTCTTCATCGAGCTCGTGCCCTTGATGCCGAGGCCGCCGGCCATCGTCTTCAGCTCGGCGAGCAGCATGGTGTTGAGCCCACCGCCGCGCTTCTTCGCCTTGCCGTCCGAGGCGGGCGCGTCGTTCGGAACTTGGTTCGTGTCGGTCACGTTGGTCCTTCGCTACGCCGACGCAGCCTGCCTGTGCCCATCCGGAGCGGCAGGGGTCAGCGACCAGTGGAAGAGTGGTCGGGCACCTCAGATGCGGTGCCGCGCCGAGATCCGGCGCAGTGAGGAATGTACCAAAGGGTCGTGGGGTCAGCCGACCGCGGCACCCCCGGTGTCCACCCGCAGGCGATGGTGTGACCAGCCGTCCGGGCAGTACGCCGCGAGCTCGGTGCCGGTGCCGAGGGCCAGGACCGTCGGGCCCGCGCCGGAGACCACGGCCGCATGGCCGTCCGAGCGGAGCCGGTCGACCAACTCCAGCGAGGCCGGCATCGCGGGACGCCGGTAGTCCTGGTGCAGGAAGTCTCGGGTCGCCCGCCAGAGCTGATCGGGACGGTGAGCCAGGGCGGCGACCAGTAGTGCCGCTGCCCCCGCGTCGGCGGCGGCCTCGGCGTGCGGCACCGAGGCGGGCAACAGCCCCCGGGCGACCTCGGTCGAGAGTGGCTCCGGCGGGACGAAGACGTCTGAGGTGACCCGGGCGTCGACGGGCGATCCGACGGCGTACACCTCGCCCCGCTCGTCGCGCCCGCTGATCACGAATCCGCCGAACAGCGCCGGCGCGACGTTGTCGGGATGGCCCTCCATCTCGACCGCGAGCGCGAGCAGCGTCGGGTCGTCCAGCGCGGTGTCTTCCCCAGGCGCGCGTGAGGACGACAACGCACGCGCCAGGACCAGCCCGCCGACGATGGCCGCTGAGGACGAGCCGAGCCCGCGCGCGTGCGGGATCGCGTTGCGGCAGGTCAGGCGCAGCCCGGCCGGCTGGCCGCCCAGGGCGTCGAACCCGACCCGCATGGCCCGGACCACCAGGTGGTCCTCGTCGAGCGGCACGTCCCCGGCGCCGGCACCGGTCACCTCCACCACGAGCCCCGAGTCGGTGAGCTCACCCTCGAGTTCGTCTCGCAGGCCGAGCGCCAGCCCGAGCGAGTCGAAGCCGGGGCCGAGGTTGGCAGAGGTGGCCGGAACCGTGACCTTCACCGCAGCCCGGCCGCCTCCGCGGCCGCGGTCACGTCGGCGTCGACCACCGACTCGACCAGGGGTCCGAACCCCTCCAGAGCGGTGACGGTGTCCTTCAGCCCGTGGCCGGTGACGGTGACCACCACGGTGCTGCCGGCATAGGAGTCACCAGCGGCGAGGTCGGCCAGCAGCCCGGCGATCCCGGCGGCCGACGCCGGCTCGACGAAGACGCCGTCCCGGCTGGCCAGCTCGCGCTGCGCGGCAAGGATCTGGTCATCGCTCACCGCCCGGAACCGGCCGCCGGATTCGTCGGCGGCGGCCTCGGCCAGCTTCCAGGAGGCGGGGTTGCCGATCCGGATCGCCGTGGCCCGGGTCTCCGGATCCGGGAACGGCTCGCCGGTCACCAGGGGTGCGGCGCCCTCGGCCTGGAAGCCGTGCATCCGCGGGGTGCGGGTGGCCAGGCCCAAGTCGAGGTACTGGGTGTAGCCGAGCCAGTACGCCGAGATGTTGCCGGCGTTGCCGACCGGGAGCAGGTGGTAGTCCGGTGCGTCGCCGAGGAAGTCGACGATCTCGAACGCCGCGGTCTTCTGACCCTCGAGCCGGACCGGGTTGACGGAGTTGACCAGCGCCACGGGGTAGTCCCAGGCCAGCCCCTTGGCGAGCTGGAGACAGTTGTCGAAGTTGCCGCGGACCATGATCACCTTGGCGCCGTGCAGGATCGCCTGGGCCATCTTGCCGGCGGCGATCTTGCCCTCGGGCACCAGCACCAGCGGGGTCAGCCCGGCCTTCGCGGCGTACGCCGCCATGGAGGCCGAGGTGTTGCCGGTGGAGGCGCAGACCACAGCCTTCGCACCGTCGTGGACGGCCACCGAGATCGCTGCGGTCATGCCGCGGTCCTTGAAGGAGCCGGTGGGGTTGTCACCCTCGACCTTGAGCCACACCTCGGCGCGCGTGAGTCCGGACAACCACTCGGAGTGCACCAACGGGGTGCCCCCCTCCCGGAGGGTGACCGCCGCGGTGCCCTCGGGGATCTGGAGCAGGTCGCGATACTCCTCGATCACGCCTCGCCATTGGTGCGTGCGCTGGCGGCCCGCCGGCTTGGTCGTCACTCGTCGGCACCTTCCACCCGCATCACCGAGGTGACCTCCCGGACGATGTCGAGACCACGCAGGTGCTCGACGGTGGCAGCCAACTGGGCGTCGGTCGCGCTGTGGGAGACCACGACCAGTTGGGCATCGTCGTCGCGGCCCTCCTGGCGAACGGTCTGGATCGACACGTCGTGCTCGGCGAAGGCCAGGGCGACGGTGGCGAGCACGCCGGCCTTGTCGTCGACGTCGATCGCGACGTGGTAGCGGGTCACCGTCTCGCCCATCGGGAGCACGGCCCGGTCGGCGTACGCCGACTCACCCGCGCCGCGTTTGCCGGCCAGCACGTTGCGGGCCACCGTCACGACGTCTCCGAGCACGGCCGAGGCGGTGGGTGCGCCACCGGCGCCGGGGCCGTAGAACATCAGCTGACCGGCCGCCTCGGATTCGACGAAGACCGCGTTGTACGCCTCGCGGACGGATGCGAGGGGATGGCTCCTCGGGATCATCGCGGGGTGCACGCGGACCGCCACGGCGCCGTCGCGGAGCTCGCAGATGGCGAGCAGCTTCACGACCGAGCCCATCTCTCTCGCGGACTGGACGTCGGCCGCGGTCACCTCGGAGATGCCCTCGCGGTGTACGTCGGAGGCGGTCACCCGGGAGTGGAAGGCGAGGCTGGCCAGGATCGCGGCCTTGGCGGCGGCGTCGAACCCCTCGACGTCGGCGGTCGGGTCGGCCTCGGCGTACCCCAGCTCCTGCGCCTCCTCCAGCGCCTCGGCGAAGCCGGCACCGGAGGTGTCCATCTTGTCGAGGATGAAGTTGGTGGTGCCGTTGACGATGCCGAGCACCCTGGTCACGGTGTCGCCGGCCAACGACTCGCGCAGCGGTCGCAGGATCGGGATCGCGCCCGCGACAGCGGCCTCGTAGTAGAGGTCTCGTCCGACCTTCTCGGCCGCCTCGAACAGGGTCGGGCCGTCCTCGGCCAGGAGTGCCTTGTTGGCGGTCACCACGCTCGCGCCGTTCTCCAGCGCCGAGAGGATCAGGGTCCGGGCCGGCTCGATGCCGCCGATCACCTCGATCACCAGGTCGACGTCGTCTCGGGCCACCAGGGCCTCGGCGTCGGTGGTGAGGAGCCCGTCGGGCACCTCGACGTCTCGCGCCGCGTCGAGCCGGCGGACGGCGACGCCGACCAGGTCCACGGGGGCACCCACGCGTGCGGCCAGGTCAGCCGCCTGCTCCTGGAGCAGCCGGACCACCTGAGAACCCACGGAGCCGCAGCCGAGCACCGCGACCTTGAGGCGTCTGTCTGTCACGGGGCCATCCCTTTGTCAGTACCAAGATCGTTGCCAAGATCAGTCGCCAGCAGGTCGTCGATCGTCTCGCGGCGTACGACGACTCGCGTCTCGCCGTCGCGCACCGCCACGACCGGAGGACGAAGCGCGTGGTTGTAGTTGGAGGCCATCGACCGGCAGTAGGCCCCGGTGCCGGGCACGGCCACCAGGTCACCGGCGCGGACGTCGGCAGGGAGGAACTCGGCCTTCACCACGATGTCGCCGGCCTCGCAATGCTTGCCGACCACTCGGGCCAGCACCGGCGGTGCGTCGGACCTGCGACTGGCCAGGGTGCAGGAGTAGTCGGCGTCATAGAGGGCCGGGCGGATGTTGTCGCTCATCCCGCCGTCGACGCTGACGTAGGTGCGGCTGGCGCTGCCGTCGAGGGTGACGTGCTTGACGGTGCCCACCTCGTAGACGGTGCACATCGCCGGGCCCACGATCGCGCGGCCGGGCTCGATGCTCAACCGCGGCGCCTCGATGCCGAGCGCCGCGGACTCGTGCTCGACGATCTTGGTCATCTCAGTGGCCAACTGCGCCGGATCGGCGGGGTGATCCTGGGTGGTG
>DOWL01000138.1:22280-22529 GCA_003519585.1 Nocardioides sp. | reverse complement strand
GGTGTAGGCGATGCCGAAGCCGCCACCGAGGTCCATCTCGGGGCTCTCGACGCCGAGCTCCTCCGAGACCCGGGCGTGCAGGGCGAGGACGCGACGGGCGGCGACCTCGAACCCGGCGGTCTGGAAGATCTGGCTGCCGATGTGGGAGTGCAGACCGAGCAGCGTCAGGCTGGGCGCCTCCACGACACGGCGTACGGCGTCGAGGGCTTGTCCGTCGGCGATCGAGAAGCCGAACTTCTGGTCCTCGTG